>JBIKOG010000201.1:0-14123 GCA_044358225.1 Bryobacteraceae bacterium | reverse complement strand
CTGTTGTATTTGTCCGTTACGAGTTCGGCGGCGACCGTCGTGCTGCAGGCCTTGAAAATGGCGGGCATGGCGCCGTCCGACACTGCGATTGACCAGGTAGTATCCAGCCTGATGCTGTTGGTTCTGGGTGCTTATCTTGCCATCGCGATTCGGGTGGTCTACCAGAACCGGTGGTGGGTGTCGGTGTTGAAGGCGGGAGTTTTGGTCTGGGCGTCGCTGGAAATTCTGTATCTCTATCGATTTGTGCTGTTCCTGGTCACGTTCCGAAGTACGTGACGCCTGATCACGGCAGCTTCACATCCTTCACATAAATATTCCGATACGCCACCGCCCCGTGATCCCCCTGCAGCATCAGCGGATTCCGCGCCGCCTCCGCAATCGGCATGTGCGACCGCGTCCCGCCCTCCACCTCCACGTTCTCCTGCACCACTTGCCCGTTATGCACGACACGAATAAACCGCGCATTCTCCGTCTTCCGTCCTGCCCCGTCAAACCGCGGCGCCCGAAAGACAATATGAAAACTCTGCCACTGCCCCGGCGCATAACTCGCATTCAAACGCGGCGCCGAACCTCCCACCGGTTTCTCCCCAATCCACCGGTGATAAATCCCCCCGCCATCCGAACTCTTCAGCGAAACAGCCCCATAACTATCAAACACCTGCACCTCATACAACCCCTGTAAGTACACCCCCGAATTAGACCCCTTCGGAATCAAATACTCCAGATACAACTCCACATCCCCAAACGCCGCCCGCGAAACCAGATTCGCCACCTTCCCCTCCGGCGCATTCATTATCCGATCCCCCGGCGCCGCCGTCGCCCCCAGCCGCGGCCCACCGTCAAACGTGATCCCCCGCGCCGTCCGCCACGGCATCGCCGATCCGTCCTGCGTCTTCCACCCCGCCAGCCCTCCGCTCAACAAAAACCGCCACCCGTCCTCGCGCAGGTAAGGAGGGTCCTGCGCGAAGACGGCCATCGAACACAACAAAAGAAGACGCTTCATCCCGCCTATCTTACAGGCTCAAAACCGCGCACGGCGACTCCCGCACAATCGCATAACTGTGCGTCCGCAACCGGCCCAGGAAACTCTTGTCCAAATGCCGGCCCAGGACCACCAGATCGGCGTGCACATCCTCGGCCACCTGCCGAATCACCTTCGCCGCCTCGCCCGGAATCACATGCACCGTCGCCGTCGCCGCCGCTTCCTTCACCGCCGCGTCCAGCTTCTCCCGCATCATCCGAGCCACCTCCATCCGCCACGCCGGGTCGATGTAATGCGCCGCCCCCGCCCCGTCGTCCGGACTCGCGTGCACAATGTGCAACTCCGCCCCAAACGCCTTGGCAATGCTGTTGCCGGCCGCAATCAATTTCGGCACCCGCGCGTCCAACTCCGTCGCTACCACCACCGACCGGATCCGCTCCGCCTCATCCGGCGGAACCTCCACGTGCGCCGCCGTCAGCACCGGCGTGTGCGAATCGCTCAACACCTTCGCCGCCACAGACCCCAACAGGAATCGCCGGAACGGCCCGTAGCCGTGTGTCGAAATCATGATCAGGTCGGCCTTCTCTTCATTCGCCACCCGGATAATCTCGCTCGCCGGCTCGCCCTCACGAAATAGCGTCTTCACCTTGCAACCGGCCAGATAGATCTTCACGAAGTCATCTAACTGCGACTCCAATAACGGCTTCTGCTGCGTGTACCAGTCCAGCACGGCGGCCGACGGCACGTCCACGCCCTCGGCGGCTAGTTGAAACGGACGCATGACATGCAGGGCAACCACGGTCGCGTCATACTGCTTTGCCATGATGCGCGCGTGGGCGGCAACTCCCGCCGCGCGACTCGAAAAATCAACCGGTAGGATGATCGTCTTCGGGGTAAGCATAAGAGCCTCCAGGAGTGTTTCTCCCAGTTCCAATGTAACTCCAAATCGCCCCATCCATCCCCTGAATATTTAACCAAGTCCCCCATATACAATGGGTCCCATGCGCTTCCCCGCCCTCCTCCTCCTGGCCGCCGCCACCCTCCCCGCCGAAATCCCCAGCCCCACCTTCGCCTTCCTCCCCGATGGCCGCGTCACCCTCGCCTCCCCCACCCCCGGCGCCGTCATCCGCTACACCTTCGAAGACAAGGATCCCGATAAATCCGCCGGCGTCTATCTTGCCCCCGTCTTCATCCCCGCCGGCCGCACCATCCGCGCCCGCGCCTTCACCGCCGACAATACCGATCAAAGCCTCCTCACCATCGTCGCCGGCCCCGGCGCCCCCTCCACCCTGGTCGAGGTCACCCAGAACCGCGACTGGAAAAATTACGACTGGGCCGCCCGCCACCACTCCATCCTCCAACGCCTCAAATCCCATCCGCCCCAACTCGTCTTCCTCGGCGACTCCATCACCCACTTCTGGGGCGGCTTCCCCGCCGATGCCCGCCTCCGCGGCCCCGCAGTCTGGGACAAATACTACGCCGCCCGGAACCCCATCAACATCGGCTACGGCTGGGACCGCACCGAAAACGTCCTCTGGCGCCTCCGCCACGGCGAGGTCGATGGCATCAGCCCCAAAGCCGTCGTCGTCATGATCGGCACCAACAACGCCGGCATCAACACCGTCGACGAAATCGCCGCCGGCGTCTCCGCCATCTGCGACGAACTCCACCTCCGTCTCCCCAACGCCAAAATCCTCCTCTTGGGCATCTTCCCCCGCGGCCCCAAGCCCGACGCCATGCGCGACAAAGTCACCGCCATCAACGCGCGCCTCGCCCCGCTCAACGGCACAAAAAACATCACCTACCTCGACATCGGCAAGGTCTTCCTCGAACCCGACGAAACGATCTCCAAAGAAATCATGAATGACTATCTCCACCCCACCGCCGCCGGCTACGAACGCTGGGCCGCCGCCATGGAACCCACGCTGAAGAAGTTGCTCGCGGATTAACAAAGCCCCCCTTGTTGCCCCACCCCAACCAAAACTCCGATCGGTGCCAGGCACCCCGGGAATGGTAAGCAACGAAGCAGAAGCAAACGCAGAAGCAACCGAAGCCCCCAAAAAACACCCCAAACAATCCCTATCCGGCCCCACTTACTTCCTGTATCCTAAAACCACCAAACCCATGTTACGCGGCGCATCCGCCCACTTACTCCTCCCGATCCTCCTAATAGCCGCCTGCACCGCCCCTACGCCACAAAACAAAATAAAACCCACTTGGGAATATGGCTTCTGGTTCTGGCAAGGCAGCACCGCCGAAGTAAAATCTCCCCCCATCGAAACCATCTACGTCCAAGCCGGCTCCATCGAAGTCAATGACGCCCGCCTCCCCATGGAACTCCCCCCGGCCCGCGCCTACTGGGCCGTCCTCCGCATGAACCGCCACCGCGTGCCAGACCCAAGCACCATCCCCACCCTGGCAAAGGAATGGAAAGAACTCGCCGCCCAAAGCAACATCAAAATCGCCGGCGTCCAACTCGACATCGACTGCCCCACCCCCGCCCTCCGCGAATACGCAGCCTATCTAAACGAAGTCCGCAAACACCTCCCCAAAAACTGGCAACTCTCCATCACCGCCCTCCTCGATTGGTTCCGCCCCAACACCGCCATCGCCCGCGTCATCGCCGAAGTCGACGAATGCGTCCCCCAGTTCTACGACCTCCACAACCCCGGCAGCATCCAAAGCGGACCCGTCATCGCCGCCCCCATCGACGCTCCCAAATGGGCCCCCATCTTCAACCAATTCGGCCGCCGCTTCAAAATCGGCATCTCCACCTTCGGCCGCTCCCGCTACATCCCGCCCGCCAACGGCCCGGCCATCTCCTTCCTCGACCTCCGTCCCTTCGACCTCGGCATCAACCCCGCCTTCACCCTCGAAACCGCCAAAACCCCCGCCAATGAAATCGTTCTCCGCTACCGCGCCATCCGCGAAACCGAAATCACCTGGCACCATTTCACCGAGGGCGCCACAATCGAATTCGTCCTCTCCACCCCCGAAGCCATCGCCGCCTCGGTCGCCGAAGCCCGCAAAATGGGCCCCTGGTGCGGCGGCGTCCTCTTCTTCCGCTGGCCCGGAACCAGAGAAACCATGGCCGCCTTCCCCTACGAAGTCCTCACCGCCGCCGGTGCCGCCGCCATCCCCGCCAACCGACCCACGCTCAAAACCGATGACGAACGCTGCGCCGCCGTCCACTGCGCCACGCTCACCCTCACCGGTCTGCCCAGCCTCCCGGCCAAGCCAATTCGCTACCGCGTCACCAGCACCACGGACCTCGAATACTTCCTGCCCGAAAAGAACATCCCCGTCCGCCTCACCGGCCCCCGAAGTATCGAACTCACCATGCCCGCCTACGCCGGCCGCATGGACCTGCAACTCGGCCGCGCCGTCGCCGCCCGCCCCACAACCTACACCCTGGAAGTCCTCCCATGAAACGCGCCGCCATCCTTCTGGCAACCCTCCTCTGGGCCTGCCCCTTCGACACCTCCCTCCGCCAGTACCTCAAAATCTCCTTCTGGCAGCCCTTCTCGAAAAGCGGTCACGACTTCGTCCCCAGGAAACAAACCGAACTCTCCGCCGCCTTCGCCGGCATGACGCGCGACACCGCCCCCACGCCCCTCGGCCAACTCCGCCGCATCTACCAGGGCCTCGAAGAGGCGCCCGTCGAACCACTCCTCGCCGCCGCCCGCAAAAGCCCCAACCTCACAGCAGCCGAAAAGGAAGAGGTCGAACTCCTCGACGCCAAATTCGCCATGCGCGACGGCACCGCCAAGGCCAAGGAAAAGTTCCGCCGGTTCCTCCGCTCTGCCCGCACGCCAGCCCTCGCCAGCGAAGCTCGTGGCTGGCTTGCCCACACGCACTTCCGCGATGACGAGCAAAGCGCCGCCGGCAAAATCTACTTGGACGAACTCCGCCGCCCCAGTTCGATCCTCAGCCGCGAAGTGCTGCTCAATTCCTTGAGCCTCACCTACGGCTACGACGGCGGCGACAAACTCCGCGAGCAACTCGCCGACTACTTCGACACCCCCGAACACGCCGAATTCGCCCTGCAACTCGTCACCAACCCGCGCTCCGACGCCGCCCCCGTCCCCGCCGCCGTCTATCAACGCATCCAGACGCTCCTCGAAAAACACAAGGCGCTCCTGCGCTCAGAGAAGGTGGCCACACTCGGCATGCGCGCCGCCCTCTGGTCCGGCAACCCCGCCGGCGCGGTCAAACTCGCCGCGCCCGCCACCCCGAAAGCGGTCAACCCGGAGTTCCTCTGGATGCTCGCCTCCGCGCACTTCCTGATGAAGAACTACGCCGCCGCCGAGGACCCGCTCCTCCGCATCTGGAATGGACGCCAGGCCAATCAGAACCAGCGCGCCGCCGCCGCTTACGGCCTGTGCGGCGTCTACCTGAAACTCGGCAACCGCGTCGAACAGCTCCGCTTCGCCCTCCTCCTTGGCAAAGTTCGTCCCGGCTATGGCGTCGACATCGCCCGCGTCGAGGACCAGTCGGTCTACTTCGCCACCTCCGGCTTCGATGCCGGCCTCCTGCTCGACGCCGAAGCCTCCATCGATGACATCCAGACACTCCTCACCAACTACCCCGCTATCCCCGACAAGCGCTTGGTGCAATACAGCCTCGCCGTCCGCCTCGCCCGCGAAGACCGCTACACCGAAGCCGCCGAGCTACTGGAGAGTATCCCCGCCCCCCTCCGCGCCGGCCGCATGCGCAAGGTGGCCGCGCTCCACGCCGATCAGTCCACGGAAGGCAAATACGCCCTCGCCGTCTACCTCACCGAAAACGACGAGCGCATCTATTTCAACGACCGGCTCTGGAACATGTTCCAAACCTACGCCATCGTGGGCGAAGACGAAGCCGGTTTCACCAAGGACGAACGCGAACGCCAATTGGCCCTCGAACGCAAACTCCGCGACGATCAGGAGGAGCGCTGGCACGCCTGGCAACTCTTCCGCCAGGTGCTCCAGGAAGCCGGCCCCACGCCCCTGGGCAAGCAGGCCGCCCAGCGCGCCATCGTCAATCTCCGCCGCATCAGCCAGCGCTTCGGCCGCGAAGCCGACATCCGCGCCGGCGACATCGAAATGAGCCGCTGGCTTCACCGCAACCGGTAACGAATAGTTACAAGTATCCCCCAACCTGTCGAAGAGGTTGATGTGCGACTAGTGATTCGGCGCCTATCCATGTCTGCGAAGTTTGTCCTGATCGGGGCCAGCTTCTCCTTGCCGATCGCACTCTTGCTCTATCTGTATATAAGTCAGGTGCAGGCTCGCATCGAGTTTACCGATCGCGAACTGCGCGGGACCGCCTATCTCCGTCCCCTGGTGGAACTACAGGCGATTTTGCGGGAAGCGCCCTCGGCGGAAACCGAGGCGCGGGCAGCGGCGGCCTGGAGCGCGCTGGAACGGGTGCAGGAGCAACACGGGACCACCTTGCAGTTTACGCCGGTGGGACTCGCCAAGCGCGGCCGCAGAGGTTTGGAGCCACAGGCAATGCGCGAGCGGTGGGAGAAAGTGCGCCGGGAGCCAGTGGAGGTCGAGTTACAGAAGCTCGACGCGGACTTTGGCAGGATGATCACCCATGCCGGCGATCTGTCCAACCTGATTCTCGATCCCGACTTGGACACCTACTATTTGATGGACGTCACGCTCCTGGCGCTCCCCCAACTGCAGGCCCGGCTGAATCGGATTTCGGAACAGGCCAAAATGCCGGAACCGCTTCGGATGAGCTTTGAATCCGGGCTGCTGAAGGAAGTGGACTTACCGCGAGTACGCGCCAGCACCACCACCGCCTGGCTGGAAGATCCCAATTTTGTCGGGATACGGCCCACGCTCAAGCCAAGACTGACCGTCGCACTGGCGGCCTTTGAGAAGCGTCATAACGAACTGATCCACGCCCTGGAATCGGCGGATGCCGATTCGAAACACCTGACGGAACTAGGCACCCAGGCGCGCCACGCCGGCGTCGAGTTCTGGAAGATCGCAACCGGAGAGTTGGATGGCCTGTTGTGGATGCGGGTGGAGGCGTTGCGCGAAGAGCGGAACAGAGCTTTGGCGATATCGCTGCTCAGTCTGGCCGGGGCGTCGTGGCTGGCCGTGTTCCTGCTGCGCAGCATCACCCAGCCGCTCGAACAGGTCGTGCGCGAATTGAGTCCGGAATCGGTGGCCATGCGGGTCTCCGCCGAGAGGCTCTCTCTTCGCCGCCTGCGGGACGCCCTCAGCGACGAGGAATCGGCACTGCTATCGGCGGAAATGAACCAGCGCTCGATGACAATCCGGCGGGCTGTGATTGAGCTCGTGGCACAAATCTCAGGCGGGGCCGGTGAATTGGCGGCCCGGGTGGAAGGCGCGCGCTGGAGCACGCCGCGGAAGTAACCAGCCCCTTCCGTTCCCCTACCGCCGCGATATATACTACGCTGGTCCGAACTCTGTTGGGGAGTCGTGTGCCATGTCGAAAGCATTCCTCCTTTTTGCCGTTAGCGTCGCTGCCCTTGCCCAGGGCGATGACACCTTCGCCGGTGCCCACGCGCCGCTCATCCAGCCATCGAAGAAACCCGACCCCGGCGCGCTCACCGCCCGCGTCGCCGCCGCGCTGCCATCCGCGCCCACAACACCCGGCGCCATTCGCCGCGTCAACTTCATCGACGATCAGATCTTCGGCAAAATGCAACGCGATGGCGTCCCCCACGCCCCGCTCTCCACCGACGCCGAATTCTTCCGCCGCATCCACTTGGACCTCACCGGCCGCATCCCCGCCGCATCCGAAGTCCAGGACTTCCTGGCCGACAAAAATCCCAACAAACGCAACCAGCTAATCGATAAGCTGATCGCGAGCGAAGCCTTCGTCGAGAAGTGGTCCTACTTCTACATGGACCTCCTCCGCGCCAATGGCAAGATGGCCCGCGGCGTCCAGCTCTTCCACTACTGGATCAAAGAAGCCATCCGTTCGGACCGTCCCTACGACGATCTCGTCCGCTCCATGATCGCCTCTTCGGCCAAGTCCAATCTCGTCGTCGCCGCGTCGAATCTCATCGTCCGCGAACACGTCGAAGGCAAGCCCGGCCAGGCCACCGATGGTAACGATATCTCGAAGGTCCACCAGCTCGACACCCACGACGAGCTCGCCGTCCTCTACGGCAAAACGTTCCTGGGCATCAACTTCAGTTGCGTCTCCTGCCACGACGGCGAAGGCCATCTGGAAAAGGTGAACGTCTATCTCACCAGCAAGAAGCGCCGCGAGTTCTTCGCCTTTGCCAGCTTCCTCGGCAAGACGCGCTACATCCCCCACACCGAAGACACCCAGGCACTCATGGGCCACTTCATCGTCGACGACAACGCCCCCGGCTACAACACCAAGGGCGCGAGCATGCTCCGCACCCCGCGCTGGGGCGGGCCCAATACGCCGGCCTTCCCGCTCACCGGAGAAAAGGCGCGCGAAGGCGCCGAACCCCGCGAAGAGCTCGGCCGCATGCTCACCGCGCACCCGCAATTTGCCCGCGCCACCGTCAACCTGTTCTGGGCCCGGCTCATGGGCCGCGGCATCGTCGATCCCTACGACGAGTTCGACCTCGCCCGCCAGGACCCGCGGACCATCCCCGAAGGCTGGCAGCTACAACCCTCCCACCCCGAGTTACTCGACTTACTCGCCAAGGATTTCCGCGCCGGTAACTTCAAGCTGAAAAATGTCTTCCGCAAGATCTGCCAGTCCAGCGCCTATCAGCTCTCCGCCCGCTACCCCGGCGAGTGGAAGGAAAACTACACCGCCTACTTCGCCCGCAAGTTCGTCCGTATGCTGAGCGCCGAAGAGGTCCACGACGCTCTCGTCACCGCCACCGGCCGCCCCGGCTCCTTCAAGTTCGGCAACGAAAAGGTGCCCATGGCCATGCAGGCCAACACGCCCTCGGCCTCCGGCGAACTGAAGACCTTCATGATCGCCTTCGGCCAGAGCAACCGTAGCAACCCGCCGCGCCCGCCCGCCGCCTCCCCCATGCAGCCGCTGCTGCTGATGCGCTCTCCCGTGGTTACGGATCGCGTGCTGGCGGAAAAGGACAGCCGCGTACAGAACCTGCTGGCCGCGCACCAGGAGAACGGCAAGGTTGTCGAGGAGTTGTTCTTGGGCACCTTGGCACGCTATCCGCAGAACGACGAAAAACAGATTGCCGTCACCGCGCTCGACAAGGATCGGGTGAAGGGCGCGCAGAACCTCCAATGGGCCCTGCTCAACCTGGCCGAATTCCTCTATAACTACTGACATGAAGAACCCGAAAACAGTTGCGGAGTTATTGCCGACGCGGCGGGATCTGCTGCAGTTTGGCGGTTTGGGATTGGCCGGCGCGGCGGCACATACGCTGTGGCCGTTGCGCGTCGGCGCGGCCGCGAAGACGAATCCGCGCGGCACCGCGCGCAACGTCATCTACTACGAGTTCTCCGGCGCTATCAGCCACGTCGATGGCTTCGACTTCAAAGAGACCGCCGGCACGCAAAAGGACTTCGACGTCCGCCAGCAGAAGAACGGCATCTACCTCTCCCACTTCCTCTTCCCGAAGGTGGAAAAGGTGATGGACAAGGTCTGCCTGCTCCGCTCGCTCAAGAGTCACGAACAGGTCCATTTCCGCGGCCAGTATTATGTGCAGACCGGGCGGCAGATGAACTTGGCGTTCGCGAAAGAGATTCCGGCGGTAGGCTCGGTGATCGCGGCCGAGTTGGAATCACGCCGCCGCGAGACCGATACCTTCCCCACCTACGTGTCGTTCAATCTGGAAAAGGGCGCGGCTGGCGCGCTCGCCACCGGCTTCCTGCCGGCGCGTTATTCGGTGTTCGACATGGATCCGCAAGCGGCGCTGAAGGGCATGGCGCTCGATCAAAAGGCGATCGAACTGGTCGAAGAGCGCTGGCGGCTGTTGGAGGCCCTGCGCAAGGTGGAGGCGCCGCGCATGGCGGCCTTCGGTTCGGAGATGCGGACGTTCGACAACTTCAGTGACACCGCCCACCGCCTTATCGGCGATGCCCGCTGGCCCGCGGCGTTCCAGGTCTCCGAAGACGATCAGAAGCGCTACGGCAAGACGGCCGTCGGGCTGTCATGCGCTCTAGCCCGTAACCTGTTAATGCAGGACGCCGGCACCCGCTATGTCCACGTCTGCCATCCCGGCTGGGATCATCACGTGCGCATCTGGGATCGGGCCGCGTCGTCCAACCACTACAAGCTGATCGAGGAGTTTGACCCGGCGTTCTCGACGCTGCTCGAAGACCTGGAGCGGACGCCCTCGAAGGCCACGCCCGGCAAGAGCCTGCTCGATGATACGCTGGTCGTCGCCATGGGCGAGTTTGGTCGGACGCCAGGCGCGCTGAACCACATGGCGGGCCGCGACCACTACAACCCGTGCTTCCCGGCGATGTTTGCCGGCGCGGGCGTCAAGGGCGGGCTCGTCCTCGGACGGACCGATAAAGACGGCATGAAGTGCGAAGAGACCGGGTGGAAGCACGCGAAGGAACAGCCGAAGATTGAGAACGTCGTCGCCACCATGTATTCGGCGCTTGGCATCGATTGGGGCAAGGAAGTTTCCGGGCTGCCATCGGGGCGGAACTATAAGTACGTCGATCCGCTGGGCGCCAATGGCATCATTCCCACCGACGAAATCGCGACCATTTACGGATGAAACTGCTGCTATTTGCGCTGATCGGCATGGTATTTTTCCCGGGCGGCGAGTTCCGGCGCGGGCGGACGTATGAGGATCCGGAGACGAAGGTCGATTGGTATCCGAACCCGCTTCGCGACGATTTGCCCGTCCGATCCATCTTCGTGGACCCGTTCTACCTGGACGAGCACGAGGTGACGGTGGAGGAGTACGCCCGCTTCGTGAAAGCCACGCGGCACCGGACGCCTCCGGTATGGGCGGATGGCGTGCCGCCGGTTGGCCGGGAGAAGTTCCCCGTAGCGGATGTGAATTGGGACGACGCGACGGCGTATTGCGCCTGGCAGGGCAAACGGTTGCCCACGGAGGCGGAGTGGGAACGGGCGTGTCGCGGATTGACCGAGAACGAGAAGTACCCGTGGGGGGACCGGGCCCCGACGGCGAAGGATGCGCGCTTCGGGGCCTCCGACGGGCCGGCGGCGGTGTGCAGCGTGCCGAAGTCGCGGATGGGGCTGTGCGACATTGTCGGCAACATGTGGGAGTGGACGTCGGATTGGTACGAGAAGGATTACTACGCCGCGGCGCCGGCGCGGAACCCGCCGGGCGCGGCGAAGGGGATGTACCGGGTGCTGCGGGGCGGGTCGTGGTTTGACCGGCCGGATTTCATGACCTGTTCCCACCGAAGCTGGGCGCGCCAGGCCGAGCGGAGCCCGAACGTCGGCTTCCGTTGCGCGAAGGGTTTCGGGAAACGGTAGGTTTCCGCCCCAGGGAAATCTGAGTCGGTGCCGCGACCAGGCGCGCGGCGGGCGACTCGGGGAGACCGGGAATCCCGGAGAAATCCGGGTTGGGCGTCACGGAATGGCCGAGCGGAAGGTCGGGCAAATCTGGGATCCGCCAAGGCACGAAAGGCCAGGGGCTCGGGGAAATCGGTAATCCGGACCCTATTTGGCAGTTCGGGCCAGGGGAAATCCGAGGCGGTGGTCGTGCGGCGGACGAGCGAATAGCAGGGAAAATCCGAAACCTAGGCTTTTCCTGGTGTCACGGTACCAAGGGAAAACTGGGGTGGGAAAACAAGAGCCCCGCCGGGACGTATGGAATGGAGAACGTCCGGGCGGGGCTTACCTTATAGACCGGGATGGAGATTCCCGGCGAGGTTAGTTGACGACGTGGCGCGGGGCGGTGCGGGCCGCCTCGAAATGGATACCGGTAAAGGTTTCGCCAGGATCGTCAAAAGTGATCCGGTCCGTGGGGGAGTTGCCACGGCCGGGACGGAGAGTAATGCAAGCGGTACGGGCAAAGGGCTGGCCGTCGCGGGCTAGAGAGACCCAGAAGCTACGGCCGATGTCGTCGGGAGTACGGGCACAGACAACCAGGGTCATCGTGCCGTCGTAATTATTGAAAAGAGCGGCGTGAATCGGATGGAACGGGTGTTCGGCGTAGAGGACAATCTCGCTCAGCGAGCTGCGCGGGCGGTCGGTGACGGGGACAAGAAGTTCCATGGACTTAGTGTGCCGGGAGAGTTGGATTCCATAAATAGATGGATTTAGGAAAAAGCTGGGGTTGATTTGGGACCAATTTGGGTCTACTCTTTGAATGTTGGTCCTATTATGGGTCCTGTATTTCCCATGTCGCCACCACACCACGCCCATGATGGGGCGAAGGGAGACCCAACACCGATCCGGTGGGGGGATCCGGTGTGGGATTCTGTCGTATCGCCTGTTCTAGAGGCGATTGGGGCGGAGCTTGGCCGGACGGTCCGGGGTGGAACCGTGTTCGGAATGGTGGTGAATGCATGGAAAGTTGGGGTCCCGATTGGATCCAACAAGGAGGTCGCGGAAACCCTAAGTTGGGAAGTTGGGGACGTGGCTGAGGGTTTTCGGCTGGTTCGGGATAAATTGAAGGCATGGGTGGACCCGGTGTTGGAGTTACGGGTCAAAGAATACACGCGGGAGTTGATGATTTTCCCGAAGGCCGGGGTGAAGGCGAAGGGGGATCTGCTGCTTTCGGTTGGTGGCGGGAGGCCCGAAATTGCTGGAATGGCGTTGGCTGGAGCGTCTCCGGTGGCGAAGGGCCGGGGGATGCGTGTGATTTGTGAACAGCCCGAGGATGCGCAGGAGCAGGCGCGGGTGTTGGATCCGTCGGCGTACGCGGGGTATCTGATTTTGCCGGTGGATGAGACGGACGACTTCGGGGCGGTGTCGCGGTTGGGGACGATGGGGGGGCGGGTGGCGTTGTTGGACGTGGCGACGCGGAACGGCGGGTTACCGTGTGTCAGTTTTGACTATGCGGGGGCGGGGTTGTATTGTGCGCAACAGTTGATTGAGCTGGGGTGTGAGAACGTCGTACTGATTACGCGGGAGCACGATTCGCGGACCTATTCGATTGGCGAGGGGTTTCGGCGGGCGGTGCGGCGCGAGGAGCAGACGTTGCACCGGACGTTGACGGTGGACGGGAGCATTTTGGACCTGGTGAGTTCGCTGCAGTTGCAGGGGCTGTTGGGGCGGCGGAAGTTGGGGGTTTTGTGCGCGGACGCGGGGTTGGGGGAGGCGTTGCTGCGGTATTTGGACAGCCAGGAGGTGGGGGCGTTGGAGATCGCGGTCGCGGTGGTTGGGGGCAAGCGGTGGGGGGCGCGGCATTGGGCGGAGTTGATTTGGGTAGAGTTGGACTATGCGGAGTTGGCGGCGGCGGGGGCTCGGTATTTGACGGGGGCGACGGGGGCGGCGGTGCCGCAGGTGAAGCCGCGATTTGAGCGGTGGGTGCCGCGGAAGCCGGCGGGGAGTGCTTCGGACGCCGAGCAGGAGACGTGGCGGCCGTTGATTGCCTGCTAAGTTATTAGGCATGGATGCGATCATTGAGCGGCTGCGAGAGAGTGAAGCGGAGTTGGTGGGGGTGGTATCCGGGTTGACGGATGCGCAATGGCGTGGGGGCGGCGGGGAGGGCCGATGGTCGGGCCAGGAGATTGTGGAGCATCTGATTTTGGTGGAGCGCGGGGTGGTGACGCTAGTGCGGCGAGCGATGGGGCAGCCGGCCGGGGAGCGTGGGGTGGTGTTGGGTGATGACGAGGTTTGGGCTCGGCTGACGGCGGTGGGCCGACCGGTGGCGGCTCCGGAGCGGGTGCGGCCGACGGGGCAATGGGTTGATCGCGAGGAGGCGCTGGCGGAGTTTTCGCGGCGACGGGCGGAGACGGTGGCGTTTGGGTTGGGAACTGAGGAGGGGGTTTTGCGGGGCCGTTGGATTCAATTGCCTGTGGGGGAACTGGATGGGGCGCAGGCGTTGTTGATGCTGGCTGCGCATGCTTTGCGACATGTGGCGCAGATTCGGGAGTTGGCTTAGCTGTTTGTTTTCAATGGTCTGTGGGAGGGTCCATTGATTTTGTGATTGTTGGGCTCGGCGGGGCTGAGCTGGCGCTCGGGGGATGCGGGGTTGTTTGTTTTCAGCGGCTTGTGGGAGGGTCCGTTGATTTTGTGGTTGTTGGGCTCGGCGGGGCTGGGCTGGTGCTCGGGGGGTTCG
>JBIKOG010000420.1:0-4177 GCA_044358225.1 Bryobacteraceae bacterium | reverse complement strand
CCCTCATGAGCCCCCCAACTCTCGCACAATCTCCCGCACCGCCTCCACAATCTCCGCCCCATCCCCAGCCTGCAAACACTGCGGAAAAATCACCGCCCGGTCCGGCGTCCGTTCATCTTCAGCCAACAAAATCCGCCGAGGCCGCTCCCGCAGCGCCCGCTGCAAATCGCCAACCCGCACCAAACCGGACTCCACTCGCAAATTCGGATACCGCTGCCCATTTCCCCCCGCCGCCTGCCGCGTAATCACCAACCCGTCCACATCGCGCAACCCCTCATACATCTCATCCACCGTCGCCGCCCACCCCGCATACTCCTCCCCCGCGTCCCGGCTCCCATACCGCCGCAACGCCGTCATCACCCCAACAATGGCCTCTTTACTAACCTTCATCGAACGCCCAATCCCATGCCGAGGCGCCCGCGCAATCCACCCCTGCTCCACCCAATGCCGCAAACTCCACGTCCCGCCCCGCACATCCATATCCACCATCTGCACCCATGCGCTCCGGATCAACTGCTCCCGCCCGCACAAAATCCCCGAAGCCTGCGGCCCGCCCAAATGCTTCCCCCCGCTGTAAGCAATCAGGTCCGCCCCGGCAGCAGTCAATCCCAGCAAGTTCTCCCGAGGCGGCAACGCGCACGCCCCGTCCACAATCAGCGGCAGCCCATGCTGGTGCGCCAATTCCGCCAGCGCCGCAATCCGCGGCCGTTCCTCCACCTCCAGCCACACATACCCCACCGCCGCCGTCCGCGGCCCAATCGCCGCTTCAATCCGCTCCAGCGCATCCGCCGCATGGTAATCCACCAACCGCAGCCGCGCCCCGCTCAGCCGGATCGCATGGTCATAGTCAAACGGCCCCGGCATCGGAAACACAATCTCGTCCCGCTCCAACCCCGTCACATCCGGCAACTGGTCCATCACCTCCGGCCGGTTCCCCGCCAGACACGCCGCCGCCCCAAGCGTCAACGCAGCCCCCGCGCCGCATGTCACAATCCCGGCTTCCGCCCCCGTCGCCCGCGCAATCTCCCGGCTCGCCGCCGCCAGCAAGTCGTCAATCTCAAAATAAGCGCCACTCGCCGCCGCCATCGCCGCCACCACGTCCGGATGCGGACAACTCCCGCTCACCCGCGTCGCGTAGCCAACGGCGTTAATCACCGGCCGTACGCCAAATGTCGCGAACCAATCAGACCCCGGCACGCCGCCTCCGCGAAAACACATTCGCCGGATTCGTCACCATCATCTGGAAAATCTGCTCGTCCGTCACGCCCCGCTCCCGCAACATCGGCACAAAAACCTCCAGAATGTACCCATACCCCTTCCCGCCCGTGTACTTCAGGTGGTTCAACATGCAGATATCCTCGGACAACAAAACCTGCTTCACAAATCCCGCATGCACCAGGTTCGCCACGTTATCCGCCCGCACCCATTCCGGCTGATAGTCCAGGTACCCGATGTTATCCACCTCCACGTATACGCCCTTCTCCGCAATCGGCAGCAAATGGTGCACACCCACCCTGTCCCCCAAATGCCCGATGATCACCCGGCTCAAATCCGCGCCATACTCCGCCAACAGCGCAATCTGCTCCATCGCCAGCGTGCCCCACCGCGTCGTGTGCGTCGTAATGGCTACGCCCGTCTGCGCCTGCGCAAGCGCTGCCGCCCGGAACACCCGTTCCTCCCCCGGCAGAATCGAATGCCGCCCGGTCCCAATCTCCCCAATAAACCCGGCCCGTATCCCCGTATCCCCAACCCCGACCTCAATCTCCTTCACCAGAATCTCGGCCAACTCCCGGCTCGTCTTTTCCTTCACCACCGCCGGATAACCAAACTCCCGGTACCATCCGCACCCCATCAACACATGGATCCCAGTGCGCTGTGAAAACCGCGCCAGCCGCTTCGGATCCCGCCCAATCTCGTCCAGCGTGACGTCGCAAATCGTCCGCCCACCCAACCGCGTATACTCGGCGATCTCCTTCGCCATCACCTCTTCGTCATCGATGACCAGCTGATACCCATACCCCGGATAGTGGTCCATGGCGTCCAGAAAGAGATGCTCATGCGTCTGCGTGACGCCCATCTCCTCCGGCCGAATGAGTCCATTCACCGTGATGACTTCGCGTTCATTCCAGTCCAAGCTGTCGCCCTCCGTAGCCGTTTCTAGTTGACGCAGTGTATCACCTCCTCGCACTACTGAAACCCCTTCTTCGAAACATGCCACCCCGGAGCCTGGCAGAGCCCGCACTGCGCCCCCAGGAACATCCGCCCCGCCTTCCGATCGCCCTTCAGCTGCCACCGCAACAGTGCCACCCCAACCTTCCCAAACTCGCCCCCATTCGGCTGCCCGTAAGTCCCCCCATGCCCCACCCCATCCCTGTACATATGAATGGCCGGCACCTTCGTAATCCGTGTGAAATCATCCAGCCCGTTCTCAAACGCAATATCGGTCTTGTCCCCCATCACAAAGAAAATCGGTGTGCGCAGCTTCTCCAGCTGCTCTTTCCGCACATCCTCCATCTGCGGCCCCCCCGGCCGCGTAGGCGTCTTCAAAATGCCGCTGTTCCAAATGCCCAGCATCCGAATGCGCTGATCGGTCGCGACGGCGTAAGTCTGAATCCCCCCGCACGACATCCCCATCACCGCAATCTTCCCCGTATCAAGCCGCTTGTAATACGGACTCCCCTTCCGCCCGTTCTCTGCGATCGCCCAATTCATCGCATCCACCAACTGGCTCGACTTCGTCGCCGGTCCCGCCCCCGCCGGCCGAGGCCCCGGCGCCGGCGAAACCACCGGCGGCCCAATCGCAATTGCCAGAAACCCATGCGAAGCAATCTCCAGCAGAAAGTTCTTATGCGCCAGCCCATTGTTGGCGCAAGCCCCATTCCCCCACGAAAGAATCGGCATCTTCCCCTTCACCGCACCGAGGTCCTTCGCCCGGTACACGGTATGGGTCGCCAACCCCGCGTCCGTCTCATAGATGGCGGGATACGGCCCGCTCCCCTCCTGTCCCAACCCGCACAACGCCCCGGTAACCAGCAGAAAAGTCAGCTTCATCTCCACTCCTCAGCAGAGCCTACAGCAACCCAACCCCATCCGCCACCCCAAAAACCCAAAACATACCCCTCCCACAGAACCCAGTCACAAGCCTTGCCACGTTGAAAACACAAGACTTAACCAAAAACCGCTTGACGCCGCATGCTAGAGTGAAATTGTAGAGGCCCCGCGCCGCGGAAACATCCGCAGCCCGGGGCCTTTTTCATTTCCACTCGCGAAAGAGGACAGTATGACGAAAGAAGACAAAGCAAGAATCGCCCGCGAAAACGGCGCCAAGTCCCGCGGCCCCATCACACCAGAAGGCAAAGCCCAATCGCGCCTGAACTCCATCAAGACCGGCGAGAACGCCGAAACCCTCGCCCAATTCGTCCCGCCCAACTCCGGCGTCCTCTGCCACGAGGACCGCAAGAAGTTCTACGCGCTGATCAACCAGCTCACTCAGATCTTCCTGCCCGTCAACCAGGAGGCTGCCGCCATGGTCCGTCAAATGGCCATCGCCCGCTGGGAGATCGACCGCATTCAGACCGATCTGAACCGCATCTGGAACGACGAACTCATGGAAGCCGCCAGCCACCCCGCCCCGGTCTCCAAGGAGTACGAAGACGACTACTTCCAGGCCCAGGTCGCTCGCAAGCTCTACGCGGCCAAGTCCCCCATCGAAAAGATGGAGCGCCAGATCGACCGCCTCGAAGTCCGCATCGCCCGGCTCCGCCGAGGCATCGCCGACGTAAATAAAAACTTTCCCAACGTCGCCAAGCCGTTGGAAACACAAGAGCCAGAGCCTCAAACTGAGAATAGCGAACCGATCGTCTACGTCACCGAGCCGACCCCGGAAGTCCTCGCCGCCTACCGCCGCGAGTTCCCGGGCCACCGAATCGTCGTCCTCCCGCCCGACGACGTCGCCAAAGGCATCGACATCGAAGACGACCTCCCCCCGGCACCAAGGAAAGCAGCATAAATACACGGGTGCAACCGGCCACCACCCCGGGGACACACTCCGGCGCGCCTCGCGCGCCGGAGTGAACTGCCACCCTGAGCTGAGACACGGAGAATTGGGGACACGAGGGACACGGGGTTGGTTGTGTTCTCATTCTGATTATGAACTCGTCGTCGTCGTTGGCTGTGG
>JBIKOG010000030.1:0-46336 GCA_044358225.1 Bryobacteraceae bacterium | reverse complement strand
GCCATCATGAACCAGCCGTTCAAATCGTTCCCAGGCAAATCCCCGCTGATCCTACTGAAAACGATGGGGTTACAGCCGAGTCCGATCGCAACGTTGGGACACTAGTGATGTCACACACGGTTTTCCGGCGCCGGCACCTGAACACGCGGCAATACGATTGTGAATGCAGGGGTGAGCCTAACTCCTCGAACGTTCAACCCACAAACCGGATTGGAAGCACAATGAAAGACCTTCGCGCATATAAAATCATGTTGCGGTTTTTAGAGGAACGTTATTCGCGTCTTCCTTCAGATGCGCTGGGTGCTCCTTTAGGTGAACTTGACCTCCGGGATGATGGTAGCCCAGGTGACTTGGCAATTGTCGAGGATTGGGAGCGCGCTGTGGCTGGAGCCTAGTCCCCATAGCAATGCGAAGGAGCAGGATGTAGAGACGGGGTTGGATTGTTTTTGGGCGTGGTACTTCAGTGGGGTGGCGGGTAGGTTTACGAGTGCGGATGCTCCGTTTGTTGATCAGCACGGCGAGGATCCGGAGAGTCGGAATTTGTACTCGTACGCGCGGAGTAGTCTGTCCCGAATTGTGGGTCGGAGTGGGCGTACGTGCTTGGGAGCCATAGAATAGTCCGGAAATTCGTGCCACACACTGTTTGCCGGCGGCATGCGGCAAAATAGGATCCATCAATGATCGAGGAAAGAAACCCGGATGAGACAGCGCGAACGAGAGAATGTGTGGATGCTGTCCTGACGCTTCAGAATGGTATTTTCGCCAAACTCAAAGCAATTGGGTTTTTGAAGCCAGGAGAGGATGATCGGATCTCCCATCATTTGGCGGAAGCGGCGTTAGGCGGTTCTGCACTCGCCAATCAGTCCCTCCCTTCATTTCTGTCGTCTGAGGGAGAGGATCTAGCAAACGCCGCGGTCGATCTGGTCGAGGACCTTCGCGAGATACGGGAAACGATTGAAGCGGTCGAGGAGGAACTGCTCAGACTGATGAATTACCTGACCAAGTGATGTCTGCCGGTACGTTGCCGGTAAGAACGATATGGGTCCGGAAATTCGTGTCACACACGGTTTTCCGCCCCCACGGTTTTCCGCCGACCAATGCCGCGTTCGCTCATCATGCTCACCAAATCCCGGTAGCTCAGCTTGAAACTCAAGTGCCACCGAACGCACAGTACCACAATCTCGGCATCGAAATGGCGTCCGGCGAACAGTTCATCCGCTGAAACAAATCGGGCACTTCCTCATTTTGGCCGACAACGCCGATTTTGCACCAGAGCCATAAATTGCGCCCACCGCCGGTTCATCATAGGAGATCAGACATGCTGCACGGTTTCAAGCTGCTCCTGCCTGCTCTCATCCCCTCGTGGCGTTTCTTCGATACGATCGCGCCGTCGCCCCGTATCGAATATGCGTTGCTGCATGACCCGCACGCCGTCGTCGCGTGGCAGGAATTTCGCCCCCGGCCGGCGTGCCTTTCGTTCGGCCAGATGCTGCTGCGCATGGTCTGGAACCCGCGCTGGAACGAATCCCTCTATTTGGTGACCTGCGCGGAACGGCTGATGGCGAACCCTACCGCACATAGCGAGCGCGAAATCATTGAACGCATCAAAGCCGAATGCGCAGATGCGTCCGCGCCCTGGTTGCAATTCCGACTGGTTTTCGTGAGCAGGCAAGGCGAGGGCACGCGCAAAGACATCACCTTCACTTCGCCCGTCTACCGCAGGGAGGCCGTATGAGCCTCGATACCGCCGTGCGTTGCACCGAGATGTTGCTCGCCTTCGCCTTCCTGCAACAAAGCGCCGAGCATCTATGCGTTCCGGGAGAGCGCCGCCTGTTCCTGCCGCGCATCGCCCTTAGCCTGCTGCTGATGGCGGGTTTTGCCGCCCCGTGGATTTGCCTCGCGCTGCTTATTCACGCGCTGTTCATCCTGCAGCGTTTTGATGGCCCCTATAACGGCGGCAGCGACCGCATGGGGTTGCTTATCCTGAGCTGCCTTTGTCTGGTGCATTTCATGCCGTCGCCGCGGGCGCGTGAGGCAGCGTTTGGGTATCTGGCGTTGCAGGTGATGCTGTCGTATTTTATCGCCGGCTGGGTGAAGATCATCAACCCCGAATGGCGCACGGGCCGCGCTTCGCGCGACGTATTGCTGTTCTCCGCCTATCCGGCGAGCGAGAGCTTCCGGGCAGGGGCGGACTGGCCGCGCTCGGTGTGCTTCGCCTCCTGGGCGGTCATGCTGTTCGAGCTGTTTTTTCCTCTCGCGCTCCTGTCGCCGCATGCGCTGGTCATCGGCCTTACTTTTGCCGCGTTGTTTCACTTCGTCAATGCCTGCCTGTTCGGCCTCAACCGCTTTTTCTGGATCTGGCTCGCCGCCTATCCGTCGCTGTTGTGGCTGCAGCAGCGCGTGGGGGCAGGGCTATAGTGTGCTTTTGCGAATTATCCGGGGTCTGTCGCACTTTTGATGCATGGAGGTTGACGCAAGGGACGATCTGAATCCACTAACCTGTTAAGGCAATGGCACGCCCTTTGGGCCATTCAGAAACCGACTTGCCCCGCGTGTGGCTACCGATCCCGGTCCATGCACAGTATCTCTAACCGGTGAGCACGGGATTGCCGTCTGAAGAGACAACGAGGTCTGAGAACCCATCTGCGCCCGAACCACCCAGATAGGTCGAGAAGTCCAGGACCGGGTCTACACGGAGCGGGAATGAGTGGTCGAAGTCGCCAACGTCGACTTTCACGGTTCCCTTTTCGGTCAGCCGGAACGAGGCTTCGATTTCGGTTGCGCCTTGGAAGACCCGGGGCCGGTGTTGGCGGAATGACTTTCCGCCCCTGGAGACGGTCAGGTCTCCTTTCTCGTCGACGCGCGTTAATCCATCGAACGCCAACTCAATCACCGACGGGTCCGCTCCGGGCTTCACGATGAAGTCATACTCCACATTCCGCCGTGTCGCGTAGAACACCACGTCGAGCCCCGGATAGGCCTCGGGAAAACGCACTCTCCCGAAATGCGGCACGCCGGAAAACCATTCGTTTTCGTGTTTGCCGAGAAAGCAGTTCGAGTACCCTCCTTGTGCTTTTTCGCCGGCGCCCTTTACCCGGCGTCCACCCACCATCCGCATATGCACGTTCGTCGTGTTAGCCGTGGGGACGCCGCGCGTTTTCTTAGGGTCGAAGTGGGTCTCCGGCGGCAGCGCATAGACGACCTCGTTCGATGTGAGAACAGCCAAGCCCCCGACGCACGCGCCGTCCACTCGGTCCGGCCACCGACTTGCTCATGATTCGGCTCGAACCACACGCTGGCCTCGGGCGCGAGGCGCATGGGTGTCTCGCGGCTAAAGAGCGCCGTTAACCCACCCAGAATCAAGATCGCCATCGTTATCAGAATTCTTCTCTAATCGCAAATAGAGATAAAATAAAGCCATGTCCACGCGTGTCGATGCGATCTACGAGGACGGGGTTCTCCGCCCGGTGACACCGCTGGGGCTCATGGAGCATGAGCGTGTCACAATAACGGTCGAGCCACTCGACGACGATCTGGACAACGAGTACGTCGCGCGCTGCCGTGCCGAACTTGCCGGGCTGGACCGCCTTCCCACGCTCGAAGAAACCCAAGAGCTTCTCCGCGCCGTCCCGGGTTCCTTCGCCGATGAGATCATCCGCGCTCGCGGCGATCGCTGATCCGTGCGCTATTTTTTCGACTCCAGCGCTCTGGCCAAGTTGTACCATCCGGAGGCCGGAAGCGATTCTGTCAATCGCATTTTTCGCGAGCGGAGCCGGCTCATTTTCGTCGCGAAACTCGCGCTGATCGAGCTCATCTCGGTGGCGGGCATTAAGCAACGAACCGGCTCCCTGACGCGGGAAGGCGCGGCCGTGTTCCTCCGGCAAGTGACGGTGAGCGCGGCGTTGGGGGACTTCCTGATTCATCCGATGCATAGGCAGGACTATGAGACGGCCTCGCGCCTGCTTACGGATTATTCCGCAAAGCATAATCTGCGCACGTTGGACGCCCTTCATCTCGCCTGCGCCATTCGCCGCCGAACGAAGAGTGGCATCGAGTGCTTCGTCACCGCCGACCGGGCCTTGGCCGAAGTTGCGGCGTTGGACGGATTCGATGTCGTGATACCTGGCGAGGACTGACCTAGTCTTGGAGTGCGACGTGGACGCCTTCGACGCTCTCTCGCTCACCGGCGCGCCAGACGACTTCTCCCTTGCTGGCAAATTCGGGGATGCGGACGTTGAGTTGCCAGGCTCCGGCGATCAGGCCTGGGGCTTGGCTGGCATAGAGGACTTCGCACTCGATGCCGTCAATGAAGACCTTCGTTGGCAGATTCTCCACGCCGCCGCCGGTGCCGTAGAGCACGGCGAGGGCTTCGGCGAGATGGTAGAGAGACTCATGCGACACGGGCGCCAAGAGTTGAACCTCGAGTTCATTCAGAAACCGCAGTAGCCGTTCAATACTCTCTTTCCCGATCCGGCCACGCTTACAGCTCATCAGAAGGATGTTGTGTATTTCCTAGGCCCACAATTTGGGGGCGATGGGATCGATGGCTGTGGCCACCGATGCGTCGATGACAATTTTGGGCACTAGCGCCGGCCATGCACGACGTAGTCGCGGCTTGTCCATCCCTCGGGGTCAGGCTTGACCCGTGTCCGGACATCGAGGATGCCCTCGGCAGCGGCGCAGGTTGTATTCTGGCGGGTCGAGCCGGCCGTTAACCCTTTTCCCTCCACCATACGGTCGATCAAGGCTTCCACGCTAAGACCCTGGGCCGCCGCTTGCTGTGCGAGAATCGCGGCGGTTTTTTCCGAAACTTGAATGGTTTGGCTCATCCAGCGATCATTCTTTGCTCATTACACCACAGCCATCGTATCGGTTGGCGGGCGGAGCCGGGGGTGTGAAAATATCTTGCATTCTGATGCTTTGCAGCGTAAAGTACATTACATGGAGAAGATCACAATGACTGCATGGCCAGCCGGGATGGTGTGGCGGAATCATTTCCGGCGGAATTTGCTGGATGAACTGGAGCCGCGGGCGCGGGATGGGTGGGGGGAGGGCGAGGCGGCTATTCTCGGGCCGTCGCTGGCGCAGTTTCAGTTGGGAGAGTCGTCCGATGGGCGGCATTTGTTGCGCTATGCGCGGGAGTTCGGCGATCGGAACGGGGATTCGTGGCTGGGTGAGGCGATGGCGCTGTTTATTCAGGAGGAGAACCGGCATTCGCAGTGGTTGGGGGAGTTTTTGAAAGCACAGGGTTTTCCGTTGTTGCGGCGGTGCTGGTCGGATGCGGTGTTCCGGGTGTTGCGGAAGATGCTGGGGTTCGGGCTGATGGTGGCGGTTCTGGTGTGCGCGGAGATTGTGGCGGTTCCTTACTACACGGCGGTGCGGGAGATGACGGCGTCGGGCTGGCTGCGGACGATCTGCGCGCGGCTGTTGCAGGACGAGGCGATGCATCTGCGGTTTCAGGCGACGAACCTGGGGGCGGTTTGGCGGCGGTGGAAGTTTCTGCGGGCGTTTCGGCGGTGCCATAAGGCGCTGATGGCGGGGATGTGCTTCGTGGTTTGGATGGAGCACGGGGAGGTGCTGCGGCGAGGCGGGTATACGCGGTTGACGTTTTTGACGCGGTGTTTGGAGTTGCTGGACGAGGTGCATGCAGGGGCGCTGGCGGCTCAGCGGAACGAGTGGACGGCGCGGGTTCCGGTGGCGGCGCGCTGATCGCACATTTAGCGGGATTCCGTTCGACAATGGTTTGAGCGGAGCCCACTATGAAAAAGTTTTTCCTTGGCGTGCTGGCGGGTGTTTTGATGGCCGGGTTGTTCGGTGTGGTTGCGATTCTGGTCGCGGCGAAACTGGGGAGCCAGGAGAAGAGCGTGGAGAGTAACTCCACGCTGGTGCTGCGGCTGGAAGGCGCGATCAGCGAGAAGCCGGGGGCGGATATGCCGTTCGCGTTCCTGGGCGGGGCGGCGCCGCCGACGGTGACTGATGTGTGGAAGTCGCTGAAGAAGGCCGCGATTGATCCGAAGATTAAGGCCGTGGTGTTGATGCCGCGCGGACTTTCGGTGGGCTGGGCGAAACTGCAGGAGATTCGTGGGGGGCTGATTGAGTACAAGGCCTCCGGCAAGCCGCTTTTTGTGTTTTTGCGGGCGCCGCGAACGCCGGAGTATTACCTGGCGACGGCCGCCGATCGGATCCACATGGTGCCGGAAGATTATCTGGACATGAAGGGGATGCGCGCGGAGATCACCTATTACAAGGGCGCGTTCGACAAGCTGGGCGTGAAGATGGAGGCCGAGCACGCGGGGAAGTACAAAGACGCGCTGGACAGCTACACGCGCACCAACATGACGCCGGAGAGCCGGGAGGCGCTGGACCTGTTGTTGGACGGTTTGTATGGGCATCTTTCCGATACCGTTGGCGCGGCGCGGAAGAAGAGCGGCGCCGAGGTGCGGAAGTTGCTGGATGATGGGCCGTTTTTGGCGGATCAGGCGGTGACGGCGGGGCTGATTGACGCGCTGAGCTATGAGGATCAGTTCTTTGACGAGGTGAAGCAGAAGCTTGGAATGGACGTGAAGCGGGTGGGGCTGGGCGAGTATAGCCGGACGAGTGTGGATGGGTTTGAGGGGAAGAACCGGATTGCGATGATTGTGGGCGATGGGGCGATTGTGCGGGGCCAGTCGGTGACGGGGGCGCTGGATGAAGAGGCGCAGATGACGACGGCGCACATGACGAAGCTGTTCCACCAGGTGGCGGAGGACGCGAGTATTAAGGGCGTCATTTTGCGGGTGGATTCTCCGGGCGGGGACGCGGTGGCATCGGACGAGATTTTGCGCGAGGCGAAGCTGCTGAGCAAGAAGAAGCCGATGGTGATTTCGATGTCGGACGTGGCGGCGTCGGGCGGGTACTATATTTCGATGACCGGGGACCCGGTGATTGCCTATCCGAACACGATTACCGGTTCGATTGGGGTGATTTACGGGAAGGTGAATTTGAAGGGCCTGTACGACAAGCTGGGGTTGACCAAGGACGTTGTGCAACGAGGGAAGAACGCGACGATTGACTCCGAATACTATGAGCTGGACGCGCAGGGGCGGAAGAAGCTGCGGGACGGGGTGGAATCCGTCTACAAGGCGTTTGTGGGGATTGTGGGCGAGGGGCGGAAGAAGAAGTACGAAGAGATCGACGAAGTGGCGCAGGGGCGCGTGTGGCTGGGCTCCGATGCGAAGAAGCACGAGCTGATTGACGCGGAGGGCGGGCTGGACAAGGCCATCGAGATGGTGAAGGAGAAGGCCAAGTTGAGCAAGTCCGACAAGATCCGGCTGGTGGTGTATCCGCCGAAGCAGTCCCTGCTGGAGCAATTGGTGGCAAAGGGGAACGAGAGTAACGTTTCCGTTGACCGCCTGGTGCAGCGCGAGATCCGGGAATGGACTGGCGGGATGCCGATGGAGCTGTTCCGGCAGGGTGCGATTCTGCGATTGATGCCCTACCGGTTGGAGATCCGTTAGCGCCGGGTTTAGAACGCGGCGCTGGAGCGGATGCCGGCTTCCTGGAGAACGACCGCCATCTTTTCGAGCGCGGTTTTGTGGATCTGGGAGACGCGGCTTTCGTTGATGCCGAGCATGCCGCCGATTTCCTTCATGGTCAATTCGTTGGTGTAGTAGAGCGCGACGACTTTCTGGTAGCGTTCCGGGAGGGACTTCATGGCCTCACCGAGGGCGCTGCGCAGCTGCTGCTGGGAGCACATGTTGTCGGGCTGGAGTTCCGCGGCGGCCGGGAAATCGGGGGCGGGAAGGTCTTCCTGATCAGCGGGGCGCTGGGAGGCGCTCACGAGACCGACGTTGCGAAGGTCGATCATCATTTGCCGCCAACGTTCGACGTCGACACCCATCTTGGTGGCCAGTTCGGCTTCCGAAGGGGCGCGGTGCAGTTCGCCGGCCAGTTCACGGGTGGCGGCTTCCAGCTGCTTGTGGCGGCGGCGCAGGTCGCGGCTGGCCCAATCGAGCTGGCGGAGGCTGTCGAGGATGGCACCCTTGATCCGGTGCTTGGCGTAGCTGGAGAAGCTCACCATCTTTTCGGCATCGAACTTCGTGGCGGCGTCAAACAGGCCGAGGATGCCGGCGTGCACCAAATCGTCAAGGTCGACGTGAACAGGGAGGTTTTCGTGGACGCGGACCGCGATCGCTTTGACCAGCGGGAGATTCTCGAGGACGATCTGGTCCCGCTGCGCCAGCCGGGCCGCGGCGGTCCGGGAGGACATCACTCGGTCAGAGGTTTTGACAGGGCGAACCCGTGTCATGCGGTCGATCGGCATGGGCTCGATGGAGAGTGAAGCAACTTGTTGGGTGGCGGTGGCAGGCATTCCAGGATCCTCGGTGATTTTCGATTCCGTCTTTGCCGCTGTACCCGCCGTGATCGGCGTAAGAGAAGCCCGTCGTGTGATTCCGTCTTTCGGCTGGATCCCCAATATCCCTGTCCGTTGTTCAGGTTGGGATTCTAAGGCGACTGCCGGGGGTTTCATTCGTCCGGTGCTTTTCCGTTCCGTAGGAGAAAGTTGATTTTCTCCGGTCAGGTCAGCGTTCTCCACCGTTTCCAGCGGATTGCCCTTAGTAATGCAACCGGTTGCCCAATTCCGAAAGTGATTGTTGTTGCGAACCAGTGGAAGCATCGTACTCTCCGTTAAATACTTTTCCTGGAACAACTTAAAGGTGATCTTGGCCGGTGCGAAATGCTCGGGACAGGGTGTACGCCTTAGGGGGAAGTCCTTATGCGTGTTTCAGTCCTGAACCCTTGCGGTGTCCACCATTTCCGAATTGGAACATGCCGTGTTCCAATTCGGGAATCTGCCGGGTCAGCTTTCGTTGTTCATTTGTCTTATCGACTGAGGCTAACATTCCTCTAAGCATTTCCTAGTAAGTAAGTAGCCCGCAGAATCGTCGGTATTTCGCCCTACGCCACCATCCCCATAAGGGGGTATTGAATCGCCGATTGGGGGGGCAAAAAGGGACTTTTTCGCGCAATCTGCTTCGGCCAACGGACACGATGGAACACGGAACTCCTTAGTCTTCCTTAGGTTCCGAGGAGAACGGTAGTCCGCATCTCCCTTGGTACCCTTAACCGTCCCTAGGCTAGTACCCCCTAATACAGACATCAAAACCGAGGTATTTGCGCCATCGGGTTCCGGTCGAAAACGGCGCGAAGTCCCGGTTTCCGAGCGGCGGAGTCCCGTTTTGCAACATGCAGCTCTAGATGGGTTCGTAAGGTAAAGCGGGTAGGGTCCTCATTTTTCCTTGGGGTCGGGTTCGGACTCCTGCTGCCGTGCCGCAGCCTGATCGCGGAGGTGCCCAATCCAGGTCTTGAGGGCCATTCCGCCGAGAAGAATGAGGACAACTGTGCGGACATCCCCGGAAAGGGATGATCCGGAAATCGCCGCCAGTGCGAGATAACAGAGGAACGCCCAGTGAAGTCGCGACATGCTTCCGCTGATTTTGGCATGCATCGAGGCAACTTTGCGCTGATTTCCGCGTTCAAATGACAGAGGAGAGTATCCAAATGAAGAGTTTTCTGACGATGGCGGTTCTGGTAGCGGCGCTGGCGGCTCCGGCGGCGATGGGCCAGGGCCAGCGGATTGACGAACGCAAGGAACGCCAGAAGGCGCGGGTTAAAGAGGGCAAGGAGTCCGGAGAGCTTACGAAGAAAGAAGCGGCGCGGATCAAGGCTCGCCAGCGGGATCTGAACCAGCAGATCCGGGAAGACCGGCGAGACGGGGGCGGGTTGACGGCGGCCGAGCGCGCCAAGATCGAAAAGCGTCAGGACAACATCAGCGGGGACATCTACAAGCAGAAGCATGACGGGCAGAAGGCCGCGCCGAAGCCGTAACGGGGCTAGCGCGCCGTCATATTGTAGGAAAACGTGAACTGGAGGCGGATCTGATCCCCTTTGAACTCGGCCGGGAGCGGCGGGAAGGGGTTGGAGGCGCTGATGCCGGCGACGGCGGCTCGGTCGAGCGGTTGTGATCCCGATGGCGCACTGATGACCAGTTTGGGAACTTTGCCGGCGCGGTCGATGGAGAACTGAACAAGGACGCGGCCGCGCTGGTTTCCCATGCGGGCGCTTTCGGGCAGGACGGCGAACCAGTTGCGGCGCACAGCGGCGAGGACCCGGATCAGATAGGGACGGAAGTCGACGCCGCCCGGGTCGCTGAGCAGTTCCAGGTTCGATCCGGTTTTGCCGGGGGAGGGCGGCAGGTTCACGCCTTCTCCCAGACCGCCGAGGCCATCGCCCTGATCGCCGACCATCAATCCGCCCGTTCGGCGGCTGCGGGCGACGGACTGCGTGGCCTCCGTAACGCTGGCGGAGGGCATGGGGACGCGTTTTTCGCCCTGGCCGGGCTGATGAGAGGTCCCGCCGGCGCCGATGGTCTCAAAGGCGAGTTTGGGTTTTTCCTGTTGCTGGATCTGGGGGGGCGGCGGGGGAGCGTCGGGCACGCCGATCGGGGGCGGAGCGATGTTGCGGGCCTGGATGGGGGCTTCGACGCGCGGGGGTTCCGCGAGCGGCTTGGGCTGGGTATTTTCGGGCCGGGGGGAGGGAACAGGGGCGGGGGCCTGGGCGGCGGGGCGGGTTGTCGATGGCGGGCCTTGCGGGATCTGGACCGAAGGGCGGGGCTTCAGGCTTTCGACGTCGAAGTCGGGGTTGAGCTTGCCTTTGTTGGGGACGTTTTGCGTGGGATCGACGGAGGGGGCGAAGATGGGCGTGACTTTGCGGGCCACCTCGATCTGGGTGCCGCCGCGGAAGACGCGGCCTTCGAAGATGGGGACCTGGCTGACGAAGAGGGCGAGCGCGAGGTGGATGGCCGCTGTCGTGCCGACAATAGTGCGCCACGGCCGGGGCGGAAGTTGTTCTTCGACGCCGAAAAGGCTGCGGAGCTCTTCGTTTTCGTGGTTCACTGCTGGGCGGCGAGCGTGGCCGAGATGATGGCGGCGTGGGCGTCGATCTTCTCCAGGATATCGAGCGCTACGGCCAGCGCCCGGCGAGCCTCTTCCCCATCGACGCGCGGACGAGTGCGTTGGGTTACACAATCCACAAAATGGGCGACCTCGCGGCGGAGCGGCTCCTCCTTTTTGATGAGGAACGGTTCGAAGCCGATTTGTTTTTGGGGCGAGACGCGGAAGGCGACGCCTTTTTGGTCGGCGTAGTCGAGCGAGATGTATTCGTGGGGCTGGAAGAGGCGCACTTTGCGGACGCGTTCGGTGGAGACGCGGCTGGCGGTGAGGTTGGCGACGCAGCCGCCGGGGAAGGCGAGGCGGACGTTGGCGATATCCACCTTTTTCGAAAGGATGGAGATGCCGGCGGCGCGGACTTCTTCGGGCATTTTGCCGGTCAGCGCGAGGACGATGTCGATGTCGTGGATCATCAAATCGAGCACGACGTCGACGTCGAGCGAGCGCGGGGTGAAGAGGCTGAGGCGGTGGATTTCGAAGAAGAGGGGGATGGTGATTTTGGCGGCGAGGGCTTCGACGGCGGGGTTGAAGCGTTCGAGGTGGCCGACCTGGATGATGCGGTCCATTTTCGCGGCGGCGGCGAGGAGTTCGTCGGCTTCGGCGAGGGTGGGGGCGATGGGCTTTTCGATGAGGACATCGAGGCCGGCGTTGAGCAACTGGCAGCCGGTGGCGCAGTGGGCGGTGGTGGGGACGGCGACGATGGCGGCGTTGGCACTGGCGGCGAGTTGATCGAGGGATTCGAAGGCCTGGACGCCGTGTTCGGCGGCGGCTTCGGCGGCGCGGGCGGGGTCGATGTCATAGACGCCGGTGAGTTCGGCGGTATCGAGCGTCTTCAGGACGCGCATGTGATGGCGGCCGAAGACGCCGGCGCCGGCAACGGCAACGCGCTGTTTCATGATGCGGGTTCCTCCAGGGGCGGATGGCCCACGATGCACAGGCCGTATTCGTTGGCCTTGGCGATGAGTTCGTCCTTGTCGAGGAACAGCGTGCGGCCGGCGTCGCAGGCGAGGATGGTGGTGTTGGTCTCGCGCATGACGTCGATGGTTTGCAGTCCGGCAACGGGCACATCCCACAGCATATGCTGACGGCGGCGGGAGGATTTGACGAGGCGCATGGGCCGGCCGTTGACGAGCGAAGCGGCGCGGCGGAGCATGGCGTCGGTTCCCTCCATGGCTTCGACGGCGACGCAGGCGCGATCGCAGATGACGACGCTTTGGCCCACGTCGAACCCGGCGAGGGCGTTGGCGATATTGCGGCCGTAGCGAATTTCCTTTTCCTCGTCGGCGTTCGGCTTGCGCTTGGTCAGCACGCCGGAGCCGGCGAGCAGGGGCTTCAGCAGGAGCGTGGAATCGAGCAGCGTGATGCCTTCGTCGGCGAGGATTTTCGCCACGCCGCCGATCAGCGCTTCGGTGTTCTTTTCCTTCAACGTGAAGAGCAGTTTGGCGAGGCGCCAATCCGGGGCGATGTTGGAAAAGATGTTGACGTGCTTGACCTGGCCGGCCATCATCAGCTGCGTGATGCCTTCGGATTTGCAGATATCGATGAGCTTGCCGAGCGCGCCGAGGGAGATCCAATAGGTCTTCGCGGCCAGGGTTTCGATTTCTTTCGACGCTTCTTCCGAGATGCCGAGTGCCACGACTTCGACGCCGAGTTGGCGGGCCGTTTCGAGCGCCAGTACGGGGAACCGGCCGTTGCCCGCAATGAGTCCGTATCGCTGTCCCATGGCTACTTGATCACGCCGCGTTCGGAAGACTGGATGAACGCGATGAGCTCCTCCACTTCTTCACAAGCCGGGATTTCCTCCCGAATTTTATCAATCGCCTGCGAGGTGTTCAGCTTGCCGCGCGTGAGCAATCGCAGTGCGTTTTGCAGGTTTTCGACGGTGGTCGCGTTGAACCCGCGCCGTTCGAGGCCAGTGGCATTGGCGCCGAACGCCTTCGATTCACGCGGGGTGACGATGGTGGCGAAGGGCATGACGTCCTGCGTGATGACGCTGTAGCCGCCGATCATGGAATGGCGCCCGATGCGGCAGAACTGGTGCACGCCGCTGAAGGCGCCGATGACGGCCCAATCGCCGATGAAGACGTGGCCGGCGAGGGTGACGGCGTTGGCCAATACGCAGTGCGAGCCCATTTGGACGTCGTGCGCCACGTGGGTGTAGGCCATCAGCAAATTGTCGTCGCCGACGACAGTTTTCAGGCCGCCGCCTTCGGTGCCGCGGTGGATTGTCACGAACTCGCGGATTTTGTTGCGGGAGCCGATGTGGGTTTCGGCGCGCTCGCCTTTGTACTTCAGGTCCTGCGAGGCGACGCCGACGCTCGCATACGGGTAGAACAGATTGTCTTCGCCGATCCAGGTGGGGCCTTCCACATAGACGTGCGCTTTCAGCTCCGTGCGGGCGCCGATTTCGACTTCGGCACCGATGACGCAGAAGGGTCCGACGATGGCGGTTTCGTCGATCCGTGCGGCGGGATCAACGATGGCGGTCGGATGGATCGGCATGTGTTCTTAGGCGATAACGCGGTCGCGAATGACGCACATCAGAGTGGCTTCGGCGACGATGACGCCGTCGACAGTCACTTCCCCGGACATCTTGCAGATGGTGGCCTTCTTGCTGATCATCTTCATTTCGATGCGCAACTGGTCGCCGGGGCGTACAGGGCGGCGAAATTTTGCACCGTCGACCGAGGCGAGGAGTACCAGCTTTTGATGCCGGTCGGGAATTTCTTTGAGCACCAGAATGCCGGCCACCTGGGCCATGCTTTCGGTGATCAACACGCCGGGCATCACCGGAAAGTCCGGAAAATGGCCCATAAAGAAGGGTTCGTTGACGGAAACGTTCTTGATGCCGACGATGCGATCCGGCTCCATTTCGACAATCCGGTCGACCAACAAAAAGGGATAGCGGTGCGGCAGAATGTCGCGAATCGCGTCGATGTCCAAAATAGCCATGTAAACTAGCGATTGTAACAGAGCATGGACCCAATTCTCGCGTTTACACAGGCGCACCAAGCCGCCATTATTGAGACGATCCGACAGATGGTGGAGGTGGAGTCGCCCAGCGACGACCGCGATGCCGTGAACCGCCACGTGGAGCAGCTTTGCGACATGCTGAGTGGCGAGGCGAAGCTGACGCGCAAGAAGGGCGGGACCTACGGGGACCACCTGCTGATTGACTTCAATCTGCCGGGGAAGAAGAAGACCGGGCAGGTGCTGGCGCTTGGCCATACCGATACGGTGTACCCGTTGGGGATTTTGAAGACGATGCCGTGGCGCGTGGCCGAGGGGCGGTTGTGGGGCCCGGGCGTATTGGATATGAAGGGCGGCGTGGCGTTTTTCATTCACGCCATGCGCGCGTTGCGGGAGTTGGATATTCCCGTTGCGTCGAAGGTGGTGCTGCAGTTGAACTCCGATGAAGAGGTGGGCAGTCATTCGTCGCGCGCGTTGACGGAGGCGATGGCGCTGAAGTCGAAGTGTGTGTTGGTGCTGGAGCCGGGGACGGGGTTGACGGGGAAGTTGAAGACGGCGCGGAAGGGTGTGGGTGGGTATGAGGTCACGGTGCACGGCAAGGCCGCACACGCGGGCGTGGATTTTTCGAACGGGGCGAACGCGATTAATGAGCTGGCGCGGCAGATTGCGGTGATCGCCGGGTTTACGGATTTGGACAAGGGCCTGACGGTGAATCCGGGCGTTATTCGCGGCGGGACGCGGACGAACGTGGTGCCGGCGGAGGCCGTTGTTGAGGTGGACCTGCGGATTGCGCGGTTGCGAGACGGGGCTTATTTGGAGAAGAAGTTCCGCGGGTTGAAGCCGGTGGATAATCGCTGCACGTTGACGGTGACGGGAGGGCTGAACCGGCCGCCGATGGAGCGGACGAAGGCGATTGGGGCGCTGTTTGCGAAGGCGCGGGGGTTGGCGGCGGAGCTGGGGGTGGTGTTGGAAGAGTCAGCGACGGGCGGCGGGAGCGATGGGAACTTTTCGGCGGCGTTGGGGGTGCCGACGCTGGACGGGTTGGGGACGGTGGGCGAGGGCGCGCATGCGGTGAACGAGAGCATTCTGGTGGACCGGATCGCGGACCGGACGGCGCTGTTGGCGAAGCTGGTGGCGGCTTTGTAATGCGGGCGATCTGGCTGCTGCCGGTGCTGCATTTGGCGGTGTCCGCTGGCGCGGGCTACCACTATGTGCGCCACATGTTTGCGCTGGCGGCGGCTTACGGTTTGGGGTGGGAGGCGCCGGAGGCAACGTGGGCGCAGATGCTGTTTTGGCTCTTCAATATGCCGTGTTTGCTGGGGGTGAATTTGCTGAGCGGGATCGTGCCGCTTTCCTGGCAGCCTCAAGATTACACGCGCATGTGGGTGGTGCAGCCCATTGTGCTGCTGGCTAGCGCGGTGTTGAACACCGGGTTCTGGTTCTGGCTGGGGGCGCAGTGGGAGGAGCCGGGAGTGCGCATTACGTGGTGGCGGCTGGCGGTGGCGGCAGCGGGAATCGCGGTGGCCACGGGGGTCCTGTTTCATGCCCGTGGCCTGGATTTGCAGGTAATTCCGTTCGTCGTCTGGCCGCTGCTGATGGCGGGGTGGGCGATGCGTGTGGCTGCGTTGCTGCCGGTGAACACGGTCGAACCTGGGGATGGCCGCTGAGAACGACCGCGCCTGGATCAGAGAATCCAGATGGTCGTGCCCAGAAACTCTTGCTTTGCCCAGTGAAGGCCCTGTTTGGCCTTGTTTTCCAGCATGATTTTGACGTTTGGCAGTAGCGGGTTTTCTTCCGCAAATTTCAGCGTTTCCAGCGAATACTCCTCCGCAAACTCTTTGTGGGCGGCAAGTAGTTTGTTGCGGCAGTAGCAGAAAGGAACCAGATTTGTATTGGTTTTATACCAGTAACGCATCGCCCCATCATTCACTCCAATCGCCATGGGGTTCATGAAATCGTCGATAGCGACAATCCCCCAGGGGGCGAGAACGCTTTCGGTAAGTCCCATGTCGCTGAAAACCGCGTCGGGGGTGTGGGCGCCGTCAACGCTGACAAATCCCACCTTCTCGCCGTTGAGGTGCGCGGAAAGGTCCACAGAAGACATTTTTGTGGAATCGCCGGGAACCAGGCGGATCCCCTCCATGCTGCCGAAGGCCATCTGCATCTGCGCTTCCACGGTGCTGACCGGCACCCACTCATAGGTATCGAAGCCAAAAACGGGCTGCTTGACGGTTCGCGAGCAGTTCTGAATCACGCTCAAATATTTGCCGTAGCAAACGCCAATCTCAAACGACGGTGCGGTCCGCTGCTTGCTCTGCTGATAGCGGAGCAGGTGCGTGGTCAGCCAGGCGGCTTCGTCCAAGCACCATCCTTAGATAGCCTTAAACGGCCCGTTCAGAAACTGCTGATCTTCCGCGGAAACTGGCATATTGACAAGAATACACCACCAGGGGCCTCGGTCTTCCGCGAAGGAGCAAATAGTGCGGGGTTCTGCCCGCCGTTATGGATGAATCAGTTGGGTTCCGCGGCGCCCCGTGGCCCGCCGCCGCACGATCCGAATTGGATTTCCCGCGCCACTCCATATCGAAAGGCGACGAAGTAATTGGCGAAATTGAGCTGCATTTTGGTTTTGCGGTCGATCACGGAGTGGACGTCGATTGCCAGGCTGCAGGGATCGGTCGTGAAGGCGCCAGACTGGTGTGAATTATCAGTAGATTTCCGATGACAATTCCGCGGTTTTTGCCGCACCTGGCGTGCAGCCGGGAGAGGGAAAGCTCTTCGGCCGTGTTGACCTGAAACCAACAGTTCCGCCCTATGACGGTGAAATCGAGAGGCTTAGGTCAGTTTCAGAGGAGCATCCTAACTCGGGCCCCTGCGTTTCCTTGACGTGCTGGAAGGGCTCGTCGCTGGTCCAGGAGCCGAGCGCGCATGGGGGTAAGTGGGTGCATCTTTGAGCGCTAAAGTGGCAAGGTACGCCTGGAAATGTTAGCATCGACGGAAGCGGCATATTCAAGAAAGCAAGGATTTCGATGAAGGTTGTCATTCTATGCGGAGGCCAGGGCACCCGCTTGCGCGAGGAAACGGAATTCCGGCCGAAGCCGATGGTTGAGGTGGGTGGCCGGCCGATTCTCTGGCACATCATGAAGAGCTACGCGCATTACGGCTTTCGTGAATTCGTGCTCTGCCTTGGCTATCGAGGCAACATCATCAAAGAATACTTCCTCAACTACGAGGCGATGAATAGCGACTGCACGGTTGTCCTTGGACAACGAACGCAGATTCACTATCACAACGATCACACGGAGCGGGATTTTCAGGTGACGCTCGCCGACACCGGCGCCGAGTCGATGACGGGTGGGCGCTTGAAGCGGGTTGAAAAGTACGTCGACGGCGAAGAGTTTCTGCTGACCTACGGGGATGGATTGGCCGATTTGAACATCGCCAACGTCGTTGCATTCCACAAGGCGCATGGCAAGCTTGCCACGGTTACCGCGGTGCGGCCCGGGTCGCGGTTCGGTCTTATGGAACTCTCTGAGCGTGGTGATGTGGAGAGCTTCCTGGAGAAGCCCCAATTGGAAGGCTGGGCGAGCGCGGGCTTTTTTGTGCTGAATCGTAAGATTTTCGACTATATTCCGGGCGATTCGTGCACCCTGGAGCGCGAGCCGATGGAAAAGCTAGCCCAAGACAATCAGTTGGTTGCCTACCGCCACGACGGGTTTTTTTACGCCATGGACACTTTCCGCGAATACAAGTACCTGAACGATCTCTGGCTTGAAAACAAGGCCCCCTGGAAGGTGTGGGAGTGAGCGCCAGCGGGTTTTGGCGGAATCGCCCCGCGCTGGTCACGGGTGCTACGGGGTTGGTTGGCGGGTGGCTGGTGAAGCGGCTTCTCGAACAGGGTGCGGAAGTTGTGTGCCTGGTTCGCGATTGGGTGCCGCAGTCGGACCTCGTCCGCTCCCGTGATATCGAACGGGTGAAGGTTGTGCGCGGTGATGTCAAGGATCAGGCCGTCCTGGAACGCGCATTCGGGGAGTACGAAATCGATACGGTATTCCACCTCGCCGCCCAGACCATCGTGGGAATCGCCAACCGGAATCCTGTTTCGACTTTCGAGGCGAATATTCAGGGCACATGGGCGCTTCTTGAAGCCGCCCGGCGCAGTCCCGGTGTGAAGCAGATTGTCGTTGCGTCCTCTGATAAAGCCTACGGCGATCAACCTTCTCTGCCGTACTTTGAGGACGCACCGTTGCAAGGCCGCCATCCGTACGATGTCAGCAAATCCTGTTCCGATCTGATCACTCAGGCTTACGCGAAGTCCTACAATTCTCCGGTCGCCATCACGCGCTGCGGTAATTTCTACGGCGGTGGGGATCTGAATTGGAGCCGTATCGTTCCCGGTACGATTCGCGCTTTGCTCGCCGGGCAGCGTCCCGTGATTCGTTCCGACGGCAGTATGATCCGCGACTACTTCTTCGTCGAAGATGGAGCCGCCGCCTACATGTTGCTGGCGGAAAAGTTGGCCGCTGATCCTTCCCTTCGTGGTCATGCTTTCAACTTTTCCAACGAGCTTCAGGTGACTGTTCTTCAACTCGTTGAGGCACTCGCAAAAGTCATGGGCTCCGAGTTGACGCCTGACGTGCGCAATGAAGTCTCCAACGAGATTCAACATCAATACCTTAGCGCTTCCAAAGCCCGCCAGATGCTGGGCTGGGAGCCGCTATTCAATCTCGATCAAGGGCTTCAATTGACTGTCGATTGGTATAGGGAATTCCTGCAGAATGACTGAACGCGCCGCTCAACTCCGCCAGCAGATCCTCGATCTCGCCGCTGAGTTCCAACAGGAACAGTTTCCGGTAAAAGGCTTTTTCCCCGGGGCCTCTCCCGTACCTGTCTCCGGGAAGGTTTTAGACGCCGACGATATGCGTAATCTCGTCGATGCGTCTCTCGATTTTTGGCTCACGACCGGGCGCTTCGCCACCGATTTTGAACGGCAGTTTGCCCGCTTTTTCGGGGTTCGCGCGGCGCTGTTGGTGAACTCCGGTTCTTCGGCGAATCTGGTCGCGCTGACGGCGTTGACCTCGCCGAAATTGGGTGATCGCCGCCTGAAGCCGGGCGACGAAGTTATCACCGTGGCGACGGGTTTTCCCACGACCGTTAACCCGATCCTGCAGAACCGGCTGGTGCCCGTATTTCTGGACGTCACATTGCCGACGTTGCAGGTGGACATCTCTCAACTGGAGGCCGCGCTTTCCGACAAGACGCGCGCCATCATGATCGCCCACACACTGGGTAATTCCTTCGACCTTCGCGCCGTCAGCGATTTCGCCAAGAAGCACAAGCTGTGGCTGGTGGAAGACTGCTGCGACGCGCTCGGCGGGACCTTCGAAGGGAAGAAGATCGGTACGTTCGGCGATCTGGCCACGTTCAGCTTCTATCCGGCGCATCACATTACGATGGGCGAAGGCGGCTGCGTCATCACGGATTCGCCATTGTTGAAGACGCTGGTGGAGTCCTTCCGGGACTGGGGCCGCGACTGTTGGTGTGAGCCCGGCAAAGACAATACGTGCGGAAAACGTTTCGACTGGCAGTTAGGTGAACTTCCTTGCGGCTACGACCACAAGTACACTTATTCGCACATCGGCTACAACCTGAAGCTGACGGATATGCAAGCTGCGATCGGGTTGTCGCAGCTCAAAAAGCTCCCCGAGTTCATCGAGGCGCGCCGCCGCAACTTCGCCCGGCTTCACGCCGGCATGCAGGACCTGCAGGACGTGTTTATTCTGCCGGAAGCGACGCCCGGGGCCGACCCCAGCTGGTTCGGTTTTCCGCTCACGGTGCGTAAGGAATCGCCTGTTCAGCGCGATGCCATTATTCGGACCCTCGAGTCCAATAAGATCAATACCCGCCTTGTGTTTGCCGGGAATCTCCTTCGTCAGCCCGCCTACCAGGGGATCGAGCACCGGCGGATCTCCGATCTGGCCACATCCGATCTCGTGATGACACAATCCTTCTGGGTCGGCGTGTTCCCCGGTCTGACAAATGAGCACATTGATCATATCCTGACGGTTTTGCACGCAGCGGTCCGGCCGTAACCCCTGCCCTGCGGGACCCAATTGGAATTGAGCAGATATTGACACAAGTTGCAGGCAGCATGAATCCGATCAAAGCCACAGACTATATCGCCGAGCGGCTCCATGCCAAGGGCGTGAAACAGGTTTTCGAGCTTTCCGGCGGCATGATCACCCATCTGCTGGACTCGCTCAACGTTCAGAATAAAATCCAGGTCGTCAGCGTGCATCACGAGCAGACCGCGGCCTTTGCCGCCGATGCCGCTGGTCGCATGACGGGTATCCCCGGTGTGGCTATGGCCACCAGCGGCCCTGGCGCCACGAACCTGTTGACTGGAATCGGCAGCTGCTATTTCGATTCAAGCCCCGCGGTTTTCATCACTGGTCAGGTGAATCGCGAAGAGCAGAAGGGTTCACGGGCGATCCGGCAACTCGGTTTCCAGGAAACCGATATTGTGACGATGGCTCAGCCGATTACGAAACTCGCGCTTCGCGTGAACGACCCCGAGTCGCTTCCGGAGGCCTTGGAGCGTGCTTTCCGCGTCGCCACCGAAGGGCGTCCCGGGCCGGTTTTGCTCGACATCCCGATGGATGTGCAGCGTTGTAAAGTTCAGCCAATCGCCATGGAATCTCCGGCCGCTCCCGCGGCGCCGGCGGTCGATCTGGAGCCGGTCCTTCGTTTGCTCGCGGGCGCCAGGCGTCCGATGATTCTGGCCGGTGGAGGCGTCTCGGCTTCCGGGTCGACGGAGCTGTTCCGCGCGGTCGTTGAGCGACTGGGAATTCCGGTTGTCCACTCACTGATGGGTTGCGATCTTCTCCCCTATTCGCATCCGTTGCGGGTCGGAATGATCGGTACGTATGGGAATCGCTGGGCGAATCTGGCCCTCATGCAGTCCGATGTTTTGCTGGTTGTCGGCAGCCGGCTCGATGTTCGTCAAACCGGATCCCGAACGGATCTGTTCGGACAGGACCGCCGGATCATCCACGTTGACTGTGAAGCCGGAGAGATCAACAACCGCGTCCGCAACTGCGAAGCGATTGTCAGCGAGCTGGGGCCGTTCTTTCAGCAGGTTTTGGCGGCGAATCCTGCCACCATGGACACTTCCTCATGGCAGAGCGAGATCGCCGAACTTCGCGCCGCCTGGCCGGACACCGCGGAGCTTCCGGGGCTCACCTCCATTAATCCGAACGCCTTCATGCATCAGCTCACGGCGCATGCCAACAATGCCGCCGCCTTTGTCGTCGATGTGGGTCAACACCAGATGTGGGCCGCGCAGTCGTTGGAGCTTGGACCAGATCAGCGGTTCCTGACCTCCGGGGGCATGGGCTCCATGGGGTTTGCGCTGCCTGCCAGTATCGGTGCTGCCCTTTCGTCGCCCGGACATCCCGTTGTGGTCATTGCCGGGGACGGCGGATTCCAGTGCAATATCCAGGAGCTGCAGACGGTGGTGCGCCTGAACCTGCAGATGAAGATTGTTGTTGTGAATAATCGTTGCCATGGCATGGTGCGACATTTCCAGGAGAGCTATTTCGACAGCCGCTATCAATCCACCATGTGGGGGTATTCGGCGCCGGATTTTGAAAAGATCGGTGTCGCTTATGGCATCGAGAGCCAGACCGTTACCGACCCGTCGGGCGTTCAAGCCGCCGTCGAGTGGCTGTGGGCCCGCCCGGAACAGCCGCAGTTGCTGCAAGTCATGGTAGATTCTTTCGTAAACTCATATCCGAAGGTCGCCTTCGGCAAGGCCATCAGCGAAATGGAGCCTTTCGCCCAGCCGACCGAAATGGAGAGCACCTGACAAGCCAGCCTATGATGCCGGATCTGCTGCCAGAAGACCGCGATTTGTTCCTGCAGCTGACCTCTCCCCTCTGGGAGACGATGCGGGAGCAAAGGCTTTTCATCACCGGCGGCACCGGGTTCATCGGATCCTGGCTTCTGGAGAGCTTCATTTGGGCGAATGATCGTTACCGGCTCGGTGCTTCGGCCACCGTTCTGACGCGCGACCCGGCCGCTTTTCGCCGAAAATCCCCCCGGCTTGCCGCGCATCCCTCCCTCTGTCTCCATACCGGTGACGTTCGTTCCTTCGATTTCCCGGATGGCCCTTTCCGTTTTGTTCTGCATGCCGCCACCGACGCCAATATCCAGTCAGCCTACAACGCGCCACTGGAGACGGTTGAGACGATCATTGACGGTACCCGGCGCACCCTTGCATTTGCCCGTAGCCACGGTGCGGCGCGATTCCTGCTGGCCAGCTCCGGCGCCATCTACGGCAGGCAGCCGGCGAACGTGACCCACGTCCCGGAAACCTATTCGGGTGCGCCGGACTGTACCCGGCCGGAGTCCTCGTATGGAGAGGGGAAGCGTTTGGCCGAACTTCTCTGCGCCATGCAAACCGCCCAGCCAGGGCTGGAATGTATGATCGCACGTTGCTTTTCCTTTGCCGGTCCCTATTTGCCGCCGGATGCTTCGTTTGCTTTTGGTAACTTCGTTCGCGATGCAATCGCTGGACGTCCGATTTCCGTCAAGGGCGATGGGACGCCCATGCGGTCGTACCTTTACGCAATGGATCTGGCGGTTTGGCTATGGACGATTCTCTTTCGCGGCGTTCCAGGACGGGCGTATAATGTGGGGTCGGAGGATGCGGTTTCGATCGCCGATCTGGCGGCTGAGATCTCCGCGGCCGTTCAGCCACCCTCTCCGGTGACCGTCGCCGCGCCGCCGGTGCCTGGTGGTGATGTGCAACGTTATGTTCCCTCCACCGAGCGGGCGCGAGGCGAACTCTCCCTGCGTGAATATACAGACCGGCGCACCACGATCATGCGGACCGCGCAGTGGTACCGGCAAACGCTGACTGCGAGGTGCGTATGAAACTGATTAGCGTTGTTACTCCCTGCTTTAACGAGGAGGGAAATGTTCAGGAACTCTACTCACGCGTTCGCAAAGTACTGGCCGGATTCCCCGCATACAGCTACGAACATATTTTCATCGACAATGACTCCAAAGACGCGACCGTCGCTATCCTGAAAACCATCGCGTCGCAGGATCCGAATCTGAAGATCATTGTCAATTCGCGCAATTTCGGACATTTGCGGTCTCCCATGCATGCCATGTATCAGGCATCTGGAGATGCCGTGATTCTCCTGTTCGCCGATCTCCAGGACCCTCCGGAGTTGCTGCACGACATGATCGTCGAGTGGGAGAGCGGTACGCCTGTCGTCCTAGCAATCAAGAACACTTCCGATGAAAGCGGCCTGATGTTCAAAATCCGGACGGCCTATTATCGGCTGGTTAGTAAGCTGACCGACATCACGTTGTATGAGCACTTTACCGGGTTTGGCCTCTACGACCGCAAGTTGCTTGAGATTCTCCGCCACAATTTTAAGGATCCTTATCCTTACTTCCGCGGCATGATTGCCGAAGTCGGCCTGAACCATAAGAAGCTCTTCTACAATCAGAAACGCCGGTCCCGGGGAATTACCAAGAATAACTTCTACACGTTGTACGATCTGGCAATGCTTGGTATCACCAACCTTTCCAAGGTACCGTTGCGTGTCGTTACGTTTTTTGGCTTCGCCACCTCGTTTCTCAGTCTGTTGGCGGGTTTGTTCTACCTCAGCTACAAACTGGTTTATTGGAATAGCTTTTCGGTCGGTGTTGCTCCGGTTTTGATCGGTGTGTTTTTCTTCTTCTCGGTACAGTTGATCAGTTTGGGCATCATCGGGGAGTATATTGGCTCCATTCAGACGATCGTTCAGAATCGCCCTCTGGCCATCGAACGGGAACGCATCAACTTCACTACTCCAGCGGCAAAGGCAGGGGCTAGCAGCAATGGGCAGGGGTAGGCCAATGACAACGATGCAATCGGCTGACGGGCGTGCCATGGAGCAACGCAAACCATGACATTCTGGGCGATTTTTCTCGGGCTGATCTTGTTCTTCAGCGGCTTTACTTTCCACGTTATCTGGTGGCGCATAGCGCGCCCTCACGACGATATTCGTGCGTTGATCCTGTCGTTTTTTGTTGGTCCCGCGGTGCTGGCTGGGTTGCAGTTCTTCTTTATGCCAGGTTATGGTTCCCTGAGAGAGACCATTGCCGCGGTGCTGGTGACCGTCGCCATCGGAGCCTTTTACATTATGTGGTACCCCGCCGCACAAGCGGCATCCCCGACCATGCTGCTCGTACTGCAAGTAGCTGGCGCGGCGAAAGACGGCGGGGCGACCCGGACCGCCCTCCGCGCCGCCTTTGACGATGAGCTCCTCTGCCGGCAGAGTATCAGCAATCTGGTGCATGAACACTTCGCCGAAGAGCGGGAGGGGAAGTTATTCGTCGCCGCGCGCGGCGCATTCCTGTTGCGAATGCTGAATACCTGGCGCGGACTTCTTGGTCTGAAATATGGGAGCGGCTGATGTACTCTGATCTGGTTACTGTCGTCGCCCTCGCCTTCTATCTTCCCGCTGTTCTGTTTCTGCACGCGGCCTGGTACCGGATGAACCCGGGGCTGAAGAACTCTCCCGCGCAAGGGCCAGCCATTAAAGTGGTCGCCTTTGGGGCTCTTTGTATCCTGGTTACCCTGGCCGTCGCTCTTCCGCAGGACGCGGAATGGCTCAGCCACCTTTTGTTTGCGTGTGTTGGACTCGCCAGTCTGGCCACCTTCTATTTCAGTTTCCTGTGTGTTTCCGAAAGCGGGCGCAGATACTTTCTACTCACCCTGTTGGCAAGGAACGGCCAGCCGCTCTCCCGGGAAGAGTTGGCGGCGCTTTACGGCAAGGACTACATGATTGATGTGAGACTTGGCCGGATGATCACCTGGGGTGTCATCGAAGAAACCGGCGGCCGGCTATTTCTGCGGAAGCAGTCGTTCTACATCTACTCCGCCTTCTTCCATACCTGGGCCAAACTTCTTGGGTACCGTTGGTTCGAAAGGCCAAATTCGATATGAGCATCGGAGATTCGATTACTCCTGACGGAACTTCTTCCGGCGAAGCGTCTACTCCGCCTCCCGGTGGAATCCCGGTGTGGCTGGCGTCAGGCGCCGTCTTTGCCATCGCCGCCATGTTTAACCTTTATGTTGGGCTCGTCGTGTTCATGGGCGACAGCTACCTGCTCGCTGATCGCGCCAAACATCTGATACTGGCCGGCAATCTGCAATTGAATGAACAGTTAGCCGCCTTGATCTATCCGCCTCTATATGCCATTCTGATCAGCCCCGCCTATCTGGTTTCCGAGCCTGCGACGTCATTCAAGCTGATTCTCCTCATTCACTCCTTTCTGGTGGCCTGTCAGGTGTGGCCGTTCTATAGGTTGTTGACCGGATACTCCAAGCTGTCTCACTCCAGTTCACTCTGGCTTGCGGCCGCGCTGGCGCTGGCTCCGTTTACACTGCCGTATGCGTCCATGATGCTGACGGAAGTCGCCTACATCCCCTTCTTACTTTGGATGACCGTTTACTTTCTCCGGTTTCAGGAGGAGGGCGCCGTGATGGACGGTGTGCGCGCCGGGGCGTTCCTCGCGCTGATGCTTCTTTGCCGCACCGCGGCATCCACGGTTGTGCTTTCGGTTGGTGGCTCCGTCGTTTTATCTCTTTGGTTCCATCGGGCTGACTTGGCGAAGGTGCGCTCCCGGTTGATCGCCGCCGGAGGGCTTGGGTTGGCGTTCGGCATCGTGTTCGGCGCCTGGAAGCTGTACGAAAAACTGTTCATTCACTATGGAAATGTCGGCGGGTACTTCACGCAGGATGATATTCGGATCATCTTCAACGAGGGGAAGCGATTCGACCACCATTTTTCCTGGCTCACGAATACAATTTTCTACTACCTCACCGCACCGCTTTCCATCGTCGGCTGTTTTTTTTACTCTTTGATTTTTCGGCGCTTGAAAATGCTGTTGCGGGATCCATTATTCCCGCTCGCCATTTTGTCTTTGCTCATTTCCGCGGTCACCGTTGTGCTCGTCATGACACAAGGATGGGGCGGTCGAGAGTTGACTTGGAATAAGTATCTTGCGCCCTACGTGTTTTTCATTGTTATCATCTCCTTGCGTTACCGGACGCTGTTTAACCGTTCCCAGTTGCGTACTTCGGCGCTCGTATTGAGTCTCCTGTTCCTGGCCTTCAAGCCCTCCGCGCTTGGGTGTCACTTCACTGATTCGCTGGTCTATTTCACCTCGAATTCCAATCCGCTCCACATGCCGGAATCGGTGGCCAATTTTGTGTATCTCGCGGTTGTATTCATCCCCGCATGGCTTTGGTCGAGTCCACTCGCCAGGATCCGGTATGTCGCCATTTCCATTACGGCGGCGGTTTGGGCCATCTCGCTCTTTGGCGTAGCCCGGGTTTATCACAACAGCGGAGATCTGAATATCTCCAATTACGCCGGTGCCGCCCAGCAGGCACTGGCCCTCACTAAGAGCAATCCCGCCATCCAGGCGTATTACGACCCGAGCTTTGCCGGGAAGGACTTTTTCGGCGCTCTGCGGCTTCTCTTTTATTGGCCAAAGCTGGTTTCTCCTCTTCCCTCCGAGGAACTGGCCGCCGTCGCGGCGAAGTCCTCCGCGCCGATCGTCTACTTCTCCGATAAAGATCTCGAAGGCATCAAGCCACTCGCCGAAGACCGGGGTACTGTGCGTTTTTACTCGATCACCACCGCCGCCCTGAACGCCGCCGCCGCCGTCAAGGCTCTCCCTCCCGCCCCCGGCGCCGCAGCGCCGGCGGGCGCCATCAAGGGTGTCTTCGTTGGTAACATCTGGGGCGCGGAAACCGCTGTGTGGCAGGGGAAGAACTATACAGTCCGCTGGCTGGGCTCCTCCACGCAGTTCGCCATCGAAAATTCCGCGGGCGCCTATCCGGCGGTGATCCAGATGCAACTCTGTGTTGCCGTCAGCCATCACTCTGTAACCCTATTGGCCAATGGCGAGCCTGCTCCTGAAAAGCACCTCATCACAAAAGTGCTGTGGGGGCATGGTCCTCAGGATGTCTCCTTCCGCGTTACCCTCAAACCAGGCCGCAACGTCTTCACCCTCATCACTGCCGACCCGCCCGACAAACTGCCCGGTGGACGGGATGTATCGGTGCTGCAGATCGGCGATATTCGGGCTGTTCCGAAATAGGAAAGCCCTCTTTCTGGGTTGACGCGCCCGGGGAGGGAACGCTCCAATAGTCAGGTGCAGTTGAGTATTTGTTGTTCTTCCCGGACATCCGGGATCGCCGCCCGCCTGGCCGCGCGGCTGGAACGGAATCTGGGTATCCGAACCCTGCTGGTTCAGGAAGATTCCGCCCCCGTTTCGGAGACCTGGGAGGAAGGCGCCGCCGCCGATGCCGTTTTAATCCTTCTCGATGCCCACACCGCTCCGCCTCCCTTGCGCCGCGAGGATTGGAAAGGGCTCATTGATCACGATGGCGCCCCCCCGTTGGCATTCGTCCGCTGCGAAGACTGCGCCTACCCGAAACTGCTCGAGCGCCGGCCTTTTTTCGCCGCGGACACGCAGTTGGACCGCGCCCTCGAAGCGTGGCTGGTCCCCATGCTGCCTGCCCAGCCCGGAATCGATCCGGCGCCTGTTTCCGCCAACGTGCCTGACGATTGGTGGGCCCAGCTGGTCGACGCGCCCGGCCACCTCGAAACCGCCGACATCGACGCCGCCCAGACCTTCGCCCACGCGGCCCGTAAACACTTCCAGTCCGTCGTCTGGATCGGCTGCGCCGGCCGCGAACCGGCTCTCATTCGCGCTGAACTCGAGTGGCGCGCGCCCCAGGGGCGTGTGCTCGCGATCCTGGCGCACATCGACAAGCCGCTCAAGCTCCCCCTCTCCCGCTGCTCCGTTCTGCAAGTGGTTGGCCCCGTCCCGGAAGGGGACGCCGATGCCGCGCTTGGCGCCTGTTACGCGCCTGTCTTCCTCGGTTCGCTCGCGGTCGAGCTCGGCGCGGATCTCTCGCAAGCCGTACTGCTGGACCGCGGCGAAGCGCTCTACCGTCTCCGTGCAACGCCGGCCGCCAGCCCGGACCTCCGCCAACTCCACCTTGAAGCGCTCCAGCGCCGCTTTCAACACTGGCGCCAACGGCCCGACCTCGTCCTCCTCCTCGTCGCTGAAGTCCCGGCCGCTCTGGCCCACGGCTTTTCGCACGACTGGGCCCGCGCTTCTGAACTCTGCCGCCGCACCGCGTTCCTGCTCCTCGGCGCCGGCCGTCGCCGCGAAGGGATCCGCCTGTTCCACCGCCTCCTTCTCGAGGCCGAGGACCGGGGCGACACCGATACCGCCGAAGAGGCTCGCCACGAGCTTTCCTGGCTCACCGGTGAGGATGACGAACCCATCCGCTCCGCCCCCGCCCGTATCGAACAACTCGATCTATTTGGTAACCCGGTTCCGTAGCGCCGCCGCCAAGCCAAGGCCCGCCGCCATTAGCGCCCACGAGGCCGGTTCCGGCGCCGTAACGGGATCCGCCAGGCCCTTATAAAACGTGAACTCCACCGACTGTCCCGCTGAAAGCGAGCCCAGGTAATAGGCAAGAGCACCCGCCGTGTCCCCCGGTCCGACGGGGCCGCTGGCGCCGTTGAATGTTCCCGACTCCATTTCCGTGAACAGCGCCGCGCCACCGCCAGGCACGCTGCTGGCGTATCCCAACGCATGGGCATCCGGCGCTCGCTCGCCATAAAGAAAGCCGTTGGAGATGAACGTGGCCAGACTCGTGTTGCCGGTCGTATAGAGGGCGCCGGAGCAGGGCCCGATGTTTGCCGGGCACGTTGCCAGGTAGGCCGTTGTCCCCTGCGCCGTGCTGCCGTTATGCAGGGATCCGTTCGGATGAAAATTGAAGTAGTCGGAGAAGACCAGATTGTCGATCGTGCCGGTGCTGTTGATGTTCCGGAAGAGGAACCGGATGGTCACCAGATTTCCCACCAGCGTGGTCTCAATCGTCGCCTGCAGACCCGCGGGATGGACGATGATAGAACGCGTTTTCGTCTCATCCCCGGGCGTCACGTAGTCGATCGCTTGAAATATCGACCAGGGTGATCCCACGTTCTGTGGCACCGTCGTCCCCATGTCCATGGAAGGGCTTAGCCAACCGCTGCCGGTCATGCCCGTCCAACGCAAGTTGAAGGAGTCCTCTCCGGAAAACACATCCAATTGTTGGTCATAGACGTTATGGAATCCCTTGAACCACGTGTCACTCCAACCGAAGTCGCTGGTGCAGTACGTCGTCTGGGCGTTGCGAATTGGTAGTATTTTTTCCCCGTTCGCGCCATCGGTACAAGGCGCGAGTCCGGCGGCGAATAGCGGTGCTGCCAGAACAAAGAGAAACGGAGCAAAGCGGATGACGAACATAGTGGAAGACTCCCTGGGTTTCCGGCGCTGGGCCGGTAATACCCATTTTCAGGGGCTACCGCAATGCAAGCCATCAGGGCCTTGCTGATTTGTAAGTCGCTGTATTCTTAGTAGGTTACAGGACTGTTCAGGCGAATCAGCGCGTTTGGGGGCAGGACCATCGTCCCAGGGACAAATCGCTCGTCTTTTTGGGACAAAATGTCCCGCGAACGGTTACAAAGTACGCAATCGCTCCCGCGTTTTCTTCAGAGTCTGTGCCAGCAGATAGGCGTCCGCCGAATAGTGCAGTGAATCGGCGCCCAGCTCCATCCACCGTCGTGCCGCCTCGTCGTCGTTGACGAACACGCTCACCGCTCGCTGTTCGGCGTGCGCCGCGGCGATAATCCGCTTCCCTGCCGTCAGCAGTTTCTCGTCCAACACCTGCCCCGGAATCTCCAGCGCCTGGCTCAAATCGTACGGTCCAATAAACAGCTCGTCCACCCCGGTTGTCGCGGCAATCCGCTCCACGTCAGCCAGTGCGGATGCGGTCTCAATCTGTACGATCACCCGCGTGCGGCTTGCGGCGAGCGCCAAATACTCCGCCACCGGTTCCAATGAGTACTTCGCCGCGCGGACCATATGGTTCACGCCCCGTTTCCCATGCGGGAAAAACCGCGCCGCCTCCACCACTTGAGCCGCCTCCACCGCCGATTGCAGCCGCGGCACAATCACGCCATCGGCGCCATTATCCAACGCGCCCTGGATGGATTCCGCATTCGAATTCGGCACCCGCACATAGGTGGGAATCCGCGCCGCGCGCAGCATCGCGCCCAGCATCGCGTTGTCGATCGGGGCATGCTCGCAATCGATGATGCAATGGTCCCAGCCGGCCCACCCCGCCATCTCCACCGACTCGGGCGAAGACAGTTCAATGAACAGCCCGAACGGAACCGCCATCAGCCCTTCTTCGCCGCCGCACGCCGCTTGGGCGGCTTCGGCGGCAGGAACAAACCACTGATATGCCGTTGCAACTCACGGTAGATCAGATCGGCCGGCTTGGCCGCGTCGATGGTTGTGAAGTCGTACTTCGTGGCCATCTTGTCGAGCGCCCGGATCACCCGGCCCTGGTAGCGGACGTAGCTTTCGTACATGTCCGGCCCGAAGCGCATGTCCATGCCGGATTCCCAGTAATCAAAGCTGCCGCTGCCCATCACGACGCGGGAAACCAGCGTCGGCACTTCGGCCCGCAGATAGTAAACTGCGTGCGGCACAAGCGCGAATCCGGCCACCTTTTCCAGCCACGCGCTGTCTTCCGAACGCGCCAGCCCGCGCGCCATTAGCGAGAAAATGTAGCGGTCGGTCAGCACCACGAAGCCAGCCCGCAGCGCGGGGATAATTTCGTTTTCCAGGCGGTCGGCAAAGTCGGTGGCGTAGAACAGCGTCATCGTTACAGGGCCCAGGGTGTTCCCCTCTTTGGCCTTGGCAATGCCGTTCCCGGCTAGAGCGCTGCGCGCCATGCCCGTGTCGAGCACCGCGTGGCCCTGTTGTTCCAGCCACGCCTTCAGCCGCGTCACCTGCGTCGAACGGCCTACGTTGTCGGGTCCCTCAATCACGATCAACTTACCCTGGAGTTCGCCGGTGTCGACGCCTGGGAGCGGCTCACTATAAAACTGCAGGGGCTTGAGGATTGGCACGAAATACCCTTTCTTTGTGAAGAATCTGTCCGGACTCGATGGCTTCGCCGAGCTGCTGCATCACAATCTGACGCATCTGCAACTGCTGCTCTTCAATGGAGCCGGTGGCGTCGATGATATGGAATCCCATCTCCTCGGCCATCGCGTCGTACTCTTCCAGAATGCGTCCCTGGAACAGACGGAAACTCTCTTCAATCCGCCGGGATAAGTTCAAGTCCATGCCGGCTTCGTAGTACTTAATGGAGTCGCGACCGCCCAGAATGCGGCCCAGCGCCACTTCCAGCGGTACGCGGAAATAGAAGGCCAGATTGGGCTGAATGGCGAAGTTGTACAGGTTCCGCACCCAGCGCGGCGATACGCCCCGCACCACGTCGCGCGCGAACGCCGTGTAGGCGAAACGGTCCGCGCAGACGATGGCGCCGGCCTTTAGCATCGGGAGGATGAATCGCTCCTGCCGGTCGGCAAAGTCGGTGGCGTGAATCAGCGAAAACGTCGTGGGCGTGAACATCTGCTTCTTCTTCCCGCGGCGAGTCGTCTCGCGAACAAGAGGAGAGGAGTTCCATTCCGAAAAGGCGACGGCGAGGCCCTGGGAGCGCAGCCACTGCGCCAGCAGGGACAGCTGGGTGGACTTACCCGAGCCGTCAATCCCTTCGACGATAATCAGCTTGCCCTTAAATCGATTGGGTGTTAGCAGCGGCATGGGGAAAGTACAACAATTATAGCTGGCGGGACTTTCCGTTGTGTTGCAAATGGATGAAGGTGGCGAATCGGCTTCCTCCGCCGGGTATCATGAGAGCAGATGCCCCGTTACGCCGCGATCGATATTGGTAGCAACTCGGTCCGGCTGGCGGTAGCGGAAGTGGAAGCCGACCGGCCGGCGCGTACGCTCGCCTCGGAGCGCGAAGTCACCCGTTTGGGAACCAGCGTGTTCAGTGAAGGGTCCGTCAGCAAGGAAGCGATGGATAACCTCTGCCGCATTCTGGACCGGTTCCGGGCGATCATCGAAAAGCATCACGTCATGGGCGCCCGCGCCGTTGCCACCAGCGCCGTCCGGGACGCCCGGAATCAGGACGAGTTTCTCCGCCGCGTCACCTTGTCGGCCGGCGTACCCGTCGAAATCATCTCCGGCATCGAAGAAGCCCGCCTCATCCACGCCGGCGTCCAGGCCGTCTGGCCCCATCCGGAGCAACGGCTGCTCATCATCGATATTGGAGGCGGCAGCGCCGAAATCATTGTGGCCGAGAACGGACGCATGAAGGCCGCGTTTTCCAAACCGCTCGGCGCTGTGCGCTTGAAGCAGATGTTCCTGACACATGATCCCCCGGGTCTCGATGACATGGATCGCCTCAGCGGCTTCATCGACGAAAAAATCGCGCCCGCGCTCAAGAAGATCGGCGTCGGTGGCTTCGATCGCGTCATCGCCACCTCTTCCACCGCCGCCGCCGTCATCTGCGCGCTGAATGGCATCGACCGCAAAACTCGCGAACTGAGTGACCGCAAGCGCGCCACCGCCGCGCAGGTGGACCGTCTGGTGGCGCAGCTGGCCGCCGAGAAACTCACGGCTCGACGGAAGCGCATCGGCATCGGCCCCCGGCGCGCCGAGATCATCATCGGTGGCGCCGCCGTTCTCGGCCGCCTGCTGCGTGAATTCGGCGCCAAGTCGGTCTACTACTCCATCGCCGGTGTCCGCGATGGCATCATCGCCGACCTCGCCGCCCGCCGCGTCGGCGGCGACTTGGCCCGCCTGGACAAGGAGCAGCGGCGCATTGTTGAATCCATGGCCCGGAAGTTCGGCGTCGATGTCCGCCACGCCCGCAAAACGGCGGAGCTCGCCGGCACGCTTTTCGACGGCCTGAAACCCCTCCACGCCCTCCCCGCCGATAGCGGCAAGCTCCTCGAAGCCGCCGCCTATCTGGTGGATATCGGCCACTATGTGAGCGATATGGGGCACCATAAGCACTCCCAATACCTGGTCGCCAATGCCGATCTCCCCGCCTTCACTGCCGAAGAACGTGGCATCGTAGCCCAACTGTGCCGTTTTCACCGCAAGTCCATGCCCTCGGCCCGCCATACGTCCTTCCAGGCCCTTTCCGCGGTCAATCAACGCCTCGTTCTGCGCCTGGTGCCCCTGCTTCGCCTTGCCGATGCTCTGGACCGCAGTCACGACCAGCGCGTCGACGCCTTGGCAGTTGAATTGCAAGCAAGTCAGGTTGTGATCGCGCTCCGCTCGGATGCCGATACTAACTTGGAACTGTGGGCGGGCGAACAGGCCGGAGAGGTCTTTCGCCAGGTCTATGGATTACCGTTGGTGCTGCAAACGACGAAATAGAGAAATCCCTCTTCCGGGGCAAGATCATGGCAATTTCATAATCTTTGCGGCACTAATCTTTGCGGCACAATGGATGAGTAGGCGATGGACTCCAGGATTTTAAAGCGTTACGTTTTTGCTCTCGTTTTTGGGTGTGGGATCGCGGTGTGTCAGCCGCAGGAGGATCCCGGTAGCAGCGGCGGGCCGGCGGCGGAGAAACGCCCCGTCGATTCCGCAAAGCCGGATCGGCAACAAACCGGTGAGAACGCGGTGGACTGGCGGGCGGTGGCGCAGCAGTCGGCCTTTTTTACCGGCATCCAGCATGGGTTCCGTTTAGGAACAGAAGCCGGAACACGTTCCGGAATGAAAGGGCCGTTCTGGGGCGGCTACGCGGATGCCGTCGGCGATTTGCATGGCTGGGGCGATGGGGATCCGTTTCTGGTGAACTATATCGGCCACCCCCTCCAGGGTTCCGTCTCCGGGTACATCTACCTGCAGAATGATCCGCGCGCCCGCCTGCTGCGTTTCGGTCGCGACCCTCGTTACTGGCGCAGCCGGATGAAGGCCATGAGTGTCGCCTGGGCCTACAGCACGTGGTTCGAGGTTGGCCCGGTCAGTGAAGCCAGTATCGGCAAGATCCAAAGCCGGCGCCCGCAGCAAGGCTTTGTCGACCACGTCGTTACGCCCGTCATCGGCACCGGTTGGCTGGTCGCCGAAGACTTCCTCGATGAAAAGGTGATTCTCCCGTTCGAGAACCGTTTCCACAACACCTTTGCGCGCATGATGGTTCGCAGCTGGTTGAACCCCAGCCGCAGCTTCTCCAACGCCTTACGGTTCAAAGTGCCCTGGTATCGCGATAACCGTGGCGGCATCCTCGCCGGTCACTACCGAGCGCCCCACGTCATGGAGCCCGAACCGTCGCGCCAGTTCCCGAAAGCCGCGCCGTTTGAAATCACGGCCCTGCCATTATGGACCCGTTTCGATGGTACTCAGTGCGCCGGCGGCGGGGGCCAGGCGGCCTTCCGTCTCTCCCCCTCCTGGCAACTCGTCGCGCAGGTCAATGGCTGCCAACTCCGCGACCTGGCGCCGCGCAATAGCGGCGATTCGCTCTCCTACGTCATCGGGCCCCGCTGGACGCCGCTCGCCGAACGTCGCTTTAGTCCCTTCGCCCAGGTTCTCGTGGGTGGTAACAAAATCACGCGTTACGAGGTGGACCCCGTACGAGAGAATCTCCTCAAAGCCGAGGCCACCCGCCGTGGCGCCGAAGTGCCGGCGCCAGAACTCTACACCAAAACCGACATCCGCCACGGCTTCGCGCTGCAGGCCGGCACCGGTCTGGATATCCGTCTGAACCCCGCCTTTGCCTTTCGTCTGGCCAGTATTGAGTACGCCCGCTCCTGGGCCGGCCAGCCCGGGGGCGTTCTGGAGGGCAGAAATTTGAACCAGGGTTTGCAACTCTCTTCCGGTGTCATTTTGCGTATGGGCACCTGGTGATTTATACTGAAGGTGTTCACCCGTGCTGGGAGATCGTTCAACGGTAGGACAGCAGACTCTGACTCTGCTTATCGGGGTTCGAATCCCTGTCTCCCAGCCATTCTCTCTTCCCTCCCGCTTTACCCCCCTACAAAATCTTTCGTTCCGGTGATAAGTTTTCCCCTCATGTTGCGCCAATTCGTTTGGAGGACAGAATGGGACTACAAGAACGGCAGATGATTCGGGACCTGAGCGAAAAGACGCTCCCCGAACGCGAGAAGGAAATCACGGAGATCTGCGGCGGCGCCGCCAAGTACGAGGTGGATTGGGATAGCCTGGCCAACGATGCCGAGGGCCTCCGCTTCCTCGACAACCTCTCCTGCCACCGCCTGAACATGGCGCTGCGCTCGATTTCGATCGATCCGATGGGCAAAGACGCTCTTCGCGACGGCCTGAAGACCGTCAAACTCCGGAACGTTAAAACCAAAGAAGAGATGAAGATGGAGTTCAAGGACGGTGTCCTTGAAATGCACTGTGCCTACGCGCTGCGCACCGATGGCATGTTTAACGACATGGAAATCTATAAAACCTTGATGGGAGGACTGTAATCATGAACCGACGCAATGTACTGCCCCTGATCGCCGCTTTTGCCGGCGTAGCCGCCACCGCCAACGCAGCCGGGACCGGGGCCAACCCGCTCATGGATCTGCTGAACGCCAGCATGAAGGAAAAGAAGGGCGTCAACGTCTACGTGAAGGGCCAGCAGATCGCGCTCGTCGTCACCGTTGTCGGCCAGGACTTTATCGAAGGCCGCAATCGCGAGCAGTCCAAAATCGTCATTCGCCTCGCCGCGATCGACGCCGTCACTATGGCCTAAACTTCGCTTGACAAAGGGCGAACAAACGGCGAATATCTATGCATGCCACTGGTTGGTATCGCAAAGATGGCGGCCGAAAGCCCGTTGTTGGAGGACAAGCGCCGGGTGTCGTACCTGGAGTTGCCTGCGAAGAGTTTCATCGGCTCGTGTTCGGGGAAACGGCAAATTTTTGACTGGACCGTAAACCCCTACCGCGGCTGCGAGTATGGCTGCCGCTACTGTTATGCCCGCTATACCCACGAGTTCATGGAGCTTTCCGTAGACGAGTTTGAAACGCGCATCTTTGCCAAGCAGTGGGATGCCCGTCAGTTTCGGCGCGAGATTCGGAGGCTCGCGCCGGAAGACACCGTCGCCTTCGGCACCGCCACCGATTGCTATCAGCCCGCCGAACGGCGCTTCGGCCTGATGCGGCGGATGTTGGCGGCGATGGAGGGTGTCGAAGGTGTGCGGCTCTTCATCACCACGAAGTCCGATCTGGTCGCCCGCGATGCCGATCTGCTTGGTTCGCTCGCTCGCCGGAACGACGTTCGCGTGAACATGACCATCACCACGCTCGATATGGCTTTGGCGAGGAAGCTTGAGCCATTCGCGCCTCGCCCGTCTTTGCGCGTGGAGGCGGCCCGGAGGCTGGCCGGGGAGGGGATCACGGTTGGCGTCGGGGTTTCCCCGGTGTTGCCGCGGATCACCGATTCCGAAGAAAGCATCGACGCTGTCGCCGCGGAGGCCAAGGCTGCTGGCGCCCGCTCCCTGTGGGCCCAGCCGCTCTTTTTGAAGGATTCCGCCCGCCGCGTCTTCATGCCGTGGCTGGAGGCCGAGTTCCCGGCGTTGCTGTCGAAGTACCGCGCCTGGTACCAGCGCGACGCCTATCTGCAGCCTGCGTATGTGGAGATTCTCAATGCCCGGGTGGAGCGCATCCGGCTCCGCCATGGTCTAACCGAGCGGGGAAACACCCGTCGTCCGCCGGACTGGTTGGGCCCGGCCCAGCTGCAACTGTTTGCTTGCTAACAGAAAGTGCTTGGCGCAGAATGAAGGGATGAGCTCCTCGCGGCCCGCGGTCGCCATCAGCGATCACGCGCTGGAACAACTGAAGTACATCCGCGCGACCATGGAGCGGACCGGATCGTTTACGGCCGTGCCCGGTTGGGGCGGCGTGGCGATGGGCGTGTCGGCTCTGGCGGCGGCGGTTCTTGCCGCGCAGCAAACGGACATGCGCATGTGGGGCATCGTCTGGATGTGCGAGGTGGTGCTGGCGCTCGTCATCGGCAGCGCGTTCATTCTTCGCAAAACCCGTCAAGGGGACCGGAGCGTCTTTGCCGCTCCCGGCCGGCAGTTCTTTCTCAGCTTCAGCCCGCCCGTGGCCGCTGGCGGCTTGCTGAGCTGGGTGCTCTACCAACAGGGCGCCTGGGCGGTGCTGCCGGGCACCTGGCTGCTGCTCTACGGCGCCGGTGTCGTCACCGCCGGGGCGTTCTCGGTGCGAGTCGTTCCCATCATGGGCTTGTGTTTCATGCTGTTGGGCGGAGCCGCGCTGGCTTGCCCGTCCAGCTGGGGCAACTGGTTCCTGGCCGGTGGCTTCGGCGTGATTCATATCGTGTTCGGCCTGATCATTGCTAGGAGGTACGGTGGCTAAATCGACGGCTGCGAAATTAACGACACTTACCGCGTCGGCCGGCGCCGCGGCGATGAAGGAAGCCCAAGCGCTGGACCGTCTCATTCACGAGAAAGTCCGGTTGGGCATCGTCAGCGCCCTGGCCGCCAGCGGGCCCCTGACGTTTAACGAGTTGAAAGCACTGCTCCAAACTACCGATGGCAACGTGAGTGTCCACGCCCGCCGCCTGGAAGAGGCCGGCTACATTACGTGTTCCAAGAGTTTCGAGAACCGTTTCCCGCGGACCGAATACGAGCTGACCGCCGACGGCCGCGCCGCCCTGGAAAAGTACCTCGACCACCTGGAAGCCATCGTCGGCGCCATGCGCCCGAAGTAGTTAAAGCCGCTTTTGCAGCCTTTTGTGGACGTTCAGGCCAATCAGCGCCACCACCCACCACAGGGCCAGCGTGGCCATCGGAAGCCACGGGTAATCCTCCTGAAGTCGCAGCGCGGAGATCAGGATCAGCAGCAGCGCCGCGATAACGGCCACCAGCAGGTTGCGGTGGCGGTACAGCCGGCCGATCTCGCGAAGGGCCACGCGCCCGGCGTCCTGCGGCGCGGCTGGGAGGGGCGCGGCCTCGCGCGGGGGCGCGGCGATGGCGGCCGCAAGCTGGGGATTCGCCGCCGCTTCGGTTTCCAGCAGGTTACGCGTCGCCTGGCTGGCTTCGCCGGCGTGATAGAGGATAACCAGATCGGTCAGGATGTCGGGGTGCAGGGTCATCGGAATTTCTCCAGTTTTTGACGGGCGCGGAAGATGCGGACTTTCACGGTGGCGATGGGCAATTCGAGCTGAGCGGCGATCTCTTCATAAGAAAGTTCGCCCTGCGCGAAGAGTACGAGCGGCTCGCGGAGCGATTCGGGCAGTTCAGCGAGCGCCGCCAGTACCGATTGCAGCGTGACGGCCGCGTCCGGGTTTGTATGAATAGCTGGATCGAGCGCGGCCTCCATGGGCTGCTGGCGCCATCCGCGCCGAACCTGTTCCAGCCACAAGTTGCGGGCAATCGCGACCAAATACGCTCGCGCGGTGTTCGCGCGGACATCCTGTTCGGCGGACAGCGCGCGGACGAACGTTTCCGCCGTCAGGTCCTCGGCCGTCGCCGCGTTGCGGCTCCAGGCCAGCAGGCAGCGGTAGACCGCCGGCGCGTGCGCCCCGTAGATGTCCTGAAAGCGGATCGGCTCAGCCATTCTCGACTACCAATATGCACGGCAACCGCTTTTGTTACCGTGGTTGCAGATGACACGTCGAAAAATCCTCTCCACCGCGGCGGCCGCCGGCGCCGCCGCGCAATCCCAGGCGCAGACGCCGGGCGCCCGGCAGTACATCGTGATGCGGAAGCTGTTCCTTCGCAACAGCGGCGAGAACCAGGTGGCCAAGCTGACCGAATTCCTGGAAAAGGCCGCCCTGCCGGCGGTTCAGAAGTCCGGAGCGACGGCGGTCGGTTTTTTTGCGGCCCAGTTGGCGCCCGATTCTCCCTTCATGTTGGCCCTCAGCAGCTACCCCACGATGGCCGCCTACGAGACCGCGCAGGCCAAATTAAGTGCCGATAGTGCGTACCAAAGTGCGCTAAAGGCGTACAATTCCGCCCCCGGATTGCGCTTTATGCGCTACGAAACGACGCTTTTGCGATCGTTTTCCGGCTTCCCGCACCTGGCAATCAACGTCTCTCCGGGCGCTTCGAAGCTCAACCGGCTGTTCGAACTCCGCACCTACGAGAGCGACGATTCGTCCAGCTTGACGGAGAAGATCAAGATGTTTAACGAAGGCGAAATCTCGCTGTTCCAGAAAACCGGGTTGGACCCGGTGTTCTTCGGCGAAACCGTCTTCGGCCAAAAGCAACCGAACCTGACCTACATGCTGGGCTACGACGATTGGAACGCGCGCGACGCCAACTGGAAAAAGTTCATTTCCCACCCGGAATGGATCAAGTTGCGCACAACCCCCGGCTGGAGCGACGGCGAGATTGTCTCCAACATTTCCAGCATGTTCCTCCGCGCGCTGCCGTTCTCGCCGATCCGGTAGGGCTTGCAATATAATCACTGGGTCCGGGAGAAGAAAACTTGAAAAGAAATTTCCTGCTATTTGCCGGCATCCTGGCCGGCGCCATGATGTTGTGGGCCGCGACGGGTCCGAAGGTTCCTGAAAGTCCCAAAGAAGTCGCTGAGCCCGGTGGCGTGTTGCCGGGCAATCCGAAGATCGCTCTGGTGAAGGTTGCCGACGGGTTTTTGGACCCGACGAACGTGGCGAGCGCCAACGATGGGTCGGGGCGCCTGTTTGTCACCGAACGCGTGGGCCGCATCCGCGTCGTCAATAAAGACGGTAGCGTCCAGCCGGAACCGTTCCTGGATCTGACCAACATCAACCCGCTGGGCACCGACGTGCAGACGGGCTTTGTGGAACAGGGCCTGTATTCGGTGGCGTTCCATCCAAAATTCAAGGAAAACGGCTACTTCTACGTCCACTATGCCTCGCTGCCGTTCAACGGCGACGGGTTGGTGGTCCGCTTCCAGGTGGACAAGAACAATCCCAAGTTCCTGACGCCGGAGCGCACCAAGCAGACCTCCAAGGTGCTGCTGCGCATTGAGCAACCCTACTACAACCACAACGGCGGCCAGATTGAATTTGGCCCCGATGGCTACCTCTACATCGCCTCCGGTGATGGCGGCTGGGAAGGCGATCCGCTGGAGAGCGGCCAGAACCTGGAAACGCTGTTGGGCAAGATGCTGCGCATCGACGTGAACGTGGAAGACGACCGGGTGCCGTACAAGATCCCGCCGACGAATCCATTCGCCTACGCCGCCAAGGAACAGTTGATGTCGCTGTTCGGCATCAGCGAGCATGACTTCTCCAAGATCAAGACGAAGGCGAAGCCGGAGATCTGGTCGTTCGGCCTGCGCAATCCGTATGAGTTCTCTTTCGACCTGAAGACCGGTGACATGTTCATTGCCGACGTGGGCCAGAACCACTGGGAAGAGATCGACTTCCAGCCGGCCGCTTCCAAGGGTGGCGAGAACTACGGCTGGCCGCGCAACATGGGTACCAAGTGCTTCCCGATGACCGGTCCGGATGACAAGTGCGGGATCGTTGGCACGCTGCCGGCGGCGCAGTATCCGCACGAGAATCCGTATCCGGGCGCCCCGCCGTTGAAGGACGGCCACGGCTGCTCCATCGAGGGCCTGGGTGTTGCCAACTATGGCGGCATGAAGGGTGTGTACCTGGTCGGCGACTGGTGCTCCGGCCGCGTGTTCGGCATGGGCTGGAATGGCGATAAGTGGATTCTGCAGGAGATGCTGCACACGAATCTGCAGTTCACCGCTGGTGGCTACGACGAGAACGGCTATGTGATGGCCGTGAACTGCAACTGCTTCTACACCTCCGACAAAGGCGCGACGGGCAACCCCCCGGGCGCGTTGTGGCGCGTGATGCCGATCAACGAAGTGCCGAAAGGCGCCGAGACGGCCAAGACCGCGTCGGCTCCGGTGGAGACGTCGTCGACCGGTGGACCCTTCCAGTTGCTGAACTCGCTGGACAATAAACCGATTGCGTTCACCCTGATGGCGAACGACAAGGTGACGCCGGCGGTGGAGCAGTTCCGGAAGAACGGCGTGAATCCGTACAACGGCAACGCAGCGGCGATTGCGGCGGGCAAGAAGGTCTACGACAAGTCTTGCGCGAGCTGCCATTTGCCTGATGCGACCGGCCGTATGGGATCGAACCTGATCGACGCGCAGGTGACCTATCCGCGCGTGAAAACGGACGCCGGATTCTTTGAGGTTGTCTATGCGGGTGCGACTGGCGCCATGCAGCCCTTTGGCCGCACGGTGGCGCAGGACGACATCTTGAAGATCATCGCGTACGTGAACAGCCTGAAGAAGAAGTAAGCCTTTCTATCGGCAACGAAGCGAGCCCGTCCCGGGGGGATTTCCCCCTTGGCGGGCTCGCTTCATTTTGTCCACCACTCGCGGTGTGTGTTTAACTGCAATTGTGAGTTTCTCTTTCCAAATTTCCCTGGTGATGGCGAGTGCCGGGCTGTTGTTGAGCGCGCCAGCCACGAAGAGCGGCATCGATACCGACGCGATTGATCAGAAGTGTAAGCCTTGTGAAGACTTCTGGCGGTACGCCAACGGCGCCTGGATCGACAGGAATCCGATTCCCGCGTCGCGGTCGGCGTGGGGGACGATGTCGGTCATTACCGAAGCGAACCGGGAGCGGTTGCGGGTGATTCTGGAATCGGCGGCGGCGTCGAAGGGGAAGCCGGGGAGCAACGAGCAGAGGATCGGCGATTTGTATGGGGCCTGTATGGACACGACGCGGCGGGAAGCGCTGGGCGTGAAGCCGGTGCAGCGGGAGTTGGACCGGATTGCCAAGGTCTCGACGCGGGAGGAGCTGAAGGCGTTGTTGCTGCAGTTTTTGCGGGAGGGCGTGCCGGTGCCGCTGGCTGTGATGGGCGGGCCGGACCTGAAGAACACGACAGAAATTATCGGGAATGTGGGAGTGGCGACGATGTCGCAGCGGGACCGCGAATTCTACTTTCGCGAGGACGAGCGCTCGAAGCGGATTCGCGGAGAGTTCACCGGGCACGTTGACCGCATCCTGAGTTTGGGTGGCGTGGCGGCGACCGATGCGGGCAAGACGATTCTGGCGTTTGAAACGGAGACGGCGCAGTTGATGAAAACGGCGGTGGAGCGCCGGAATCCGTATAGCCGGTACAACCGGATGGATCTGGCGGGGCTGAACGCGCTGTCGCCGGGCTTTGATTGGGCGCAGGTGTTGGAGGCGCTGCAGGTGCCCAAGGCGACCCCTTTGAACGTGGCGGATCCGAACCTGGTGAAGCACTTCGACAAGCAGTTGGCCGAAGCGCCCATCGCGACGTGGAAGCTGTGGCTGCAGTGGAATGTGCTGAAGAGCGCCGCCTCTCTCCTGACTGATGCGATGGAGGCGGAGGCTTTCCGCTTCGACGATAAGATCGTGAACGGCGCGCAGGAGCAGTTGCCGCGGTGGCACCGTTGCACGACGCTGGTGGACCAGTCGCTGGGGGATGCGCTGGGTGAGGTGTTTGTGAAGAAGCATTTTCCGCCGGTGGCCAAACAGCGGATGAATGAACTGGTGGAGAACCTGCGCGTGACGCTGCGGGAGGAGTTGGGGAATGCCGCGTGGATGGACCCGGAGACGCGGAAGAACGCGATGGCGAAGTTGAACTCATTCCAGGCGAAGATTGGCTATCCGGACCGGTGGCGAGACTATTCGAAAGTCACGATTCGGCGGGACAGTTTGCTGGAGAGCAGCCGATCGGCGCGGATGGCGGCGCGGGCGCATGGGCTGGCGAAGATCGGCAAGCCGGTGGACCGCAACGATTGGGGCATGACGCCGCCGACGGTGAACGCCTACTACAATCCGCCGATGAATGAGATTGCATTTCCGGCGGGGATTCTGCAGTCGCCGTTGTTCGATATGGAAGCCGACGACGCGGCGAACTACGGCGCGATCGGGGCGGTGATCGGGCACGAGATGGGGCACGGATTTGACGACCAGGGGTCGAAGTTTGACTTCAGCGGGAATCTGAAAAACTGGTGGACGGCGGAGGACCGGAAGAAATTCGACGCGCGGGCACAGTGCGTGATCGAACAATTTAACACGATGGATGTGGGCGATAACTTGCGGCATAACGGGCGGCTGGTGGTGGGTGAGGCGCTGGGGGACCTGGGCGGCGTGACGATTGCGTACAAGGCGTATCATCGCTCCTTGCGTGGCAAGCCGGCGCCGGTGGTGATCGATGGATTCACGGCGGATCAGCGGTTTTTCCTGGCCTTTGCGCGGTTGTGGGGGACCTACTACCGTCCCGACGCGTTGCGGACGCGACTGCAGATCGATCCGCATCCGGTGTCCCGTTTCCGGGCGAACGGAACGCTGATGAACGTGCCGGAATTTCACAATGCGTTCCAATGTAAGCTGGGCGACGCGATGGTGCGTCCGGTGGAAAAGCAGTGTAAGCTTTGGTAGCCAGTTGCGTACCCCCCTCGAAATGTGATTGAAACTATGAATCCCGGATGAATGATCCGGGATTCGATTTCACACAGCAGGGGACTATGACTACGTATCGCGACCGACAGCATTAACGGGCTAACCGTTTTGGTGGCACCGGGCGCCCCCTTGCGTTTGGGCGCTGAAAAGTATAAGAACTGTAGAACTTCGGAGCGGGGTCGGGGTGACGCCGGTCCGAAGTTCCCACAAACAGCACGACGACTGAAGGGATTTCCATGTATCGTTTTCCACACTTATTACGAACTACAAAACTACTTCTCGCACTTGGCGCCACGGCGGCCATGGTGCTGGCGCAGATCGGCACTTCCACCATTACGGGCCGTGTGACGGATTCCACCGGCGCGGTCGTTCCGAACGTGGCGGTGAAGGTAACTCAGAAATCAACAAATTTTGTGTCGGCCGCGCTGACGAACACGGACGGGTTGTATCGCGTCCTTTCGCTGCAGCCGGGCGAGTACCGGGTGACGTTTGAAGTGGCCGGATTCAAGAAGGTCATTCGAGACGATGTCTCTTTGCGAACGGGCGACACGCTGGCCGTCGATGCGGCGTTGCAGGTCGGCCAGGTGAGCGACTCGGTGGAAGTAGCCGGGAGCGCGGCGGCGTTGGAAACAGAAACGTCGGCGACGGGCGCGGTGATTGAAGGAAAGGTTCTGTATGACCTGCCGCTGTATCAGCGGTTCGTCAATTCGACGTTGAACCTGGTGCCGGGTATGACGACGGGCGGCTACGCCTACGGCGGTAGCTTGGGCGCCTACCATCTGGCCGGGCAGCGCGCGGGCGCCATCGGTATCTTCGAAGACGGTGTGAATGGGAACGATCAACAGGGCGGCACGGAAACGACGAAGCCGATTCTGAACTCCGTTGCCGAAGTGAAGGTGATGACGACGCTGCCGCCGGCCGAATATGGCCACTCGGCGGGCGGTGTGATCAGCGCCGTGAAAAAGAGCGGTACGAATGAACTGCATGCCATGGGGTCCTTCTACGGACGTACCCGCCGCATGCAGCACCGTTTGTTCTTCGACCGGCCGACGACGGCGCAGCAGGGCGTGCCGAGTTTCTTCATGATGCCGGACGCCAATATCTCCGGCCCGGTGGTGATTCCGAAAGTGTACGACGGCCGGAACAAGACGTTCTTCTTTTTCGGATTCCAGCGCTTGCATGAAAAGAAAGTAGCCCAGGTGGACGCCTCCGTGCCGAGCCTGGATATGCGTCAGGGCATTTTCAATTGGACGGGCGCCAACCCGATCTTCGATCCGGCGACGACGCGTCTGGTGAACGGTGTTTGGCAGCGCGATCCGTTCGTGGGCGGCCGCATTCCGGCGAGCCGCATCGACCCAGTAGCCCGCAAGGTGCTGGACTTCGATCCGTGGCAACTGCCGTCCCGCCCGGGCAACTTCATTTCGACCGGCGCCTCCGGCAATTATCAGGCCAACGAGTTGGCCCAGGTTTACCTGAACGACTACAACTACCGCTTCGATCATCAATTCAGCACGGCGTTCAAGATCTACTACTCCTGGACCGACAACAAGTATCTGCCCGGTCTGCAACGGCCGTGGAACATCCGGCCCGACCGCGGCGAGTTCGACGGCGTAGCTGGCAATCGTGGGCCCTCGCGGAATCAGAACATGTCGCTCGGCAAGACGTGGATCATTTCGCCGACGCTGGTGAATGATGCTCGCGTTGGCTACAACCGGCGCTGGTCGCAGTTGGTCGTGCCGTCGTATCAACAGAACTGGGGACAGCAGTTGGGCATTCCGAACATCAACGGCGACCTGATGCCGGCGTTTGGGAGTGGCGACCGCAACAACCCATCTTCGATTTACGGCCTGAGCGGTGCGACGCCGAATCAGAGCGTGAACGAGACGATTTCGTTCCGTAACGATCTGTCGATCATCAAGGGCACGCATGCCTTCAAGGGCGGCTACGAAGTGTTGCGCTTCCGGCTGAACAGCGCCACGCTGGCCAACCCGGTGAACTTCGACTTCTCCGGTTCCACCACGGGCCTGCAGGCGAACGGCGCCGCGGTGCCGAACACGGGCAGCCCGTTTGCCGGCTTCCTGACTGGCTACGTTACCTCGGCGACTTTCCGTACGGAACTGACGAGCTGGCTGCCGCGTTCGAGCATCCACAGCTTCTACTTCCAGGACGATTGGAAGGTGTCCCCGACACTCACGATCAACATGGGTATTCGCTACTCGAACGAGAGCGCATTCAACACCAAATACGGGCTGATGAGCCAGTTCGATCCCAATGCGACGGACCCGCTGACGGGCCGCAAGGGCGCTGTGGTGCATCCGAAGAGTTCGTTGGCGAAGACCGATAGCAATAACTTCAACCCGCGTCTCGGCCTGGCGTGGCATCCGCTGCAGAAGTGGGTGTTCCGTGGCGGCTTCGGCTTCTACACCGTTGACGTCAAGTTCCCCTCGGGACGCGATCAGTATGACGAATTTGTCGGTACCGCTGTGCAGCAAGCGCTGCCGGGCGATCCCACGCCGATCTACCAGATCAGCCGAGGGACGCGGCCGCCGAATCCGACTGTGCTGGCCGACGGGTCGAGCCCGTTCATCGGCAGCAACTACAGTGGCCGCAATGTCAGCATGTGGGACCCGAGCCTGCGCAATCCCTACGTGATGAACTGGAACGCCAGCATTCAGCACGAACTGGCTCGCGACTACGTTTTGGAAGCGAGCTATCAAGGCTCCGGTTCGGTGGGCCTGATTGAGCGTTGGGAACTGAACGCGTTCCCCATCGACTACGCCGCCGGCGATCCGGCATTGCGCGACCGCGTCTTCGCGGCGCCGCAAAATTTCCGTCCCTACACCCAGTTCGGCAACATTACGATGCGTTCGAACTTCGGCCACTCCACCTTCCACTCGGGCACCATCAAACTGGAAAAGCGGATGTCGCGCGGGATGTTCTTCTCGACGTTCTACACGTTCTCGAAGACGCTGAACAGCTCCGACACGGATAACTCCGGCGGC
>JBIKOG010000419.1:0-4186 GCA_044358225.1 Bryobacteraceae bacterium | reverse complement strand
GAGCGGACGTCGATACCCATTTCACAGTACTTCGAACACATCCCGCAGGAGATGCACATGTCCTTCTTCACGGCGATGCGGTAGCGGCCCACCTTCTGCACAATGCCGAGGAGAGCGGCCATGGGACAGGCGAAACGGCACCAGACACGGGTTCCGCCTAATGGGTAGAGGCCGACGCCGACGACGCCGGAAAGAATCGAGGAGACGATGAGGCCGTAGTAGGACTGGAACTCTCCGGTGAAGCGGGCCAACTGGGGATTGGATTTGCTGGCGCCGTAGGTGAAGAACAGGAGGACCGTCAGTCCAACGCTGGCAATAAGGACGGCGTGGATGGTGACCTTTTCGATCTTCCAGGAGGTGGTGGATTTATCGGACAGATGGCGCCAGGGTTCCCCGAACGTATTCGCCAGGCCGCCGCAGCCGCAGACCCAGGAGCAGTACCAGCGCTTGCCGAAGAGGGCAGCGAGGAGCGGGACCATGACCAGGGAGCCGACAACGCTGTAGATGACAAAGGGTAGCGGGACCGAGGCGAGATAGGACGGGGTGAGGTATTCAAACTTCAACGGCCAGAAATAGGAGAAGTAGTACTCGGGCTGGTGGAGGAATTTCAGCAATAACGGGATGGAGAAGGCGAACGTACATTGGACGACGATGACGACCACGGTACGGATGACCTGATAGCGGTTGTGGCGGTATTTACGGATGACGTGAATGCCGCCGGCGGTTACGGCGATGGTGTAGAGGGTGCCGTAGAGAGTCCACTTACTGCCAAGGCCGAGGGCCTGGGCGAGGGGGGTGAGCGCCTCGGTGAAATAGAGGGCTATGTAGAACGCAGTGAATAGGGCGGCGAGGAGCCAGGCAGCCCAGCCGCGGTTCTTGATGTTGTGAAGAAGCGCCTGGGCGCGGCCGGCGCGGATCATGCGCCGACTCCGAGCGCCTTGAGCGAAACACGGCCGAATTCGACGTCGAACTGGGCCTGGGCGAGGTTTTTGATGACGTAGGGGAGCGTGCGGCGTTCGGCGATCCAGGTTTCGAACCACGTGTGATCCCAGCGGGAGCCGAGCATGTTGAAGCCGGTGACGGCGCCGTCTGTTTCGTGCATGATGCGGATGGAGACGTCCCGGCCGGGGAGGCGACGGAAGTAGCTTTCGGGGCCGGCGACACCGACGGTGGTGTATTCGATATCGAAGAGTTTGGCGGAGTTGTAGAACAGGGGCGGGCTGTAGCGGACCGGGTCGCCCAGCATGGATTGGGCGGCGAGTTCGCCGTGGCGTTTGGCGGAATACCAGAGCTGTTCGACCTGGCCGGTGGGGAGTTCGGCGCAATCGCCGGCGGCCCAGACGTTGGGGAGGGAGGTGCGGAAGTCGGCTTGTACCTGAATGCCTCGGTTGCAGGCGGGGGGCGTTTGGGTGTTGCGAAGCCAATCGATGGCGGGCCGGACACCGATACATGCGCCGAGCGCCTGGCAGGGCAGTTCCCTGCCCTGGGTGGTTCGGACGGCGGTGAGCTGGCGGGCGGGGTTGGCGACGACTTCGGCGATTTCGTCTCCTAAGTGGAGTCGTACGCCGTGGCGGCGGAGGTGGGTGGCGATGATTTCGCCTTCTTCGGGGGCGAGGGCCATGGGCCAGTACCAGGATTCGCGGACGAGGAAATCGACTTCGATGCCGTGGTGGCGGAGACATTCGACGAGTTCAACGCCGATGAGGCCGCCGCCCACGACGACGGCGCGGCGGGTGGCGGGGAGGACGTGTTCCCATTTGGCGAGGTCCTGGAGGGAGACGAAGTGGAGAATGCCTGTTCCGGTCTTGGCAACGCCGGGCCAGGGGGCGGGGTTGGGCGCGGAACCGGTGGCGAACAGGAGTTTGTCGTAGGTGAGAGAGGCGCCATCGGCCAGGCGAAGAGTGCGGGTGGAAGCGTTGAGAGCGGTGACCCAGGCGCGGAGGAGGGTGATGTTTTTTTCGGTATATTGGCGGCGTTCGAAGGGTTCGAGATCGCGGCGGTTCATGCGGTCCATGAGGACGTACATGAGGGCGGTGCGGGAGATGAAGTAATCGCTTTCCCCACCGATGACGGTGATCTGGGCGTGGGGGTCCCGCTTCCTGAGCGTGAAGGCGGCGGTGATGCCGGCGACGCCGTTACCGATGATGACGTAGTGCATGGACGGGCTTCGCCGTTGGGGCGAAGCCCTATTATGGCCGAATTACCACCGCTTGCGGAGGCGGAGGGCGCCGAGGGCCGCGAGACCTGCGAGCGATAAGGCGATGGAAGACGGTTCCGGAACACCGGCGGGGGGAGGCGGCGTGCTGACGCTGCCATAGAGGGAGAAGGCAAGGGCGTTCGTCGTCTGGTTGGCGGGGATGGAGGGCACCTGGCTTTGGCGGGCGTTGCCGGGGCCGTTGGCGGCGATGGCCCAGTAGACATCAGCGTCGTTGTTGGTGGTGAGAGTGGGGCCGTCGTACAGTTCGAGCCAGTAGGTTCCGGCGGCGAGATTGAGGACGGAAGGCAGGTTGAGGTCGACCAGGTAATGGTCATGGATGTTGACAGGAATCTCACTTAGGAAAAGCGGGGTGACGTTGGTGAAGGAGCCGGAAGAGACGACGGAACCGAGGGCGCCGTTGGCGTCCTGGTAGAAGGCGTAGGAAAGGGTGCCGGAGAAGCCCTGCTCGGTGGCAACCATCCAGAAGCGGATGGATTCGATGGTGGAGGCGGAGGCGAGAGTGAAGTCGTCAGCCGAGCGGAAGAGGCTTATGCTGCGGGAATTGGCTTTGGATTCGTCGGGGGTGCCGTTGGCGAAGATGACGCCAGCGGGGGCGAGGGCGCTGGTTGCGGCGAGTAGGGTGATGATGACGGATAGCTTCATGAGGGTCCTCCGACCGGGCATCGATTGCGGTCTCTGTCGATGCGGATCCGCGGGCAGGGATTGATCATCGCCGGGAGATTTTATTTCGTGGGGGTGGTTAGCGGACTTCGAGTTCGTCGAATTGGAGGACGGCGGGGCCGGTGCGTTCGAGGCGGAGGAAGCGGGCGGGTTGGCCGGAGTGAGGGGCCCAGTTGAGGCCGTCGGCGCTGAGGAGAATGCGGACGCCATGGGCGCGTTCGGGGTAGACGAGGTTGGGATGGAGGCGGATGGCGGTGATGGGAGTTAGAGTACCGAGATCGACTTGCCACCAGGGGTTTTGTTCGAGCTGGGTGGAGACGCCGTAGGCGCCGGTGATACGACCGTCGACACCGCCACCGGGGCTGTTTAACGGGCCGGCGCTGCTTTGGGTGGTGGGCTTGCCGGTGGCTTTGTGGGTGGTGAGGCGGGGCTGGGGCTGATAGAGGATGTGGACGGGTTGGAAATCGGGGGGCGGGGTGGCGAGGACGGGGGCGGCCGTACGGCTGAGGCGGAGGAGGTTGTTTTGGGCGGACTGGAGTTCGGCGAGGGAGACGCTGGGGTCGGCCAGGAGCGGGGCGCGGAGGGCGATGCGGGGGAGGTTGATGGGATCGGTGACGGGGTTGGCGGTGATGCGAGCGATTTGGGCGCGGGCTTGATCGAGCGTGTTGGGATCCTGGGCGGCGAGGGTGAGCGCGAAGAGGAACAGGGAGAGGCGCATTGGGGGGTTAGCGGTAGGCGGTGAAGTGGGTGAGAGTGGGGTCCTTGGCCTTCGTTTTGAGGGCGTTGAGGAGAGGCGGGGCGTAGCGGTTGCCGGTGAGTTCGGCGAGGGCCTGTTTGGTGCGGGCGACGCTTGCTTCGGCATCGCGACGGGACTGGGCACCAGCCTCAGGGGAGTCCATCCAAGCGAGCATGGCTTCGAGGAACTTGTTGGCGTGTTCGGTGACGTCGTCAAACTCCCGATACCAGTAGGCGTAGTGGAACCAGATAGCGGAACGTGTCAGGGGCGTGGCCTCCATTTGGGAGAGGGTATCGCCGAATTCGCGAGTCAATTCGAGGAAACGGATCATGCCGATGGCGCAAGTCTCGGCGGTGGAGCGTTTTCCGGGAGGTTTATGGACACCGGCGAGGGCGCGTTGGGGATCCTTGACAAAGTCGGCAAAGGTGGTGATGTCCAGGTCGCCTTCGTAGGAGAAGCCGTCGAGGAGAGAGAGGAACCACCAGAGTTCTTCATCGCCGAGGAAACGCGTGGAGAAGCGCCAGAACCATTGGAATGCGCCCCAGCTGGCCTCCTCATTTTCGACAGGGAGC
>JBIKOG010000418.1:0-4190 GCA_044358225.1 Bryobacteraceae bacterium | reverse complement strand
GCTATGCGATTCCCACATTCCCACAGCCTCGACGACGATCCCTTCGTCGCACTACACACAATCAACGAAAGGAGCCCCAGTCACCATCTCATTCCTTTAGGCTCATCCTTCGATGAGAAAATGCTGGTACAGAAACTGAACTTGGCGCTGAGGACAAACCACCAGGGGCCGAAACCGGTGAGAGTGCCAGCGATGGCCAGGACGCGGGCGAACGGCGCCATCTGCCAGAGCGTGGCCCAGTAGGCGGGCCAGAGCGATTCGTACGACAGGCTGCGGATGCCGACGATCCAGCGGCGGCGCTGTTTGAGAAAGTCGAGTAACGTGAGCGGGCTCTGTTCCCGGGCGTAGCCATCGATATGGCCGCAAGTGTAGCCCAGTTGCATGTATTTTACGGAGAAGGCGTAGTCTTCGACCAGGTATCCGGGGAGATCCCAGGTGACTTCGTTCTCGATGGCGCCATTGACGAGCAGGAAGGAGCCGTGGACGCCAAAAATGGGTTTATTGATCCAGGCGAACTGGGCGAAGAAGCGGCCCAGATCGTCGCCAGTGCGAATGGCATCGGCAACGGCGATCAACCGGTGACTCCAGAACGCGTGGTTGTTGTAGAAGACAATTCCCTGCCCCATTAAGTGGGGCGAGCGGAGGCAAAACCGGATGCAGGCTTCCAGGCCATCGCGATCGACGACGGTCTCCTCATCCAAGTGGAGAACCCAATCGGCTTCCGAGAAGTCCATGAGCTGGCGGTAGTATTCGAGGGCTCTGGCCTTGAATTTGGCGTGGCGGGGCTGGAAGGAATCGGGAACCTGAATGTGAGGGAGGTCGACGGGGAGGTCGGTGACGATATCGAGTTGCATACGCTCATCGAGGAGCGGGAGCAGCGAGTGATAGGTTCGGCGAAGGGCATCCTGGTTGACACCTTTGGAAACCACACAGATATAGAGCCGGCGGAGGCGACGGAGGTCCGGGGCGGAGTGCAGACTGTCGCGGGCGCGCAAAGGCAAAGACAGCCCGATCAAGGCGGCGATAGCCGATTGCAGAGCTGGGCCGACCATCAGAAGGAGGACTGCAACGCCGAACAGGGTAGGCATCTGGAACCGAAAATCCAGGGGATTGCCGTTGAAGAACAGCAAGAGGAAGAGTGGTCCGAGGATGATGACCGGGTGGATCCAGGTCTGGGTCTTCAGGAATCTGGCGAGATGGGGGCGCGTCGAGGGAGACTCGGGGCCCAAGGATTCCAGCTCGTTCTGCGATGAAACCATTGGGGAGTCATTCAGAGTACCAGAGAATCGCGTGAATATCTAAAAAAAGCCCGCAATGGCGGGCCTTTTATTGATTTTTTGGAGCGGGAGACCAGGATCGAACTGGCGACCAACAGCTTGGAAGGCTGAGACTCTACCACTGAGTTACTCCCGCACTCATTGCTACCGGTGGTAACGGCAATTGCGCACTTCAGTCAGTATACCGCAAGGGTATTCCCGGTTGCATTCGCAGGTCCGTCAACCGGCCCTTTAAATCACCCCCAGGTAGCGAAGGAGCGATCCGATGACCACGAAAGCGACGGCTCCAAACAGCACGCGGGCGACCGGCGAGAAGTTTGGAGTATCTGGTTGTGCCATGGGCCGAGCATAGCAGGTGGGGGGCCCCCCGCCCCCAAAAAAGAACCGGGCGTTTCCCTGGTCAGGAACGCCCGGTGTCTAGTTTGCTTTAGGGGACAGTGGCTAGCTGGCGCACTCGCCGCGGCCAAGCTGCAGGCTGTAGTTTTCGCTATCGCCCCAATCCATGAACCATTCGTCGCTGTATTCGGTGGGCTTGGCCAGGTCGGCAAGCATGGTCTTAAAGAAGGCGACTTTGTTGCGAAGGACGTAGTCGCGGAAGGACTCGCCTTCTTCCCGGTTGACGATGAAGTGATCGAGAACGCGGCGGGCGGCGACGGGGGCGAGCTTGGCGGGCAGGCTGGAGATGGCGAGGCCGAAGCGAAGCATGCCTTCGCCGTCGTAGCCGCCACCGAGCATCATCATGTAGAACGGCACTTCCTTGCCATCGACCTTGCGGGAGTTGCCGTAGAAGCCGAGGCTGCCGATCCAGTGCTGGCCGCAGGAGTTGGGGCAGCCGGAGACCTTGACGGAGAGGCCGCGCACCTGTTTATCGGTGTAGCTCGCAACCGCTTCGCTCATGGCGGCGGCGAGGTTCATCGACTTGGTGAGGGCGAGGTTGCAGGAGTAGGCGCCGGGGCAGGAGACGGTGTCGACCAGTTCTCCGGCACCGGAGGCGGCGAGGCCAGCCGTTTTGAGGGCGGCGAAGACGCGGCGGAGGTTGTTGACGGCGATGTAGGCCAGATGGATGTTCTGGTCGATATCGACGCGGACGATGGAGTCACCAGCGTCGCGGGAGAGCTGGGCGAGGGCGCGCATCTCGGTGGCCACCATGTTGCCTTGGGGGACACGGATGGTGACGACGGCGTAGCCGGGCTGCTTCTGTTCGCGGACGTTCGATTCGAGCCAGCGGTCGAATTCCGGGTCCACCGGGGTGGCGCCGAGGACGGGCAATTGGCCGCCATCGCCCAGGGGCGGGGTGACCGATTGGAAGCCGCCGAAATTCTCCGGCACGATCTCCGGGGTGCGGGTGCCGCCGTTGGCGAGGATGCCGGCGTAGTTGGCTTCGATGGTCTGTTTGACCCATTCAAAGCCGCGTTCGCGGAGGACGAATTTGAGGCGCGCCTTGTTCTTGTTGGCGCGGTTGCCGTACTGGCTGAAGAGCATGATGACCGCTTCAATGCGCGGCACGAGCTGTTCTTCGGGAAGGAATTCGTCGAGCAGGGCCGCTTCGTTGGGCAGGGGGCCCAGGCCGCCGCCGATGACGGTGCGGAAGCCGCGCTTGCCGTCGCGGATGACGGCGGTGGCGCCGAAATCGTGGATGGCGAGGGCCATGTCGTCCTGCTTGCCGCCGCTGAAGAAGGCGATCTTGAACTTGCGGGGCAGACTATCGGTGAGTTCGTTATGCAGGAAGGCCAGCGACACGGCGCGGACGTGGGGTTGCACGTCGAAGGCTTCATCGGCGAGGAGGCCGGAGAGGGGGCTGGCGGTGACGTTGCGAACGGTGTTGTAGCAGGCTTCGCGGGTGGTGAGCCGGGCGTCGGCGAGCTTGTGGAGCAGGTCGGCAACCTGGGGCAGCGGGATGAAGTGATACTGCATGTTCTGCCGCGTGGTGAGGTGGCCTTTGCCTTCGGCGAAGGTGTCGGCGACTTCGGCCAGATTGTCCATCTGATCGGCGGTGAGGATGCCACCTGGGATCTTCGTCCGAATCATGTGGACGCCGGGCTGGCGCTGGGAATAGACACCGCGGCGGAGGCGCTGGGCGCGGAACTGATCATCGGTCAATTCGCCGGCGATGTAGCTTTTGGCGGCTTCCCGGAACTTTTCGATGTCCTCGCGAACGGTGGCGTCGAAATTGGCTTCGACTTCCTGCCTGGTTACGAGGTTTGGATCTTGCAGCAATTCAAATCTCCCTGTTCTCGATAGAGAATACCATAATTGGCGTTTTGGGCGCATCCGGTGTCTAATACCAATGATGCTCCGCGCGCTCTTTTTGCTGTCCGCGGTGGCGGTTGTAGCCGACCCGCGCTGTGTTAGCTGCCACCAGTCTATCGTGGAGTCGTACGCGCGCACGGGGAAGGCGCGGAGCGTGGGGAAACCACGGGCGGAGGTGCAGCCGCAGCGGCAGTGGTTTCACGAGTTTTCGGGACGGCGGATGGGGGTGACGTGGGGCCAGGGGAAAATGACGCACTTCATGGAGATGAAGGGCGCGGTGGAGTCTTACGAGGTGGAATGGGGGATTGGGTCAGGGCGGGAGGCGAAGAATTTTGTGGTGCGGTTGGGGGATTCGCTCTTTATGTCGCCGTTGGCGTGGTTTGCGAATCGGATGATTTGGGACATGGCGCCGGGGTATGCGATCGACGCGAATCCGACGTTTTACCGGCCGGTTTCCGGGGAGTGTTTGCAGTGTCATGCGGGGCGGGTGGAGGCGGTGGAGGGGTCGCAGAACCGGTTTGGGGCATTTTCGGAGACGGCGATTGGATGCGAGCGGTGCCACGGGGATGTGTCGGCGCATTTGGCGGCGGCGGCGAAGGGGAATGTGGTGAATCCGGTTCGGTTGGCGTCGGCGAAGCGGGACGCGGTTTGTGAAGCGTGTCA
>JBIKOG010000241.1:0-11282 GCA_044358225.1 Bryobacteraceae bacterium | reverse complement strand
CGAAACGGGGGGCGGGGCCTTGGGGCTGATTGAGGGTGAAGGTGGGGAGGTTGAGATCGTTGGCTTGGACGCCCTGGACATCATCGGGCGGGATGACGTTGCGGATGGCGGCGTTCTCCATTTGCTGGGAGAACTCGCTGTAGGGCAAGCGGGCGGCGGGTTGCGGCGGCGCGTGCATGGGGAGCGACGAGAGCGGGCGGCTCTGCATGATGGAGCTGCGAATGGCGTCGCGGACATAATCGTGCACCCAGCTGCCGTGGCGGAAGCGGACTTCGGTTTTGGAGGGGTGGACGTTGACGTCGACCTCTTCGGCGTCGCAATCCAGGAAGAGCAACGCGAAGGGGAAGGAGCCCGGGGGCATCAGGTTGTGATAGGCCGCCTGCATGGCGTGCATGAGGAGCTTGTCGCGGATTAAGCGGCCGTTCACGAAGAGGTAAATGGAATTGCGGTTGTACTTCTGGACCTGCGGCATGGACACGAAGCCGCGGAGGAGGAAGACGCGGGTGCGTTCCTCGTCGGGCAGGCCTTGCGGGGGATCGGGGAGGAGGAACTCTTTTTCGTGTTCGCCGATGTCGAGGAGGTCGTCGAGGATATGGCTGCCGAAGACCTGGAAGACGCGTTCGCGGAGAGTGGCGACGGGGGTGACGTGGAGGAGTTCGCGGTTGTCGTGGCGGAGTTCGAAAGTCTTGTCGGGATGGGCGAGGGAGTAGTGGGTGACGAGGGAGGCGATGTGGGCGAGTTCGGTTTGATCGGAGCGGAGGAATTTCTTGCGGGCGGGGACGTTGAAGAAGAGGTCGCGGACGGTGATGACGGTGCCGTTGGCGAGGCCGGCTTCGTCGCAGCGCACCATTTTACCGCCGTGAATTTCAACGACGCTGCCGGTGGATTCTTCGGGGGCGTGGGTTTCGAGCGTGAGGCGGGAGACGCTGGCGATGGAGGGCAAGGCTTCGCCGCGGAAGCCGAGGGTGGAGATGGAGAAGAGGTCCTTGACGCTTGACAGTTTCGAGGTCGCGTGGCGTTCGAAGGCGAGCATGGCGTCGTCGCGGAGCATGCCGCAGCCGTTGTCGGTAATGCGGAGCAGGCGGCGGCCGCCGGATTCGGCTTCGATGGAGATGGAGGTGGAACCGGCGTCGAGCGAGTTCTCCAGCAACTCTTTGATGACCGATGCCGGACGCTCGACCACCTCACCCGCGGCGATCTGATTTGCTACAGCGTCTGGCAAGACGCGAATACGGCCCATTTCTTCGAGTGTAACTGAACTGTCGCTTTGATAAACTGGCGGTCAATGAGAGTACCCAGTTCGTTCTTGATTGCCTTGGCGGCAGTCTCGCTAACCGCCGTACACGCACAGAATTTTGCGACTGCGACTGGCTCCGTGACCGACAAAACCGGAGCATCCGCAGCCGCCACAAAAGTAACCGCAACCAACCTCGACACGCAAATCGCGCGTGAAACGATGACCGACGACGGCGGCTCGTACACGCTGCCCTTGCTGCCTCCGGGCCGTTATAAGTTCTCCGCCCAGAAGACGGGATTCCGCCAAGTGGTGCAGGACAACATCACACTGGAAGTGAACCAGACGGCGCGTCTGGATTTCCAACTGGAAGTCGGCCAGGTGACCGAGACGATTGAAGTGAAGGCCTCCGGCCCGTTATTGGATAGCGACAACTCGGCAATTGGCCAGGTTATCGAACAGAAGGCCGTGGCGGAACTGCCGCTGAACGGGCGCAACTTTGTGCAGTTGGCGACGCTTGGACCGGGCGTGACCGGTGTGGGCTTTGGCGCCAAGGGCACCATTATGAGTGGTACGCGACCGGACGATCTTCGCCCGGGCAGCGAAATCTTCGCGAACGGAAACCGCGAAGGCTCCAACAACTTCCTGTACGACGGCATTGACAACAACGAGCGGCTGACGCTGTCCATCGTGTTGCGGCCTTCGGTGGAAGCGGTGCGCGAGTTCAAAATCCAGACGAGCCTTTTCTCCGCCGACCAGGGGCGCAACTCCGGTGCGACGGTGAACGTGATTTCGAAATCGGGTTCGAACGAGTGGCACGGCAGCGCCTACGAATTTCTGCGCAACGACAAGACCGACGCGCGGAACTTCTTCCTGCCGAACAAGCCCGTGCTGCGCCAGAGCCAGTTTGGCGCGAGCTTCGGCGGCAAGATCATCAAGGACAAGTTGTTTTTCTTCGGCAACTACGAAGGCTTCCAGCGCCGGCAGGAACGCGCGTTTGTGAACACAGTGCCGATCGCGGAAATGCGGACTGGCAACTTCAACGCGGTGCGCGATATCTTCGATCCGTCGACGCTGCGCGCGGCGCCGGGAACCGCTTCGGGCTTCACCCGCGATCCGTTCCCGAATCGCCAGATTCCGGCCAACCGGTTTGACCCGATCATGGCGCGAATGATTCAAGCCTATCCGCAGCCGACGCGGACGGGCATCGTCAACAACCACACGTCGTCTCCGAAGGAGCGGCAGAAGTGGAACCAGTTTGACGGCCGCGTGGACTACAACATCAACGAGAAGAACAATTTCTTCGCGCGCTATTCGCAGCAGAACACGACGACGACGCGTCCTTCGACGTTCCTGAACGCGACGATCCCGGGTATGGACGGGAAGTTCGGTCTAGGCAACGAAGACACCTTCGCCGGTGACTCAGCACTGAAGGCGTTCCACAGCGTCGCCAACTGGGTACGCACCTGGACTCCGACGTTCATCATGGAAGCCAAGGTCGGGTTCAACCGGTTCGATCTCGTCTTCCTGCAGGAAGGCGCGGAACCGGGCGCGAAACTGGGCGAGAAGCTCGGCATTGCGCGAGCCAACCAGGGACCGAACTCGGATGGTATTCCGATCTTCAGCCCGGCCGGTTACACGGGCATCGGGCAGACCCGTTCGCTGCCGATTATCCGCTTTGAAGACACGATCAATCCGGCGTTCGCCTTCACGAACCTGCGTGGGAAACACACGCTGAAGTTCGGCACCGATTGGCGGCAGCGGCGGTTGACGCAGTACCAGACCAACCGCGGCAACGGCCGTTTCAACTTCGGCCGGACCTACACCGATAACCCGAACAACGCGGGAGCGACCGGCGACTCCATGGCGGCGCTGCTGCTGGGCACGGCGAACACGATCGAGCAGGACTTCACGCTGTTCGAACCGCGTATTCTGCAGTGGGAATGGAACTTCTATGTGCAGGACGACTGGCGCGTCAGCGATAAGCTGACGATTAACGCCGGGCTGCGCTATGAAGTGGACACGCCCACGCGCGAGTTGAACAACAAGTGGTCGAACTTCGACGTTGTGACGGGCAAACTGCTCATCGCCGGCTTCAACACGGGCGAGACGACGGGCGTGACCGTGGACGGCAACAACTTTGCGCCACGGTTGGGCTTCGCCTACCGTCTGCGTCCGGGCACGGTGATTCGCGGCGGCGCGGGCATCTTCTACAACCCGGTGGGTTCGGAGAGCCTGATGATGCGGCGTCACCGGCAGCTGCCGTTCGGGCCGATCAACACGGTGGACATCAACCAGTTCATCGCCAATCCGCGGCGCGTTTCGGCGGGGTTGGATCCGATCCCGAACCTGGACCCGAAGGTGGTGTCCGACAACCCGGTGGGCGCGATGATCGCCATCGACCCGCGCATCCGGAACGGCATCGCGCAGCAGTACAACTTCCAGATTCAGCAGAGCCTGCCGAAAGATCTGGTGTACAAGATTGCGTACGTCGGCAACATGGGCCGCCGGCTGGAGACGTCGTACGACTTCAACCAGGTGGAACCGGGTTCCGCGGCACCGGCACTGCGCCGGCCGTTGCGGTTCGTGGCTCCGAACGTCCAGGGCGCGAGCTACAACGTGAGCGATGGGTTGTCGTCGTACCACTCGCTGCAGATGAGCCTGGAGCGCCGCTTCGCCAGTGGCATCGGGTTCCTGACGGCCTACACGTGGGCGCACTCGATTGACGACGTTGCCAACCAGTTTGGCGGCGGCGACAACGGCCCGATCCCGCAGGACCGCCGGAACCGCCGTGCGGACCGGGGCACATCCGGCCACGACATGCGGCACCGCTTCATCCACTCGATGAACTACGAACTGCCGGTGGGCAAGGGCCGCAAGCTCGGCGCCAACATGGGCCGCGCGTTTGACCTGATTGCTGGTGGCTGGGACATGAACATGATCGGCGCGCTGCAGTCCGGCCTGCCGTTTACGCCGGTGCTGAACGCTTCGGTATCGAATGCCGGCGGCAGCCGTCCGGACCGGTACAAGGTGGGGACGATTGACAATCCGACGATCGCCAAGTGGTTCGACACGTCCTTCGGCACCGCCGCTTCCGGCGCGGCCTGGGGCGCTCCGGCCGTCTTTACGTTCGGCAACGGCGCGCGGAACCCGCTCTACGGACCGGGCCGCGTGAACTTTGATTTCTCGGTATTCAAGAACTTTGCTCTGACCGAGAAGTTCAAGTTGCAGTTCCGCACCGAGATGTTCAACGTGTTCAACCATGCGCAGTTCGACTTGCCGAACACCGCCATTGGCAGCCCGAACGCCGGCATCATCACCGGCATTGTGGGCACGCCGCGTCAGATGCAGTTTGCCCTGCGTCTGTCGTTCTAACCAACCAACGCCCGGTAGGGAGGAGTGGCAACGCTCCTCTCGCCGGGCATTTTTGTGTCTCCCTTTATGAAAACTGTACTCGTACTTCTCGCCGCCCTCACGCCACTTTCCGCGCAACTGGAGCGACTTTCGGGAGATCCCGCCGTGCTGTCGGCGCCGGCCGCGTTGCCCCTTTTGAACGGCAAGACGAGCACTGTGTTCGCAGGGAAAGCGGGGCGGTCGCAGTTCAACCTGCATTCGTACCTGGCGCATTTTGACGGGCAGTTTTTTGCGATGTGGTCGTCGGCGGCGGGAGAGGAGGAAGATCCGGACCAACAGATTCTGTTTGCGACGAGCCGGGACGGGCATGCGTGGTCGGGGGCGAAGGTGTTGGCGGCCGATCCCGACGGCGCGAAGGGCCCGCAGCGGTGGATCGCGCGCGGGCTCTTTGTGCGGGATGGCCGTCTATACGCGCTGGGGGCACGGGTGGCGAGCGCGGATTACCGACTGCGCGGGAAGGCACCGGTGTGGCGGGATTTGACGTTGGTGTGGTTTGCGTGGACTGGCGGGGCGTGGAAGGAACAGGGCGTGTTCGCGCCGAAGTGCATGAACAACTTTCCGCCAGAGCGCCTGGGCGCGCGGCTGTTCATGCCGTGCCGCGACGAGAACATGGACCTGTTTGCGGCCTACGCCAATCCAGCCTCGCCGACGAAGTGGACCTATCAACCACTGGCCGCGCCGCCGCCGTTTGAGAAGCTGGACGAGCCGAGCTGGTTCGTGGGCGCCGATGGGGTGGCGCATCTGGTGATTCGCGACAACAACAAGTCGCGACGGTTGATTCACATGGTGTCGCGCAATGAGGGGAAGACGTGGTCGCCGGCCGTGGTGACGAATTATCCGGACGCGACGAGCAAGAACTATCTCGGGCGGTTGTCGACGGGCGCCTATTACCTGATCAACAATCCGAACCCGGCGGGGCGCGATCCGCTGGCGATTTCCTATAGCCGCGATGGGTGGCAGTTTCTGCAGCCGGCGGCGATCCGGCGGGATGCGCCGGGGCCGCGATTTAAGAAGGGCAAAGGCACGTTGCAGTACCCGCATGCGATGGAGCACGGGGGCTCGCTGTGGGTGGTGTATTCGACGAACAAGGAAGATATTCAGGTCACCGAGATTCCATTGGCGGCGACGCCGAAGACGTTTGACGTGGTGGTGTATGGGGCAACGCCGGGGGGCATTGGCGCGGCGGTGGCGGCGGCGCGATTGGGCCGGAAGGTAGCGTTGATCGAATATCACAACCACGTGGGCGGGATGGCCGCGAGCGGTTTGGGGAAGAGCGATATCGAAACGAAAGAGGCGATTGGGGGACTGTTCCGGGAGTTTGTGGGGCGCGTCCGGGAGTACTATGTGGAGCGGTTCGGACCGGCGTCGGAGAATGTGAAACTGGCGCGGGATGGGTATTATTACGAGCCTTCGGTGGCGGAGCGTTTGCTGCGGGAGATGCTGACGCGGGAGGGGGTGACGCTGTTTGCACGGCGGCAGTTGGAAAGCGTGGAGAAGGCGGGCACGCGGGTGACGGTGCTGCGCGCGCGGAACCGGGACACGTTGGCGATGGAGGAGTACCGCGGGGGCGTGTTTATTGACGGGACGTATGAGGGCGATCTGGCGGCGGCGGCCGGGGCTCGGTACCGGTTGGGGCGGGAGTCGCGGGCTGAGTTCAACGAGAAACACGCGGGGGTGATCTATCAGGATCACGACACGCGGGAGTTTCTGCCGGGGTCAACGGGCGAGGGCGACAAGCGCATTCCGGCCTATACGTTCCGGCTGTGCCTGACGACGAATCCGGCGAATGCGTACGTGCTGACGGCGCCGCCGCCGGACTACCAGCGCGAGCGATACCTGGGCTATCTGGACGATTGGAAAGAGGGCCGGATGGGCATGCCGGCGAACTACAAAGACGGGCGCGGGATGTTCAAGCCGCTGATGGGGACGGCGGTGCGGGCGCTATCGGTGGCGGAGTTGCCGAACGCCAAGACCGACGTGAATATGTTCCCGAAGGCTCTGGGGTTTCCGTTCGCCGAGGAGAGCGCGCGGTATCCGGAGGCGGGTTGGGAGGAGCGCGAACGCATCACCTCGCACATTCGCAACGTGACGCTGGGGCTGCTGTATTTCCTGCAGAACGATGCGGCGATTCCGGAGGCGCACCGGCAGTTGGCGCGGGGGTTCAACCTGGCGAAAGACGAGTTCATCGCCGAGGGCCACTTCCCCTGGCAGCTGTATATCCGCGAGGCACGGCGCATCGTGGGCCTGTATACGTTGAGCGAAAACGACGTGACGTTGGCCGCGGGCGCGCAGCGGGCACCGGTGCATGGCGACAGCATCGCCTCCGGCGAATTTCCCATCGACAGCTTCCCCACACGCAAGCGCGAACCGGGCCAGACGAAGGTGCTGGAGGGCTACATTTACATGCTCGATGACTATACGCAGCCATACCAGATTCCATACCGGATCCTGGTACCGGAAAAGGTGGATGGGCTGTTGGTGCCGGTGGCTGCGTCGACAACGCACGTGGCGTTTTCAACGATTCGACTGGAGCCGACGTGGATGGCGATGGGCGAGGCGGCGGGGGCGGCGGCGCATCTGGCGCTACGTGATGGACGCCAGCCGCGGGCTGTCGACGTGGACGCGTTGCAGCGGTTGCTGGTGGGGCGCGGGCAGGTGTTGACGTACTTCAAGGACATCGACCACAAGCACCCGGCATTTGCGGCAATGCAGTATTTCGGGACGAAGGGATTCTTCCCTGACTACGTTGCGCGGCCGGATGAGCCGTTGGACGAGGCGACGGCGCGGCGGTGGTTCGGATTGGCGGGCGTTACGCCGAGGGTGGTGGCGCAGGGGACGACGCGGGGCGAGTTCTGCCGGCAGCTTTACGAACGCGGCAATTAACCGACAAAAAGAGTCGAGAAGATCTTGACGCCATCGACTATACATCGTATTCTCGATATGTAATGTCGAGTATCTATTCCCGCGCACCTGTGATCTGTCCCCGGATGCGCGGCTGTCGCTGTTGTTGTCCCCGCTAACGCCGGACACAACCCCACGCCCTGATCCCCCGCCTACACGCGGGTAGACCCTCATTTTCTGAAGGAATTCGTATGCCCAGCTCACGCCCGAGCCGCACGCGCGGACTCGTCTCGTCTCTATTTCTGCTTGGCGCGGCCCTCTCCGCCCAGCAAACCGCAACCCTCACCGGCCTCGTCACGGACCCATCATCCAGCGCCATTCGCGACGCGGCCGTTAAGCTCAACAACACTCAAACCGGCGAATCCTACGCCAACCTGACCAACGCGACCGGCAACTTCACCCTGCCGCTCGTCAAGCCGGGTCAGTACGAACTGACCGTCACCGCGCCGGGTTTCAAGAACTACCGGCGGGCGGGCGTACGGCTCGAAACCGGCGCCACCGCTCGCATTGACGTCGCACTGGAAGTCGGCGCCGTGGCCGAGAGCATTAATGTCGAGGCGGACGCGCCGCTCCTCGCCACCGACACCTCTTCACTCGGCTCCGTCGTCCGCAACAGCACGATCGCCAACATGCCCCTCGTCGGCCGCCGCGCCGCCCAATTGGTCCGTCTGAACGGCTTCGTAGTGCAGAACGGCACTGGCTCCACGTTCGCCATTGCGGGCGGCCGTGGTGACAACGCCATGTGGACCATCGACGGCGGCAACGCGCAGAACATCCTGCTCGGCGTCGCCACGCTGAACTACGATCCGCCCGTCGAATCGCTAGAAGAGTTCAACGTGGAAGTGGCCAACTACAAGGCCGAGCTCGGCCGCACCGGCGGCGGCTACATCCAGATGACCACGCGGTCCGGCACCAACAAATTCCACGGCTCGGCCTACGAATTCCTGCGCAACGACGCCTTCGACGCACGCAACTTCTTCGCCGCCACCAAGCCCGTATTGCGCTACAACCAGTTCGGCGCCAGCATCGGCGGGCCCATCCGGCGCGACCGCACGTTCTTCTTCTTCAACTACGAAGGCATCCGGAACAACCGGCAGAGCACGCTGCTCGCCAGCGTTCCCACGGCCGCCGAAATCAGCGGTAACTTCTCCGCGAACGCCGCCGTGGTTCGCGACCCACTGACGAACACACCGTTCGCGGGCAATATCGTCCCAGCGAACCGGCTGGACCCGGTGGGCCTGGCCATCGCCAAGCTGTACCCCGCTCCCAACGTCAACGGCGCACGCAGCCGCACCAACAACTTCCGCGCCAACCAGCCGATTCTCAACCCGTCGAACAACTTCGTCACTCGCATCGATCACACGTTTTCCGACCGGGACCGCGTCTACGGGCGCCTGCTGACCAACACCAGTTCCACGCTCAACAGCCCCGTCTTTCCCACGGCCGGCGTCGACCCGTTCCACTCCCGTAGCGAAGGCAGCTACTATAGCTGGTCGGCCACCTGGCAGCACAACCTGTCGCCCACCACAATCGTCGAAAGCCGCTACTCCTACGACCGCCGCAAGAACATCAACCGCTCCGGCGGCACCGATCTCGGCCTGGCCAAACAGCTCGGCATTCTGGGCACCAACGAGCGCTTCTTCCCCACCATTTCGCTCACCGGATTAACCGGTTTCGGCGTGGGCGAACATGAACGATTGCAGATGCCGATCCGCGGCGACCACATCACGTCGAACCTCACGAAAATCGCAGGCAAACATACCTGGAAATACGGCGGTGAGTTCCGCCGCTCTTCGAACGACGATGTTTGGAGCGGTTCGGCCGGCGGCGTGTTGGGCTTCAACAATACGACCACCAACGATGCGCTGGCGGCGCTGCTCCTCGGCTGGGCCAACAACGGCTCGCGCGCCGAAGCGCCGCTGATTCGCAGCCGCGCCAACGCCTTCGGCGCGTTCCTGCAGGACGACTGGAAAGTCACCCCACGGCTGACCATCAACGCCGGCATCCGTTGGGATCTGGATTGGCCGCGCTATGAGTCGTTCGACAATCGCCAGAACTCCTTCGACCGCAACACCATCAACCCGGTCAGCGGCACGCCCGGCGTGTTGACGTGGTCCGGCCGCAACGGCCTCAGCAGGTACGCTCACAACTTCGACAAAAACAACTTCGGCCCGCGCCTCGGGTTCAGCTATCGGGTGACCGACAAGTGGATCGTCCGCGGCGGCGGCGGCACGCTCTTCATCGGCCAGTACGACCAGGCCACGCCGATCGTCGCCAACATCGGCTTCGGCGTGCGCGGCGACTTCGTCTCCACCGATGGCGGGCGCACCGCCGCGTACCAGTTGCGCAACGGCCTGCCCTTCATCGCGCCGCTGACCGAAGCGAGTCTCGTTCCCGGCTTCGGCTCGGTACGGGTGGGCGCCGCGCCCACACTGGCCATCGAGTTCTTCGAACCCACCGGCCGTACAGTACCGTATTTGAACACGTTCAACTTCAACGTCCAGCGTCAGCTTCCGTTCCAATCGGTGCTCGAACTCGCCTACCTCGGATCGCTTGGGCACAAGCTCGGCGCACCCACATCGCGCTCCATCAACCAGGTGCCGCAATCGCTCATCGGCACCAACAGCAACCCGCAAGTTCTGCGCCCCTTTCCGCAGTTCTCTGACGTGCGCGTCATCTCCGCCACCATCGGCAATTCCAACTACCACGGCTTGAACGTCCGCCTGGACAAGCGCCTCTCGCACGGCCTGCAGTTCGGCTTCAACTACACCTGGTCCAAGGCAATCGACGACGTCCGCTCGCGCAATGAGCTTGGCGGCAACGCCGGCGATAACGCCTTCGGCAACCAGTATGACCGCCGTGCCGACCGCGGCCTCTCCGGCAACAACGTCGGCCAGCGCTTCGTCAGCAACGCCACCTGGGCCATTCCGTCGCCCGCCGGCAACGGCCTGCTCAAGCAGACCTTCGGCGGCTGGTCCACGTCGCTGCTGTTCGAGGCCCGTTCCGGCGCGCCGTTCGGCGTCATTGAAAACAACGGCGCAGCCATTTACCCCACCGCCGCCGCCGTCCGTTCCAACGTGGTTTCGCCCTATGCGGAAAACGCAAACTGGCGCGCCAACGTCCTGGCCGAGCCGTTCTTCAACACGGCCGGTTTCGCCGCCCCCGCCCAGTACACCTTCGGCAACGCCGGCCGCACCGTGGCCAGCGGCCCTGGCGCCATCGTCTCCGACATCTCGCTGCTGAAGGATTTCCGCATCAACGAGAGCCATCGGCTACAGTTCCGCGCCGAATCGCTGAACTTCATCAACCACGCCAATTTCGCACTGCCCAACCAGCAACGTGGCAATCCCAACTTCGGCCGGATCTCCAGCCTCATCGGAGGCAATCAGGCCCGTATCATTCAGCTCGGCCTGCACTACAAGTTCTGATCGAGACCAAGCCCAAAGAGTCCGGCTCGCCTCCGCCAGGAGTGGGCCGGGCTTTTTGTTTCTCGGGGGAATAGCAAGCTGAGATCCTCGGCGATGAACAAACCATTCGCCACGACCTTTGCCGTGATCTGGATCTTACCCAACCGTTCCAAACCGCATCCCAGTGGAGTCTTGTCATCGCCAAGCAGCCGGACAACGAAAGGAACGTGGGGGATGGATTGGGCAATCCCATGGGCGCCATCTACTTCTGCTTCGTGAAGAAGGCAGTGCCGGATTGCTCACACGAAGTGTTCCGGGTAACCGAA
>JBIKOG010000056.1:0-35236 GCA_044358225.1 Bryobacteraceae bacterium | reverse complement strand
GCGAGCGACGTAGTACTTGCAGGCCCCGAGAAAACACTTCCCTTATTGAGAACAAAAACCTGCGGAACAAGCGGGGCGAATGGAAACTGCGATGTCTCAACACTCCTGCTCGCCTATGATGGTAGCGCCGATCGGTTTCGCGTCGTCTTTTACAACTTCCTCGGCAGAAACAACAACGAGGAAGCGCGATTCATCGAAAATGGCCCCTTGCGTGGCCATGTGATTGTGGTTTATCCAACCCGGAAGGCGCCATTCACCTACTTTGTGGAAGTCTACAAGCAGGTCTCCGGCGGCCAGTATTCGCAAGTGCTCAACTATCGAGGCAACACCCGCTACGGCGATGGCAATCTGCTTGCCGTAATCGATTCAGAAATGCCGGAGACCCTGCGCCGGCTCGGTCTCTGGAAAGACGGCGACCCGCTGCCCCTCCCGCCACGCCTGCCTCGCGGGTGTGGAAGCCTCGTAATGCACAAAGGCGTTGCCTGGTGCCAGTCGCGCCGCTAAGCCAGGATCTCCCGAATCGGCGCGCCGAAATCGACGTCGATCCGCTTTCGCCCCGGCACTTCCAACCGCCGCGCGTCCAGGCCCATCTGGTGCAAAACAGTGGCGTGCAGATCGGTCACATAGTGGCGATTCTCAATCGCATGGAAGCCTAACTCATCGGTCGCCCCATGCGTCACGCCGCCCTTCACGCCGCCACCCGCCATCCAGATGGTGAACCCGTACGGATGGTGGTCGCGGCCGTTACTGTTCTGCGCTCCCGGCGTGCGGCCAAACTCCGTGCACCACACGACGAGCGTATCCTCCAACAACCCGCGCTGCTTCAAATCCTCCAGCAAACCCGCAATCGGCTTGTCCGTTTGCTTCGCTAATTTCTCGTGCCCGGTCTTCAAATTCGAGTGCGCATCCCACGCCCCCGCGCCGCCCGCTCCGTGGAAAATCTGCACGAACCGGGTGCCCTGCTCGACAAGCCTTCGCGCCGATAAACAGATCTCGCCAAACGGCTGCGTGACCTTCTCGTCCAAGCCGTACATCTTCCGCGTGGCTTCCGTTTCGCGGTCCAGCCGCATCACGTCCGGCACCGCGGTCTGCATGCGGAACGCGAGCTCATACGACTTGATCCGCGCGCGCAGTGCCGGGTCATGCGGATACTGAATCTGCGTCGCGCGGTTCAGCTTGTCGATCAATGCAAACTCGCGCTCCTGCTCTTCCTGAAAAACATCCGGCCCGGGCGAAGCAAACGGCAGCGGGTTCTTCGCATCCACGCGCAACTGAACGCCATCGTGCTCCGGCCCCAGATAGTGCGCGCCGTGCGCCCACGGTCCGCCGCAGCAGGAATCGATCGGCTCGCCCAGCACCACGAACTGCGGCAGGTTGTCATTCAACGATCCAAGCCCGTAGTGCACCCACGAGCCAATGGTCGGGAACTGCCCTTCCAGCACGTGCCGCCCGGTGTGAAACTGCAACTGCGCGCCGTGGTTGTTATCGGTGGTCCACATGGAACGCACCACCGCCAGCTTATCGGCGTGGCCGCCCACATGGGGGAACCAGTCGCTGACGTCCAGCCCGCTCTGCCCGTACTTCTTGAACCCGATCTGCATCGGGTAAATCGTCGGATGCACGGTGTGCAGTCCGGCAATCACCTCGCGCAGATTCTTCTTCACAAACGGGCTGTTTTCCACGTCCTTAAACGGCGTCTCGCTCACCGTTTTGCCCGCATACTTATTCAGCATCGGCTTGGGGTCAAACGTCTCCATCTGGCTCGCCCCGCCGATCATGAACAGCCAAATGACACGCTTGGCCTTCGGCGCAAAATGCGGCTTGCCATCGGGCGGCCGCCAACCCTCCGTCGCCGCGTGCGCCACGCCCTCGCTCTGCAGCATGGCGTTCAGCGCCAGCCCGGTGAACCCCAGGCCAGTCTCAGTCAGGAATGTGCGTCGGCGTTTCATAGGGTTATCGAATGGTGACGAACTCGTTCAGGTTAAACAACACGTGGACCAGGTTTTCCCGCGCCCGCTGCGCCGGATCCGCGGAGGGCTTCAGCGGCGTGGCCACGCCGGTTTCAAAGGGTTTCAGCTTGGCCGGATCAGCCAGCAACTTCGTCTGTTGCGCCAGGAACGTGGAGGCGTCGTCGCGCTCCGTAGCCGACGGCGGCCGGTTCAACACGGCCTCAAACGCCGCGCCCACGAACCCGTCCACCGGCAACTTCGCCGCTAAACGCCGCGCCTGTTCCAGCGTCAGCCGGCTGTTGGCCAGCGATAGCGCCTGCTGCGGAACAATACTCTCTTCGCGCCGGTAACATTCGTTGGTGTTGGCCGCGTCGAACTGGCTCAAAAACTCCGCGCGGATGTCCGGGGCCTGCCGGATGTACAGGCTGCGCCGCATCGAGTCCAACTCCTTGGTCTCCTCCACCTCCGGCCCGCCCACCGCAGTGTCCAACTGGCCCGCCGTGAACAGCACCGAATCCCGAACCGCTTCCGCCTCCATGCGCCGCGCGTTCATGCGCCACAGGTAGCGGTTGTCCGGGTCCGTCTTCTCGTTCGCCATATCGCCCACGGACGCCATCCGGTAGGCGTGACTCGTCACCAGCATCCGGTGAATCGGCTTCATTTTCCAACCCTGCGCCACCAGTTCCGTCGCCAGGAAATCGAGCAACTCCGGATGCGTCGGCAGTTTGCCGTACTGCCCAAAGTCGTTCACCGATTCCACGATGCCGCGCCCGAAATGCCGCGCCCAAATGTGGTTCACCGCCACGCGCGCCGTCAGCGGATTCTCCTCGCTCGCAATCCACTTGGCCAGCGCCGTGCGCCGCCCGGTGGACTTCTCCGGATACATCGTCCCGATCGGCGAATAGGCCTCCAACTTCTTGCCCAGCGCCGCCACGGCCTTGTCCAATTCCGCCTTCGCCGCGCCCACTTTTTTCTCGTCGACTTCGCCATTGGGCTTGGTGGCCTTCAACGCCTCGGCCAACTTCTCCTGCGCGCGTTCCAGGTCCGCTTCGCCCGTCAACACGTAGGCGTTGCGCTCCAACCGCTGCGCTGTTTTTGCCAACTCCTCGGCATCGGCGGCCTTCGCATGCTTCGCCTTGTCCGCGCGGATGCGCGCTTCCAACGCAGCCAACCGCGCCTCGGCGGCCTTCTTCGCCACCGGGCTCTTGGCCTTCTCGATCTCGCCCTTCGCGTCGGCCACTAAGTCGGTATGCACAAACTCGCGAATGTCCGGGTAACGCGCCTCCAATGGCACGTCCAGCGCCGACGCCGCGCTCACCTTCCCCAGCACCGCCGGAATCGCCGGCGCCAGCTCTTTCGATTTATCCGGGCTCGCCACATTCCCGCCCACGAACAGATACGTCGGTGTCTCCGCCTTCGCGTCGTAGGCCCGGACCAGCCCGGCCTTTTCGATATTCGTCTCACCCGGCACGCGGTCAATGCGCACTTCGTACGGCTCGAAAAACGCCCGGAACTGATAGTATTCGGCCTGCGAAAACGGATCGTATTTGTGGTCGTGGCAGCGCGCGCATTTCAGCGTCACGCCCAGAAACGCCATCGCCGTGTGGTCCACCGCGTCCTGCATCCAGCCGTCGCGATCGTAGCGGTTGTAGTTCCGCGCCAGGTATCCGGTCGCGCGCAGCACCTTCGTGTCGCCCGGCGCCATCTCGTCCCCGGCCAGCATCTCCATCACCATCCGGTCATACGGCTTATCGCCGTTCACCGATTCCACAATCCAGTCCCGCCACTGCCAAATATGCCGCTGGCTGTTGCGCACTTCGTTCGAACGCCGGTAGCCATACCAATCGGAATACCGCCACACGTCCATCCAGTGCCGGCCCCACCGTTCGCCATACCGCGGGCTGGCCAGCAGCTTGTCCACCACGCGCTCATAGGCATCCGGCGCCGCATCGGCCAGGAACGCGCGCATCTCCTCAGCCGTCGGCGGCACGCCCGTCAGGTCCAGCGTCACGCGTCGCAACAGCGTTCGCTTCTCCGCGGCCGGCGCCGGCGTCAACCCGCGCTGCTTGTACGCCGCGCGCAAATAGACATCCACCGGATTGCCCGGAACCGCCTTCCGCATGGGCTTCGTAAACGCCCAGTGCTGCGCGGGCCCGGCGTCAGCCCCAGCCCGAATCCACGAGGCAATCTTCGCCAATGCCGGCGCCGCCAATTGCGGCTTCCCCATCGGCATCTTCGACCGGCCCGTATGCGCCACGGCCTGATACAGCAGGCTCTCCTCGGGCTTGCCGGCTTTGACAATCTTCTGCAGACCCGCCGGGATCGACAGGTCCACCTTCCCCATGGCCGAGGTGCCCGAATGGCAACCCAGACAGTGCTCCTGTAACAGGGGCCTCACTTCGCGAAGGAACAGGTCATTGGCGCAGGCTGGCCACAACCCGGCCAACAGGCAAACCAAGCTTGCACGCCGCATGAAGAAAAGTATAACGCTCACGGCAAACCAAAACTCAAGATGTTCGGTCCCGCCGCAAACGCGATGTACTGTTTCCCGCCGGCCATGTAGGTCATCGGCGACGAGCGCCAGCTATGCCCATCGCCCAGCGCCGCCGAAGCGTTGGTCTGAATGTGCCATAGATCCTTGCCCGTCTTCGCATCCACGGCCCCCAGCGCGCCGCTATCTTCGCCGAAGAAGATCACCCCTCCCGTCGACAACACGCCGCCCCAGCTATCGGCCGGGCCGATCTGGGGCACTTCCCAAACGCGCTTGCCCGTCTCCAGGTCCAGCGCCCGCAGGAACATCTTCCCCGGCTCCAACGGGATCGGCTTCGGGTTCCAGTTCGGCGGCTTCACATAGATGCCGCACGCCTCGCGCGCCATCAGGTAGAACAGCCCCGTCGCCGGGCTCACCGCCATCGACGGCCAGTTCGTCGCCCCCAACACATTCGGGCACACCTTCGTCCCATCGCGCGTCGGCTCCAACCCGGGAATCACAATCGGCCGCCCGTCTTTGCCAATCCCCTTCGCCCACGTCATCTTGTCCACGAACTTCTCCGCCAACAGCAGCTTGCCGTTCACGCGGTCGAACACGTACAAAAACCCATTCCGGTTCGCCTGAATCAGCAACTTCTTGTCCTCGCCGCGATACTTGCGGTTCACCAGCAGCGGCGTCTGCCCGGCGTCCCAGTCGTACAGGTCATGCGGCGTGAACTGGTAGTGCCACTTCAGCTTGCCGGTGGCGGCGTCCAGCGCAATCACAGAATCGGAGTACAGATTATCGCCCTTCCGCTCGTCGCCATTCATCGCCGGATACGGGTTGCCCGTGCCCCAGAAAACGGTCTGCGTATCGGGATCGAACGTGCCGGTCATCCACGTCGCCCCGCCCCCGCCGAACTTCGCCAGCGCCGTCCCGCCCCACGTTTCCGACAGCGGCTCGCCCGGCTTCGGCACGGTCCAAAACCGCCAAACGCGTTCGCCCGTCGACACCTTGTAGGCGTCCAAAAAACCACGCATGCCCAGGTCCCCGCCCGACACGCCAGCCACCACCAGATCGTTCACGACAAGCGGCGCCGACGTGTTGCCGATATTGGTTTTGTCGCCCGCGCCCTCGGTAATCTCGGTCTCCCACAACAGCTCCCCGGTCACCCGGTGCAACGCCAGCAGGTGCGCGTTATCGGTCACCACAAATACCCGGTCCCCCAGCACGGCCACGCCACGATTGGTCCCCTTCGCCGGGTCGCCCTTCGTCTCTGGCGACCGCGGCCGCTGGTAATGCCACAGCGTCCGCCCGGCCCGCGCGTCCAGCGCGAACACCTGGTTCGGCCCGCTCACAAACATCACCCCGTCCACAACCACCGGCGTCAACTCCAGCACGTTATGGTTGATCGGAAACACCCACTGCAGCGTCAGGTTCTTCACGTTGGCGGGCGTAATCTGCGCCAATTCGCTGTGCCGGTTCCCGCTCAATTGCCCGTGATAACTCGGCCAGTCGCCCGCCTTCGGCGTGGCCACCTCGGCAAATTTCGGCCCGCCCTCGGCCGTCAGCGCCGCCGCGCGTTTGCCCGCCGTAGCCCCCGTCAATCCACTCAAAAACGCCATCAAATCCCGGCACTCCGCCGCCGAACACCCCGGCGCCTTCATCACCGTTCCCGGCTCCAAAACGGTCGACGCAATCTCCTCGCTCCGCAGCAAATGGAACTTTCCGCCCAGGTCCTGCACCTGGATGTTGTACCGGCTCTGGTTCCGCGCAAACCCGCGCACCGTGCTCCCGTTGCGAAGCCGCACCGACGCCATCTGGTACCCCGGCTTCACCCGCGCCGCCGGCTGCCGCACGGACTCTTCGATTTCCACGAATGTCAGTTCCCGGCCAATCGAAGAAAGGTCCGGCCCGGCCGCCTTTCCGCGCCCCATCACCATATGGCAACCGGCACATCCTCCGCCGCCAAAGAAGTACCGCTCCCCGGCCGCCGCATCGCCCGCCGGATGGTTCTCATACGCCGGCGCGCTGAACGAGCGAACCAACGCCGTCACCGCGTCCAACTCCGCCGCCGGCAGCGGAAAACCGGGCATGCCCCGCGACGGCACGCCATCGCGAATCACCGCCCGCACCTGCTCCACCGACGAGCCACGCACCCGCCGGTTGTTCGCCAGGTTTGGCCCGCGCTCCGTCCCGTGGCCATCCCCATGGCACACCGCGCAGTTCTTCTCAAACAGCGCACGTCCATCCTGCGCGGCCAGAGCCAGCGCGGCAAATACAATCACAAGGCAACGGTTCATGTTCCTTGTGATTGTATAAGGCTACTGCGGCTTCCGCTCCACCGGCGCCTGCGGACCGGTCAAGGTAAACCGTCCCCAGGTGGAATCGTCATCCCCGCGGCCGTAGATCAGAAAGTGCCCGCCGTAGTCCACGCCATCCGGATCGGTGTGGACAATCTCCATTCCGTACACGTCGCCCACCCGCGGCGCGCGCCACATCGGCGTACTCGCGCCCAGCGTCGCCGACATTGCCACCCGTGCCTCCAACACAAAATTCCCGCGCTCCCCCCGCCGAATGGCGTAGTCGAAAGCCCCCTTCGGCAATGGCTCTTCGACATACGTCTTCCCCGGCGCCCCGTGCCGCCACCACGCCCCATACGCGGGCTTCGACGCGTCGATCACAAAGCAAAACGCGTTATCTCCTTCGCCAAAGTTCTTGCCCGACGCCAGCCGCGGCGCCTCAATGAACCAGCAAATCGCGTCTTTGTAGTACCACCGCTTTGGCGCGTGCGCCGGGTCGCTCACATCATTCACGTTATCGACAACATCCGCGCCAAAGTACAAATACTTGTCATCCCAAGCCGTGTAGTAACGCGCCGCCAGGTCCACGCCCGTCTCGTTCCCGTGGATCGTCAGCCGGTTCCGCGACGGGTCATACCAGGAAGTGTGGCGCAGCCGCTCCAGGTCCCACACCCCGTCGCTGAACGCATACTCACGCCACTCCGAAATATCCCCATCCACCGTCACCGGCCGCTCCAAACGCGGCAACTGCCCCCACGCCGCAACGGCCACCAACAGCCACATCAACCTCACTGCGCACCCGCCTGCACCGCGATATCCACGCTGTTGCTCTCGCGCCCGTCCACCTGAATCACCAGCGGCACAGCGTTCCCCGTCGGCGTGTCCCCGGCCAGAATCGCGTTCACCTGATACAGTCCGGCAAACCCAGGCGTCAGCCCCGCAAACAACACCTGCGCCGCTCGCCCGCCCACCGTCACCGAAACAGGCGAAACCGTTGACGCCAGCGGACTCGCCGGCGAGGGAGCTCCCGCCGCCACCTGCTGGCTCACCGGCCCCAGGCCCGTGCCGTAGATGACAATCGCCTCCCCAGCCCGCGCCGGAGTTCCCGCCTCCGCCAGCGTCACCTGGTCGGACCGCACCACAATCCCCTGCCCCGATCCCTGCTGGTTCTTCGTAAAGATCCCCGGCTGCGCGGGAGCCACTACAAACACCTCGGGCACAGATATCTGCTCCCGGCGCCGCACCACCACTTGCAACGTCGCGTTCGACGCCAGCGAAAACGGAACCTGCGCGTTGATCTGCCCCGGACTCGCAAACAGTATCGGCAGCGCCTGCCCGTCCAGCAATACCTCCGTCCCCTCCGATTCCAACGGCAGCGGCAGCGCATTCAATCCGGTCGTGCGGTCCGAAAGATTCGCGCCGTAGAGCGTCACCAGCGAGCCCGGCGCAATCGGCACATCGGCGCGCTGGCTCGCGCCATGCACCACGGCCCCCGACCGGATCACCGGCGTCGTCGCCGAACTGCTGAGCGACACCTGCCGCTCCGCACGCCCCGCCTGCACCACCAGGCCTTCCACCAGCACACCCACCCCGGCAATCGTCACGCGGTCCTTCGTCCCATTCAATGGCCGCCACGTGCCCGTCCAGCGCCCATCCCCTAGCGGCACCAGCCGCAGGTCCGGATCGCCATTATCGAACTTGGCAAACATCGCCGAATTCACATTCTGTTCGTTGCCCCGCACCACATTGCCGCAGTCGTCCACCGCCCGCAGCTCAATCGGGAACGGTTGTCCCGTGCGCGCCGCGGCGCCATCGCCAATCTGCGTAAACGTCAGGTTCAGTCGCGGAGAATTACAACTGGCCGCCTGCCGCTCCCCGTCCTTGCTTGCCGTACTGGCGGAGGAACCCACCACGGAGAGAATCCCAATCGTGCGAATCGTGCCATCGTCGAAGACCAGCGTGATGGCCGCGCGTTGAATCCCCGGGCCCATGCTGGTGAAATTCGGCTGGATCACAATCCGCCGCGGCTCGTTCGGCGCCACGGGCGAGTTAGTAGGCAGGTGGCGCAGCCACGCGGTTCCGTCGAGAGTCACGCTGCCGCTGGCGAACGAAATATTCCTTCCCAGCGGGTTGCTCACAATCACCTCTTGCGAAGCAGGCGAAACGCCGGCCGTGCCCGTGAAGATGATCCCCGAGGGTTGCACGTCCGGCCCCGGATTCGAACCCTCCGCCAAAACGCGAAGAACAACCACCACCGCGGGCGAAGCGCCCACTCCCGGCGACGTGACGCGAATCTGGCCGAAGTACTCGCCCGGAGCCAGCCCGGCCTGATTGACGGAGACGTCCACCTCCGCCACGTCAATCCGCGGCCGGTCCACGCGGCTGGCGCGCGGAACAGCCCGCAGCCAATTCCCGCCGGAAAGTGTCGACGCCGCCACCGTGAACGGCAGCGTCCCCGACCCTTCATTCAGCACGCCGAACGATTGCGGCAACGCCACGCCGCCGCCCGCCACCGCCGTGAACGTCAGCCCGGTCTGCGACAACAGAATCCGCGCGCCCGCCGCGCTCACGATCAGCGATGCCTGCGTTACGAATGAATCGCTTCCGGAACTCACCGTCACGCGACCCGTGTAGGTCCCGGCGCGCAACCCGGCCGCGTTGGCCGTCACGTTGATCGCCTGCGCCTGCCCGGCGCCAACGCTGCCCGAACCCGGCGTCACCGTCAGCCATAGCTCGCTGCCCGCGGCTGTAAACGTCGCCGACCCGCTCCCTTCATTCGCCACGCGCAATGTGGCCGAGGCCGGCGCGCCCCCCTCGGCAATCGCGAAATTCATCGGCTGCGAAGGGACCGATAATTTTGGCCCGCTCGCCGCAACCGTCAAGGTGACAGTCACATTGCTCCGGCTCGGGTTGCCCAAGGGAACATCCACCGCAATCTGTCCTGTGTAGGTACCCGGCTGCAATCCCTCGGTCCGCGCCGTCACGGTAAGCGCGGCCGGCATCTGGCCCCGCTGTGGGGACACGGTCAGCCACGCGCCGCCCGATGCCGTCGCCGTGAAGCCCAGCGCCGCCGTCGAGCCGCGCAACTCAATCGTTCCGCTCGCCTCATTCGCTCCAGCCAGCGCGGTCAGCGCCACCGTTCCCGGCGTCACCCGGTAGGTCGGTGCGGCCGAACGAATGGCGCGAATCACGCCGTACGAACCCTGCGTGAAAAACAGATCCCCGTTGCTGCTAAAGGCAAGATCCGTGGGTTCGATGCCCGCCCGCAACGGCGCACCACCGTCGCCAAAGTAGCCACCGATCTCCCCACCCGCCACCTTACGCACCGTGCCTGTCCCCGTAATCATCCGGATCCGGTACACCTCCGCCACGTACAGGTTCCCCTGTGCGTCCAAGGCAAGCCCGTGAATATCGTCAAACCCGGCCGACGTCGCCGCGCCGCCATCGCCGCTCGACACCGCGGTCCCATTCCCCGCCACCGTCGAAATCACCCCAACCGGCGTCACCCGCCGCACCCGCCGGTTCGCCACGTCGCCGAAATACAGATTGCCCGCCCCGTCCAACGCCAGCGCGCTCGGATAGTCGAGTTGCGCCCGCGTCGCCGCCTGCCCATCCCCGCCGAAACCGGCCGTACCGCTACCGGCATACGTCGTTTGCACACCGGCCGCCGTCACCTTTCGCACAATGCTGAAATTCGCATCAGCGATATAGACACTCCCAGCCGTATCCACAGCCACGCCCAAGGGCAGCGAACCGGTCAGCGAAAACACCGTACTCTGCGTCCCCGCGGGCGTGACACGCACAACCGTCCCCTCCTCGGGTTGCGATACATACAGGTTGCCCGCCGTATCCCGCGCCAGCCCCGCCGGGCCGCGCAGCGTCCCCGTCCGTACGGTATCAATCACCCCATCCGGGCGAATCCTCCGGATCCGGTCATTGCCGCTATCGGCAAAGAAGACCGATCCATCCGGCGCAACAGCAATACCCTGCGGATTATTCAATGACGCGGCGGTCGCCGCCCCCCCATCCCCGGCAAACTGAAAACGGCCGTTCCCGGCAAAGACGCTCGCAACCTCCCTGACGATCCGGCGCACCACACCGCTCCCGCCCTCCGTCACGTACAGGACCCCATCCGCCGTAGCCCCCACGCCCTGCGGAGAAACAAACGTCACGTTCGGCGCGGCGTTCCGAATCACCCCAGCGGAATCCACGCGCAGCAGCCGCCCATTGCGCCGATTATCGGCAATATAAACCGCGCCTTGCGAGTCAACAAAAACAGCCCGCGGCGCCGTCAATTTCGCCCGGCTCGCCGGACCGTTCAGCCCATCCACACCCGCTTCGCCCGTCCCGGCAAAGGTCTCCAGAATCCCATCGGCGCGTACCCGCCGCACACGATGGTTATTGGTGTCGGCAATGTAGAGCCGGCCGGCCGCGTCCAGCGCGATCCCGCTCGCCCCCGCCAGCTTTGCCTGCACCGCCGCCCCCCCGTCCGGCGTAAAGCCCTCTTCTCCATTGCCCGCCACCGTCCGCACCGTTCCGTTCGCGTCAATCTGGCGCACCCGGTTCCGATCCTTTTCCAGAAAATACACGATGCCGCGCGGATCCACCGCCAGCCACCACGGCTCAATGTCGGCCTCCAGCGCCCGTGCGCCGTCGCGGCTGTTCGTCCCGCCGCCGGCAACCGTGGTCAACACACCAGCCCGGTCCACACGGAAGATCCGGAAGTTATAGACGTCGGCGATCAGCAGGTTACCCTGCGCGTCGAAGGCGAGCCCTGTCGGCCGATTCAACGACGCCTGTGTCGCCGGCAAGTTATCGCCCGAGTACCCGCCAATGCCGTTGCCCGCATACGGAGTCAGAATCCCGCGTGGATCGATGCGGACCACGACATGATTGTCCGGGTCCGCAACAAACAGATTCCCATTGGCATCGGCAACAATCGTCTCCATCGCCCCGAGCGGCGCCTGCGTGGCCGGCCCCGGAGCAGATGGGAAAATCCACGTCGTCCCCGCGACGGTTTCGACGAACGACTGCGCGTTCAGCGTAAGTGTGGCAACAACCAGTACCAGCAGAGTTCGGGACATAATTCACCAATAGCTTACGCGGTTATTGGCCCGTTAGTCCGTCAGAAATCTCCTACTTCGCCCCGGCCAACTCCACCACCAGGTCATGATGGAACTTCACAAACTGGTGCAACGACGACTCCAGAATGCGCTCCTGATCGCTGTGCGAACCGAACCCCTTCGGCCCATCTTCGGAATCAATCGCCGGTCCAATGCCGTAGCACTGCATCCCCTTCGCCCGCAAAAACGCCATGTCCGTCGCCCCGGTCGACATCGTCGGCAACACCGTCGCGCCGTCGTAGTGCTTCTTCGCGACGGCCTCAATCGTCCGGAACGCTTCGTTGTTCAGTGAAGACGGCGGCGCGCCCGGCCGCGCCGAACCGGACTGCGGAATCATCTTGATCACCGGATCGTTAATCACGCCCTTCAACGTCTCGTAGAACTTCGTCATATCCTCGTCCGGCAACGCGCGAATATCAATCGTCGCCTCCGCCTCCGAAGGAATCACGTTGATCCGGTACCCCGCCTGAATCACATTCGGCGATAGCGACGTGCGCAGCATCGAGTTGTGCCGCGGCTCATTCACCGCCAAATACTCCTGAATCGCGTCCGTCTTCTCCGGGTTCAACAGCCCGTTGTAGCGTTCTTTTTCTTCCGGCGTCGAGATCCCCGCCAGCCGCTCAAAGTAAGTCCGCGTCGTGTCGTTCAACCGCATCGGCGGCTGCCAGTCGGCAATCTTCCCAACGGCCTTGGCGATGTGCGCCACCGGGTTCGTCCGCAGCGGCACAGACCCATGCCCCGCCACCCCGCTCGCCACCAGCTTCACGCCCCGCGGAATCTTCTCCGTGGTTTCAATCGAAACAAACCGCAGCTTCCCTCCCGTCCGCACAGCCGACCCGCCCTCCGCCAAACAATACTCGGCGTCCAGATCCGCATAGTGTTCGCTCACCAGAAACGCAATGCCAATCGACGTCGCGCCCTCTTCCCCGGCCTCGGCCAGGAAGATCACATCGCGGTCCAGCGCCAGCCCCGACCGCTTCGCCAGAATGATCGACATCAACGCGCCCGTCAGGTTGTCCTTATCGTCCACCGTCCCGCGGCCATAGATATGTCCGCCCTCGCGATGCGCCGAAAACGGCCCGTGCTTCCACTTCTTCGCGTCCACGTTCACCGTATCGGTGTGGCCCACAATCAGCAGCGGCTTCTTCTTCCCATTGCCCTTCAGCCGCGCAATCAGGTTCGGCCGCACCCGCGACGGGTCGGCCAGGTTCGTCCGCGTGAACACCTTCGTCTCGATACCCTCTTTATCCAGCACCGATTTCAAATAGTCCACCACCGGCTTCTCGCTGCCGCCCGGATCGGTCGAGTCAATCTTCACCAGCGCCGTGAAGTGGCGCAGCGTTTCCTGCTCCACCTGCGCCCAGTCAATCGCCTTCGGCTGCGCAAACAACAGAACGGTGGACAAGAAAAACAACATGGCACGAGTCATTTGTTGTGAGGGTAACATGCCCAATCGGGTGCCGAAGTTTATATACTCATCCCCAATCATGCGCTCCCTGTTCGCAGTCGCTGCAATCGCAATCGCCCTCGCCCAGTCCGGCGGGCAGATCACCGGATCGGTCCAGGACAAGTCCGGCTCCGTAGTCCCCGGCGCCGCCGTACGCGCCGTCAACGAAGGCACCGGCCTCGTCTCCGCCGCCGTCTCCGACACCGATGGCCGCTTCACGCTGCCGCAACTCCCCATCGGCGAGTACCGCGTGGAAGTCACCCGCGACGGCTTCCGCCCCTTCCGCTCCCAGTCCTTCCGGCTCGATGCCGACGCCACGCGACAGGTCCAAGCCATGCTCGAATTGGGGCAGGTCTCGGAATCCATCACCGTCGGCGGCTCCGTCTCGCAAGTGGAAACCGTGGGCGCCACGTTGAAGGAGATCATCGACGAACGCCGCATCACCGAACTCCCGTTGAACGGCCGCAACGCCCTGCAACTGGTTCGCCTCCTCCCCGGCGCCGTCCCGGGCGGCGGAAATAACGGCCTCGGCCAGAATGGCGGAATCTCCGTCAACGGCGCGCGCGGCACCGCCAACAACTACCTGCTCGACGGCGGCGACAACAACGACCCCCAGCTCAACACCGCCGCCATCCTCCCCAACCCCGATTCCCTCGAAGAGTTCAGCGTCCAGACCAATAACTTCTCCGCCGAATACGGCCGCAACTCCGGCGCCATCATCAACGCCGTCACCAAGTCCGGTACCAACAAATTCCATGGCTCCGCCTATGAGTTTCTGCGAAACGACGTGATGGACTCCCGCAGCTTCTTCGGGCTCGAAAAAGGCAAGCTCCGCCGCAACCAGTTCGGCGGTTCCGCCGGGGGCCCTGTCATTCGCGATCGCACGTTCTTCTTCGGCTCTTACGAAGGAATGCGGGAGCGTTCCGGCGCCACCTTCTCCGGCCTCACCGTGCCCACCGCCGCCATGCGCTCCGGCAACTTCGGCGCCTTCGCGCGGTTCCCCAACGACCCCTCCACCAATCAGCCCTTCCCCGGCGGCCAGATCCCCTCGTCCCGATTCGACCCCGCCTCCCTCAACTTCCTCACCAAGCTCTCCATCCCACTCCCCAACGCCGCCAACAACCGCTTCATCTTCAACCGCCCCAATCTCCAGGACGCCAACCAGTACATCGGCCGTGCCGACCACCAGCTCAACTCCGCCCAGCGCCTCACCGGCCGTGTGTTCTACAGCAAGAGTTTCGAATCCAACACCGCCGGCCTCCCCGTCCTCCACGCCGAAAACAGTTTCAACAGCTACAACATCCAGGGCCAGCACACCTGGACCATCTCCCCCGGCCTGCTCGGCTCCGGCCAGTTCACCGCCAATCAAACCAAGATCACGCGCGGCCCGCTACCCGTCGGTCCTGGAGACGGAATCGGCTTCGCCGACCTCGGCGTCAAGATCAACCGCGGCGCTCCGGAGACCGCTGGCCTCAAGCTCGTCCCGCTCTACCGCGGCGCCGTCAACGGCTACTGGAACCTCGCCCAGGACAACCTGGTCACCATCGATCGCCGCACCTACCAGGCCACCTACAGCCTCTCCTGGATCCGCGGCCGGCACCAGATCAAGTTCGGCGGTGAATACCGCTACAGCTTTTCCGACCGCGTCACCGGCAACGGCATCGACCCGCAGTTCACCTTCGACGGCCGCTTCTCCAATGAGTCCTTCGCCGACTTCCTCCTCGGCCGTCCGTCCGCCATGACCCAAGGCTCGCTCCGCCTCAACCGCAACGCCAACCACGCCCCGTCCTTCTATTTCCAGGACGATATCAAGCTCACCAAAAACCTGACGCTCAGCACCGGCATGCGATGGGAGCCCTACCTGCCCTTCTACGCCACCAACGACGAACTCACCGTTTTCCGCCCGGGTCAACAGTCAAAGGTCTTCCCCTCCGCCCCGGCCGGCTTGCTCTACGTCGGCGATCCCGGCGTCCAGCGCGGCGGCACCGATACCGATTGGAACAACATGGCCCCGCGTCTCGGCCTCGCCTGGCGCCCCGGCGGCTCCACGAAGACCAGCGTCCGCGCGGGATATGGCGTGTTCTTCGACAGCCCGCGCTTCCACATGCTCAGCCATTTCGTGAATTCCCCGCCCTACTCGTTCCAAACCACCATCAATCAACCCGCCAGCTTTTCCGACCCCTATCGAGGCATCACGAACCCATTCCCCTACACGCCGCCGTCCACGCCAGAAGAGCGCGCCCGCTACCGCTTCTCGCTGCCGGTCACCGTCGGCCTGTCCATCGATCCGGATCTGGCCACCTCCTACATCCAGCAATGGAACCTGAATGTCCAACGCGAAATCGCCGCCGGCTTCACGGGGACTCTCGCCTACGTCGCCTCCAAGGGCACCAAACTCTCCAATCGCGTCGAGGCGAACCCGGCTGTCTTCGCGCCCGGCGCCACCACCGCCAACATCAACGCCCGCCGCCTCTTCGCGCCGACATTCCAGAGCGTCACCAACTATCAGAACAACGTCAACTCCAGCTACAACGCCTTCCAGGCCACGCTCAACAAGCGCTTCACAAAGGGCTACACAGTGATGGCCAGCTACACCTACGGCCGCTCGCTGGACGCCAGTTCGCTCGAAGTCGATGGCTTCACCGGCCAGAACCCCTTCAACATCGGCGCCGACAAGGGCCTGTCCGATTTCGACGTTCGCCAGCGCTTCATCGCCAGCTTCCTGTGGACCATCCCCGGGCCTGCCGCAGGCTTCGCCAAGCGGGTTCTCGGCGGCTGGCAGACCAATGGCATCTTCAACGCCCAGACCGGCACGCCCGTCAATATTGTCTCCGGTAGCGACCGTGCTCTCTCCGGCACCGGAACCCAGCGCGCCAACCTTGTCGGCAATCCCTACCTGCCCTCCGGCCGCTCCCGCGACGCACAGATGGCCGCCTACTACAACGCCGCCGCCTTTGCCATCCCCGCCCTCGGGACGTATGGCGACTTCGGCCGCAACGTCCTCATCGGGCCCGGCAGTTACAACCTGGACTTCGCCCTGTTCAAGGGGTTCCAGTTCGGCGAACGACGCGAACTCCAGTACCGCTGGGAGATGTTCAACGCGCTCAACCACGCCAATCTCGGCGACCCGCGCGCCAACATCGGCACCGTCCGCCCCGGTCAGATCGACACCACCTCCGGCCCCCGCATCATGCAGATGGGCCTGCGCTTTGTTTTCTAACCCAGCCCGAACTTCTTCATCCGGTATCGCATCGTGTCGCGGCTGATCCGTAACATTCGCGCCGCCGCCGTCCGGTTGCCGCCGCACTTCTCCAGCGCCTGCTGCAACAGCGTCTTCTCCTGGTCTTCCAACCCCGGCATCTCGCCGCCCGCGGCCACCGGCAGCGGCGCCATCATCGACGCCTGCTCACCTTCCCCGCCCCACAAATAAGGCGGCAGGTCGCCCACGTCAATCGTCTCGCCCAGCGCCATCATGCACGCATGACCAACAGCGTTCTCCAGCTCCCGTACGTTCCCCGGCCACCGGTGCCGCTGCATCACGATCTCCGCGCGCCGCGTCCACCCCGCAATCGGCTTCCGGTACAGCTCACTGAACCGCCGCGTAAAATGCCGGATCAACAACGGCAAATCGCCCTCGCGCCCATTCAACGCCGGGACCGCGATTTCCACCATCCCAAGCCGGTAATACAGGTCCTCCCGGAACGTTTTATCCGCAATACACTGCCGCAAATCCCGGTTGGTCGCTGCAATAATCCGCACATCCACCCGCTTCGGCGTCAACGACCCCAGCCGCTGAATCTCCTGATTCTGAATCGCCCGTAACAGCTTCGCCTGCGTGCTCAACGGCATATCGCCGATCTCATCCAGAAACAGCGTGCCCTTATGCGCGTGTTCAAACAGCCCCGTCTTGTCCGCCACCGCGCCCGTAAACGACCCGCGCACGTGGCCGAACAGTTCGCTTTCAAACAGCGTCTCCACCACCGCCGAACAGTTCAACACCACCAGATGCCCATCGGCCACCGGGCTCAGCGCGTGCAGCGATTTCGCCACCAGGTCCTTGCCCGTCCCCGTCGGCCCGGTCACCAGCACCGTCCGGTAGTGCGGCGCCACACGCTCAATCCGCGAATACAAGTCCCACATCTGCGGGCTGTTGCCCACGATCCCGTGGAACTCAGCGCTGTCCAGCAGCTCGTGCTGCAACGACGACGCCCGCATCCGCCGCCGCGCCGTTTCCAGCAACTGGTCCACGCGCTTGCGAATCGTGTCGATCGGCACCGGCTTGTTCCAGTAGTCCGACGCGCCCTTCTTAATCGCCTCCACCGCCGTGTCGGTCGAATAGTGCGCCGTCATCAGAATCACATCGATCGACGGGTCGAACGCCATGATCCGCTCCAGCACTTCCATGCCCGTCACACGCGGCATCACCAGGTCGGTCAGCACGATCTGCGGATGGCGCGACGCCACCAGATCCAGCCCCTCCTCCGGGTCCTCGGCCGTGAGGATCTCCACATCCGCCCGCCGCAGCGCCGACCGCAGCAGTTCCAGGTTCCCCACGTTATCGTCAATGATCAACAGAGTCATCAATGCGCCACTCATGCTTGTACCGTCCATCGAGCCAGTTCGGCCCGCAAATCCGCCAGCCGTAGTGGCTTGGTCAAATACGAAGTAAATCCCGCCGCCAGCGCCTTCTCCCGGTCGCCTTCCATCGCGTAGGCCGTCAACGCCAGCACCGGCGTTTCCCGAAACCGATCCATCGCCCGCACCTCGCGCATCGCCCCGAACCCGTCCAGTTCCGGCATCTGCAGATCAAAGATCATCAGTTCCGGCGCCAGTTCCACGGCCAAGTCCACGGCCTGCCGCCCATTGGTCGCCTCCGTCACCGCGTGGCCCAAATGGCTCAACACGGTGCGCAAAAGCTCACGGTTCTTCTCGCTGTCATCGGCTACCAGTATGGTCATGAAGGAACGCGAGGCTGCTAGGACTGCCGGACAGTTTTCCGCAAAGCACCCAACAGCGGCTGCTTCCAGGATTGCCCTTTTCGCAGAATCGCCACGGTGGTTTTCTTCAACCGCTCCGCATCGCCTCGGTTCAATTCTAACCCCGTCAGTACGACAACAGGAACCTCGCTCCATTCGGCCCGTTCCCGGATACGCGACAACACGTCGAAACCGCTCATCCCCGGCAGCATCAGGTCCAGGATCACCACCGACGGCGTCGCCTGTTCCATCAGGGATAACGCCTCTTCCCCGCTCGCCGCCATCGCCGTCGTGTGGCCGGCCTCGCGCAGAATCGCCCCCAGCAACTCCCGCGCCATCGGCTCGTCATCCACCACCAGCACCGGCCGCCGGTCGGACTGCGTCCGCACCGCCCGCGCCAGCGTGTCCAGCAACTGCCGCTTGCCCACCGGCTTCGTCAGATGCGCTTCCACGCCCAACGCCCGCGCCGCGTCGCACTCCTCGGTCACCGACACGATCACAATCGGAATCGCCTCCAGCCGTGACTGGCTCCGCAAATCCCGAATCATCCGCCATTCCTGGCTCGTCGGCGTCGACAGGTCCACCACGATCGCCTCCGGAGATAGCTCCGCCGCAACCGTCGCTGCCTGCTCGGCGCTCTCGGCGCACAGCGCCGTGAACCCCTCCGGCGTAAGATAGTTCACCAACAGCTCGGCCGCCCGCGGTTCGTCTTCAATGATCAAAACCAACGGCCGCGTCAGCCCCCGGTGCGTGTCCCCCGTCTTCACCGTGAACACGAAGGTGCTGCCCTGCCCCGGCTCGCTGCAAACCCAGATCCGCCCGCCCTGCTGCTCCACCAGCCGCTTGGTGATCGCCAGCCCCAACCCCGTGCCCTCGCGCACGCCCTTCGTCGTCGAACCCACCTGATAGAACTTATCGAAGATCGCCTCGTGGTCGTCGCGCGCAATGCCCACGCCGCTATCGACCACCGAGATCGCCACCTTGTGCCGCCGCGCCATCACCGACACCGCCACCGTCCCGCCCGCCGGCGTGAACTTCACCGCGTTGCTCAACAGGTTGGTCAGGATCTGCCGCAGCCGCAACCGGTCGGCCTCCACGAAGATCCCTTCGTCCATCTCCGCCGTCAGCCGCAGCCCCTTGCCCTCGGCCTGCGGACGGATCATGTCCATCACTTCGCCCAGCGCCGGGCCCAGCGCGAACTTTTCCAGGTGGAACTCCATCCGCCCGGCCTCGATCTTGCTGATATCCAGCAGGTCGTTAATCAACGCCAGCAGGTGGTGGCTGTCTTGATGAATGTTGGAGACAAACCGTTTCTGCTTTTCGTTCAGCGACCCTTCCAGCTCTTCGATGAGCAACTCCGCGAAACCGATAATCGTATGCAACGGCGAACGCAATTCGTGGCTCATACTCGCCAGGAACTCACTCTTCAAACGGTCGCTCCGCTCCACTTCCGCGTTCCGCTGCTGCAGTTGCCGGTTCTTCTCTTCCAACTCCCGCGTGAACCGGTCCTGCATCTCCTGGAACCGTTCCTCGGCCAACCGCCGCGCCGTCACGTCGCGCACCGTCGCGATCACGTGAAAACCCTCTTCGGAATGAATCGGACTCAGGCTGATCTCTACCGGAAATTCAGATCCGTCCTTCCGCTGCGCCCGCAGTTCCAATCCCGATCCCATCGGCCGCGTCGAAGCCTTTTGCGCGAACGCGTCCCGGCGCTGTGCATGCTGCCCCCGCCCCGCCGCCGGCACCAGCGCGTCGATCGACAGCCCCAGGAACTCCTCGCGCGAATACCCAAACAGCCGCTGCGCGATCTCGTTGACAAGCACAATCCGGCCTTCCGAATTCGCCTCAATAATGGCGTCCGGCGCAGCATCCAAAAGTTCGCGAAACCGGTTTTGTGCCCGCGTATCTCCCTCAATCATCGGCCTATCTATTCTCACTCTTTTGGTTCCCATCGCGCCAGCCTCGCCGATTGAACGATCACAGATACGCTGGAGATGATCATCGCTCCAGCCGCCCACAACGGCGTGATCACCCCAGCCACAGCCAGCGTGATCCCCGCCACGTTATAGGCGAATGCCCAAAACAGATTCCTCCGCACCGTCGCCACGGTCCGCGACGCAAGTTCAAACGTGTCTCCCACTCGCCGCAACGACGGCGTCATCAGCACCACCGGCGCCGCCTGCATCGCCAGCGCCGCGCCGCTGCCCATCGCAATGCCTAACGTCGCCTGCGCCAGCGCCGGAGCGTCGTTCACCCCATCGCCCACCATCGCCACCGCGCCATTCGCCGCCTGCACCCGGCGAATGAAATCGGCCTTACCCTCCGGCAACACCTCGGCCTCAAAGCTGTCGGCGCCCACCGCCAGGCTCACCGCCTCCGTCGTTCCCTGCGAATCGCCGGACAGCAGAATCGTCTGCAGGCCCTTCTTCTTCAACGCCGCCACCGCCTCGCGCGCCTCGCCGCGGATCGCGTCGCCGCAGCAAATCACCCCTTGCACCGCGCCAGCCCAGCCCACATACACCGCGCACAACCCCTCGCTCTGCCACGCTTCGGCCACCGACGCCAGCACCGGCGGAATCCGGCCTGCCATCTGCAGCGCCAGACGCTGATTCCCCGCGAACACCTCCTGGCCCAGCACGCCGCCGGAAATCCCCATCCCGTCGTACCGCAACACATCCAGGGCCGGCTCAAAGGTCAACCCCAGCGACACCGCACGGTCCACAATCGCACGCCCCAGCGGATGCTCCGACATCACCTCAATCGGCGCCACCCACCGCAGCATCTCCACTTCGTCCAACCCCGCGCACCGCAACATCCGGAACTCACCCGCCGTCACCGTGCCCGTCTTGTCGAACACCACCGTGCCCACGCTGTCCACCGTCTCCCACACGTCGGCGTTGTTAATCAGAATCCCGTGCCGCGAGGCCGCGCCCACCGCCGAAGATATGGCCAGCGGCGTCGCAATCCCCAGCGCGCACGGGCACGCAATCACCAGCACCGCAATCGCATGCAGCAGCGCCGCCTGCACCGGTTCCCCGCCCAGCAGCCACCAGCCGAAGAAGGTCGCCACAGCCAGCACCAGCACCACCGGAATGAAAATCGCCGTCACCCGGTCCACGCGCCGTTCCACGCGCGCTCGGCTCGCCAGCGCCCGCTCCACCGCGCGGATCATCTGCGCCAGCGTCCCGTCTTCGCCCACCTGCGACGCCGTCACCGTCAACGCCGCCGACACGTTCAAACTGCCACCCACCACGGCGGCCCCCGGCGTCTTGCCCACCGGCCGGCTCTCCCCGGTGATCACCGATTCATCCACCAGCGAATGCCCCTGCGCCACGAACCCGTCCGCCGGCACGCGCTCCCCCGCCTTCACCACAAACAGCATCCCGCTCTGCAGCCGCTCCACGCTCACCCAGCGCTCCTGCCCACCGTCCATCATCCGCGCCTTCCGCGGCATCATCCGGTGCAACAGCGTCACCGCCCGCGCCGCCCGCGCCTTCGCCCCCGCCTCCAGCAGCTTCCCGATCAGGACAAACGTGATAATCGCGCACGCCGTGTCGAAGTAAAAATGATTCCCGCCCGCGAACGCCGCAAACACGCTGAACCCATACGCCGCCAGGATGCCCAGCGCCAACAGCGCCTCCATCCGTAGCATCCCCTGCCGCAGCCCCAACGCCGCCAGCCGCAGGATCGGCCACGCCGAATAGAACACCGCCGGCGCTGTCAGCACCATCAGCACCCACGGCAAATAGGACCGCATGCTGTCGGCAATCGCCTCAAAATAGCTGACGTAGAACACGCTGCTCAACGTCATCACGTTCATCCAAACGAACCCGGCCACGCCCAGTCGCAGTTGCAAGTCCCGCTGGCGCCCATCATCGGCCCGCTCGGCGCCGGGCTTGTAGTCGGCCACCTGATACCCCAGCCGCTCAATGCGCTCCCGGATCCGCCCCGGCGGCATCCGCTGCGGCAGATACCGGACCTTCACCAGGTCGCTGGCAAACAGCACCTCCGCCGCCAGCACGCCTCGCTCCTTCCGCAACATGTGTTCGATCAGCCATGCGCACGACGCGCACCACATCCCGTTCACCTGCAGCGCCAACTCCGCCGACTCTCCGGTCTCCTCGGGGATCCCGACATCCTCCGGCTGCGACACCAGCCCCGCCGCCAGCGACTTCCGGAACAGCTCCGTATCTCGCGGATCCACCCCCGGCTGCAGCGCCCCGCTCTCGCGCAGAATCGTAAACACGTGCAGGCAGCCGTGACAGCAGAACAGCTTGTCCAATCCGTCAAAGATGCCCCTATAAACGGTCGTCCCCGCGGGCAGTCCGCAAAGCTGGCAATGGACACCGGTCATCGCCGGGCTCGCCATTACCGCTTCTCCCCGCGCACGTGCCCGTGCTCATCGAGCAGTACCGGATTCAGTTTCTTCGCCTCCACATAAACGTAGATCATGATCACGAAGAAACCCACGAAGATCACGGCCAGAAAATGCGGCACGATCGTCTTTCCCTTTTTCACTTAGCCGTCCCCTTCCCCGCCGCCGGCGGGCTCAAGAATGTCGTCGCAAACGCCGTTTCCGACCGGCCCGGCATCGCCCGCGCCGTGATCTTCACATGCGTCACATCCTGGCGCGAACCCGGCGCCACCAATATCTGAACGTCCTGCTCCACCACCGCCCCGGCATCCACCAGCACCGCCCCGGCCGGCTCAATCACCGCCCCCGGCAGTCCCTCGATCCGGAACGACACGCCGGCCGGCTCCGTCCCGCGATTGGACATCTTGGCCTTGTACGTATTCACCACCAACCCGTGCGAGTCGATCTTGTACAAGTGCTGCCCCCGGTCCGCCCGGAACTGCACCAACACCGTGTGCCGCATCGACAGCGCCGTCATCAACCCCGTGAAGTAGAACAACAAAACAAACAACAGCGCCACGCGCTTTGTATCCCGGAAGCCCATTCGCTGGTACCACTTCTCGGACTTGTTCCCCATCACCGCCCCGGTCTCGCCCCAGGCGTAGTGGATCAAGGTCGGCCGGCCCAAACGCCCCAGCACCTCGCCGCAAGCATCAATGCATTCGCCGCAGTGGACACACTCCATCTGCTTCGGGCTATCGCGAATATCGATCTCCATCGGACACACCCGCACGCACTTCTTGCACTCGATGCAGCTCTTCTCCTCGTCCCGGTAATGCACCAGCAGCGAGTTCTTATCCACCAGCATCCCCTGCAAATACCCATACGGGCACACCGTCGTACAGAAGGTCTGCCGCACAAACGCGAAGTCCAGAAACGTAAACAGCGTGACAATCAAACCCGCCACTCCGCCCGTCGTCTGCACGTCCAGCGAGATCAGCCGCTGGAACAGATCCCCCGGTTCCACGAAATAGGAGATGAACACAAACGCCAAAAATACCGACGCCACAAACACCCCGGCCAGCGAGATAATCCTCTCCCGCACTTTCAACACAGACGCAGCCGACCCCGCCCACCGCATCTTCACAAACCGCGCCACTCGCCCTTCCCACCACTGCGCCGCCTCGCTGAAAATGGTTTGCGGGCAAAGATACCCGCAATAGATCCGCCCATAAATCAGTGCCACCGCCACGATCACAAACATCAAAAACAGCAGCGTGAAAAACAGAATCGAAAACTCGCTGATCCCCAGCTCGTACCCGGCAAAATAGAACCGCTGCCGAGGCAGGTCAAACCGCATCACGTTCAAAAACGGCAAGCCCAGAAACACCAGGAAACACGCCAGGTGAATCAGCTTCCGAACCTGGTGGTAGCTCCACTTCGGCGGCGGCAACGGCGCCGGCCGCGTCCGCCCTGCCGGTTTTATGTCAGGAATGATGTTGGACATGGCAGGCAGGAGCCCCTTTTCCGGAGACTGGAATGGGTAGCGTCCCGCGCCAGGCCACAAACAGCCCAGCCGCAATCATGGCCACCGCCGCCACACGGGTTCCATAACGGGTAAACCGTTTCTGAATCCCCGTGGCAAATAACCCGATTGCCAGCAGCGCGCCCGCTGTTCCCGCGCCAAATCCCATCATGGTGGCGCCGCCGTCCAACGCGCTTCCGGTCGAAGCAGCCTTCACCAGCGCCGCCCAAACCAGTCCGCACGGCAGAAAGCCAAGCAGCAGCCCCAGCCGCAAGCGATTGAAAACACCAGACTTCATCAAGAGCGGCGCCGTCATGCGCAGCAACCGCCGCGCCGTCGGGCTCTGCTCAATCTGTATCAACTGTCGCTTTGGGATCAGCCCTAACATCCAGACTCCTGCCAATACCAGAAGCACGCCGCTTGCCAAAGCCACCCAGCGTTCCAAACCAGGTAACGCCGCCATCACCGCCACCCCGCCACCCGCCTCCCCCGCCGCCATTCCCAGGAGCGAATACGTGGCAATCCGCCCCGCGTTATACGCCAATTGCCCGGCCAACCCGCCGCCCGCCGCGCCCACCGTCATCACGATCGGCCCGCACATCTGCGAACAGTGCAGACTGCTGGCCAGCCCTAGTCCGAAAGCCACGCCCCAGTCCGCCCCGGTCATACAGCCGTGCCGTAGTTGATCTTCGCGTTCGGCGCCGGAATGCTCACGCACTCCCACGCAAACTCGAACTGCTGCATCGTGATCGCATGCGTCGGGCACCGCGACGCGCACATCGCGCACCGCAAACACGTCGACTCATCCTTCATCAACACCGCCCCGAACTCCGCCGGGTCGGCCCCGTCCAGCATCTCCGCCCACTCCGGATTCCCAATCAGTTCCGTCAACGGCGTCAACCGGATCAAGCGCTCCGGACACACGTCCACGCACCCGTTGCAGCCCACGCACTTGCTCGTGTCGAACACCGTGTTGATGTTGCACCGCAAGCACCGCGACGCCTGGTGCCGCGCGTCCGCCTCGCTGAAGTTCTCCTCAACAATATCCACCGAACTCGCCCGCCGCGCCGGATCGAGCGCCGGCGGATTCTCCCGCTCAAACCGCTCCCAGCCGTCGGCCATCGTGTAATCAGCCGGCTTCCAGTTCCGCCGCAACACCACGTCCGTCCGCGTACGGCGTAGGAAGTCGTGCATCGAACGGGCGGCGATCTGCGCCGATGCCACCGCGTCGATAAACAACCTCGGCCCGTGCGCGATATCGCCGCACGCGAACACATCGGGCGCCGTCGTCTGATACGTCTCCGGATTCACTTTGATCAATCCGCGCTCGCTCGCCACCCCGTCGGCGGGGTCCAGGAACGACAGGTCCGACGTCTGCCCGATCGCGAAAATCACCGTATCGGCAAAGATCTCCTCCACATCGGCATCGTCAAATTTCGGGCTGAACTTCTTGTTCTCATCGAACACCGAAACGCACTTCACCGCCCGGAACGATTTCACTTTCCCGTCTTGGCCCTCAATCGAAAGCGGCCCGCGCCGCGCGTGCAACCGCACGCCCTCTTCCTTGCCCTCTTCGATCTCAATCTCATCCGCCGGCATCTCCTCCCGGCTCTCCAAACACACCACGTGGACTTCTTTATCCCCGCTCATCCGCAGCGCGCTCCGCGCCACGTCGTAGGCCATCTGCTGCTCGCGATTGATCTCCTCGATCTCCTCGCCCCGGCTCTTCATCCACGCCGGCCGCAGCGCGCTCCGCGCCACGTCGTAGGCCACGTTGCCGCCGCCAACAACGACAATCCGTTCCCCCAGCGGCATCGGCGTGCCCTCGTTGAACGAGCGCAAAAACTCCATCCCATCCCACACGCCTTCCAGGTCATTCCCCGGCACGTTCAACTTCCGGCCCTTCGGCAACCCAATCCCCAGGAAAATCGCCGCAAACCCCTCGGCCCGCAAGCTCGGAATCGTGAAGTCCCGGCCCAGCCGCATGTTGCACTTCAACTCCACGCCCAGCGACAGAATGGCGTTGATCTCCGCCATCACCAGATCGCGCGGCAACCGGTACACCGGCACGCCAACGCGCGTCATCCCGCCCGGCTCGGCATCGGCCTCAAACACCGTAACTTTGTACCCAATCCGCGTCAGGTCATGCGCCACCGTCATCCCGCTCACGCCGCCACCCACCACCGCCACGCGCTCGTAGTCGCCGCGGTTCGGCGGCAACATCTTCTCGTTGGCAAACTCCCGGTGCCGCGTGAAGTCGCCCGTCTCCGGCCCGAACTGGCCCGTCACGAATCGTTTCAACGCCCGGATCGATACCGGCTCGTCCAGCGACCCGCGCCGGCAGTTCAATTCGCACGGCGCCCCGCAAACACGCCCGCAAATGGAGGCAAAAGGATTCGTCGCCCGGATGATCCGGTAAGCGTCCTCGTAGCGTCCCTCGGCGATCGCGTTCACATACCCGCAGGCGTCCGTGTGCACCGGACACGCATGCCGGCACTTCACCATCTCCACCCAGTAGGCGGACTCGTCCGGCTGAACGAGTTCAATCGGATTGGCGGGCACCGTCGTCGTAGCCATTAGTGTTTCCCGGAGCGAAAGGCGAACAGGATGACGCACAGCACGTAGATGAACGCCATCGCCGCGATGGCCATCATGAACCAGTCGGCCTGCGTCGTGGCGTTGTTCATAGCCACCACCAGCGCACCGCGGTCGGAATGGGTCACCTCACCGTTCATGTAGACAATCAGGTAGGACGCGCAGAACACGCCCCACACCGCATACACCCACTTCAGAAAGGTCGGAACCTCCGTTCCCTCTTTCTCGGTGATCCATCCGTCGGCGTACTCTTTGATTCGCGGTTTCTCTTCCATCGTCGTCTCTCCCCTTGTCAATCCTCTTTGAGCATCTGGAACTTCGCATCCTCGCTGTGCTCGTTCCAGTAGCCATCGCGCCGGGTCCGCAGGCAGAAATAGGCCGCCGTCCCGAACAAAGTTGCGAAAAACAGATACGAAAAATAGACACTCGGCCAGCCGTAATCGCTATACATGCCGCTCTCCCTACTTCTCGAAATCGTTGTCTGGACGCCAATTCTTGGCCCGGCCCAGCGTCTGTAGATACGCCACCATCGCCTGGAACTCTTCCTCGTTCGCGGCGATCCACGGGAACGGCGGCATCACCGAACCTGGCACCAGATCCCGCGGATTGCGGAAGTGCGTGCGGTGCCACTGCTGGTCATACTTGCCGCCCACGCGCGATAGATCCGGCCCCGTGCGCTTGGTGCCGAACAGATGCGGCGTGTCGTAGACGAACTCATCCGGCGTCGACACCGGCGAATCCACGCCACGCCAGCCGCTGCGCTTGGTATCGGCCAGAATCGTGCGCGTCTGTTGCGTATGGCAATACGTGCAACCCTCGCGCACATAGATCGCCCGGCCCTTCAACTCCTGCTCCGTGTACGGTTTCAATTGCCCCGTCGGCCCCTTCGAAGGATCGTCGTTCGAGAACGGTTTCGCCCACGTTTTATCGATCAACGGAGGCGCCACCGTCGTCAGAATGCCGCCGATGAAGAAGATCCCCAGCGACGCCGCGATGGCAAATCCGAAATTGGTATCCGCTTTCTGTAACATAGGGTCTCCTCTTACGCCGCCAGTGCTTTCTTTTCGCCCAGCGCCGTCGCCATGACGTTATAGGCGAAGCAGATGATTCCGGCGAACATCAATATGCCGGAGAAGAACCGCACCAGCCATACCGGCCCCAGCGCGATCACCGTGTCGATGAACGGAATCGCCGGATTGTTCCACTGCCAACCCTGCCAGAACCCGCCCAGCCACAGCGTCACAAAGAACCCCAAACCGCCCGACATAAAGAACCAGTAGCTCCACTGCGCCAGCGGCTGCGAATGCAGTTCCGTGCGGAAAATCCGCGGCAGAATGTAGTAGGTGCCGGCGATCGCAAAGAAGCTGAACGCCCCCAGCACCGCCATGTGCGCGTGCCCCGGAATCCAGTCAGTCTTCGACACAATCGCATTCACCGCGCGCAGGCTGTGCATCGGCCCCTGGAAGCAGGTCAGCAGGTAGAACACCACGCCCGACATCAGGAACTTCAGCGGCACGTTCTCGCCCATCTCGTGCCAGTGGCCCTTGATGGTTGCGAACAGATTGAACACCACCGCCCACACCGGGATGATCAGCATCACCGAGAAGGCAATCGCAATCGTCTGCAGCCACTGCGAAATCGGCCCGTGCAACATGTGGTGCGCGCCCGTCCAGACATACACAAACGCCAGCGACCAGAACCCGATCATCGACAGCTTGTGGCTATGCAACGGCAGGTTCGACGACCGCGGAATAAAGTAATAAGCCAACGCCAGCCCAGCCGGCGTGAAGATCAGCCCCACCGCGTTATGCACGTACATCCAGTTCAAATTCGCCTGGTTGACGCCCGTCGCAAACAGCGTTGCGAAATTGCCCGTCAGGTACACGAACGCCGTCCACAGAATCGTGCCCATGATGTACCAGATACTCACGTACATCTGCTGGTACTTCCGGGTGGCGATGGTCATCATGATGTTGGCGCCGAACATGATCCAGGCCACCACCACCAGCACATCAAGCGGCAGCGGCAACTCGGCGTATTCCAACCCCGACGTCCATCCCATCAGCAGGCAAACCACCGCGCTCAGGATGATGATGTTCCACAGAATCCCCGTGGCCACGCCCAGCTTTTCACTCCACAACTTCACCCCGCACAGCCGCGGCACCACGTAGAAAATCAGCGCCATATCGCACGCCAGCAGCCACCCGAACAGCATCCCGTTCACGTGCAGCGGCCGCATGCGTCCATAGGTGAAGTAAGCCACCGTCGACAGCAACTCCGGCCACACAAACTTCGCCGCAATCACCACCGCCACAATGCCCACGATGAAGAAGTACGCCACGCTGCTCAGCAGAAACCACTTCACCGTTATGTCTTCATGGACCACCGGCGCCGAGCCGGTCACGTTCTGTATTTCTGTCGCCCTGTCCTGGGCGTTCGCATCAGCCATGGCCTACTTCCTCCCCTTCTGATTCATCCCTCGAATAAAGTTCGTCAGGTCGCCCACATCGTTCTGGCTCAACCCGTAGTCAATCCACGCTGGCATCGCCGTCCCCTGCACCCCGTACAGGATGGAGTCAAACATCCGCCGGTCGTCCACGCTGCTCACAAACTGCGCGTTCCGCAGGTTCCGCGGCCGCGGCAGAATGTCCAGCGAGTTCGGGCCCTTGCCGTCGCCCTTGCGTCCGTGGCACCCGGCGCAGCGCTGCACGAAGATCCCTTCGCCGCGGTCAGTCGACGCTTTGCTCATCGCCACCGGATTCGTCTCCGGCAACTTCCGCGTCTTCTGCCCCGCCCGCTTCGTCTTCACAAACGTGGCTTCCACATAGTCCAACAATCCGTCCACCTGGGCCTCGCTCATCGCCTTGCCCCACGGCGGCATCGACGTTCCCGCCACGCCCTCCTGGATCGCTTTCTTAAACCGCTCCCGGGGCTTGGAATTCATGAACGACGCCTTCGTCAAATCGCGGGGCGAAGGATCCAGATAGATCGCAATCGGCCCCAGCCCATCGCCCTTTTCCCCGTGGCACCGCAGGCAGGCTTCTTTATACAGCGCCGCCCCGGTCAACGTCGCCGGCACCGGCGTCTTCCGCCCCGCCAGATACGCGCTCATCGACTGGAACTGGGCCTCGGTAAACCGGAACGACGGCATGATCGAATCCGGCATGATCGCCCGCGGATCCCGGAAGTGATCGTGGATCCACTTCTCGTCCCGCATCAGGCCCGCGTAACTGATGTCCGGCGAGATCCCGCCGTCTTTCCCATCCAGCTTGTGGCACGCCGTGCAGGCGAACTTTTCAATCAACTCCGCCCCGCCCGTCACCGTCTGCGCCGCCACCGCCGGACCGCCCTCGGTCTTGGCCGCATCGGCCAACCGCAGCTTGTAGCGTTCCAACCCGGTCTCGGCGAAGTTCATTCCCTTCCGGCTCTTCAGGAACACCACCAGCGCCTTCACCTCGTCCGGCTTCATATTGAACTTCGGCATGAAGGAGTTCGCCGCGTTCGCCCGAGGCGCCACAATGGACTCCCACAGGTAGTCGATCTTGAACTTCTTCCCCGCCTCGGACAGGTCCGGCCCCAACGTGCCGTCGGAGATCCCTTCCACCTTGTGGCACCCGTAGCAGTTGTTGGCAAAGAACAACTGCCGGCCCTTGGCAATCGTCGGCGTCCCGGCAAAGTTCTCTTCCGTGTGGCACTGCGCGCAGCCCACTTCCAAAAACTCCTTGCCCTTCAGGTGCGGCAAATACTCTTTTTTCCAGGGCTCCTGCGTCACGAAACCCAACAGCGGCTCCGGCCAGTAGTGGTCTTCGCCGTGCGCGAAGTGCGTCTGCAACCCGCGCCCCTGGCCCTCGTGGCACACCGTGCAGCCGAAGTCGGCGAACTTGTGTCGCCGCTCCCAGCTACCGTTTTCTTTCTTCCTATCGCCCAGCGAGGCCGAGTAGCCGTGGGACTTCAAAGGCTGCGCGTGGCCGGCGAAGCGCGGGTCATCGGCGGCCACGTGGCAGGTGATGCAGCGGTCCACCCGCTGCTCACCAAACTGCGTCACAATCGTCTGTTCAATCCGCGGCGACCGGTCGTTCAGCGCCGCGCGTTCTTTCTCGTTCTTCGACAGTGTTTTCGCCTGGTCGAAGTACGCCGTCTGGTGCCGCTCCCAGCGGAAGAAGAACTGCTGGAAGAACACCGACCCGTGCACCAGCAGGATCAGTAAGGAGGCAATCGCAAGGGCTAGTCGCATAGTAGTGTCCCGTTTACCAGGGGGAAACGAACTCCCAGTTCGGCCCGCGGAAGAAGGTGCCGATAATCACTAAAATCACGTTGAGGAGGGCGAAGCTCACGAACAAGGTATTGGCCAACAGCCGCTCCCTGGCGAACCACTTCCCCACGCCCTTCCGCCCGCGGTCGATGTAGGGAGCTATCAACAGCCCCACCACCATCAGGCCCGGAATGCCCACGCCACCCCAGAATGCCGAGTAGCTCACCAGCTCCTGCAAGCCCAGGAAGTACCACGGCGCCTTCGCCGGGTTCGGCGGATGCGTCATGTTCACCGGCTCCTCCAGCGGCGCATCGAAGAACATCGCCAGAATCAGAATCACCGCCAGCGTGAACACGAACACAAACAACTCCGCAATGAACAGGTTCGGCCACGAATACACCGAATTCTCCGTCGAACTCCCGGCGTTCAGCACCTGCCCGCGCACCAGCCCCTGCAGCCCGAACTTCTTCGGCTTCGGAACTTCTTGTGCAACAGCCACAGCCGCCTCCGGCTCCGGCCGCGACAGCCCGCCGTCCTTCCGGATCCGCCAGAAATGCACCATCACCAGCAGCATCATCACCGCCGGCAACACCGCGATATGCAGCACATAGAAGCGCAACAACGCCTCCTGGCCCACAGCCGTATCGCCCAGCAACAGGAACTGCATCTCCTTGCCCACCACCGGCGCGTACCCCGCAATCGAAGCACCCACCGTGATCGCCCAAAAAGCCAGCTGATCCCACGGCAACAGGTAGCCGGTGAACGAAGAGAACAGCGTCAGCAAAAACAACACCACGCCCAGCACCCAGTTGAACTCCCGCGGCTTCTTATAGGAGCCCGTCAGGAACACCCGGCACATATGCAGAAACACCACCGCCACCATCAGGTGCGCGCCCCACCGGTGCATGTTGCGAAGGAACGTTCCAAACGCCACCGAGCCGCGCAGGTCCAGCATCCGGTCGTAGGCCTGCTGCGTCGACGGCACGTAGTAGAACATCAACAAAATGCCCGTCACAATCAGGATCACGAACAGGAAGAAGCTCATCAACCCGAGCCCCATCGTGAACCACGGTTTCAGCGTATGCCGGTCAACCTTCACCGGATGGATATGCAGGAAGAAGTTCGTGAAGCTCGTCTGGCTTCGCCCCAGGTCGGAATCCGGCAGCGGATGCCGGAAGATCGACGACCAGATCTCCTGCGGCAACACCCGCAGACGATCAAACGTCTTGGGCTTTTTCACAACAGCAGTGGGTTCGCTCATAAGGGTCTACTTAGACGTTGAAATACGTGCCAGGCTTGATTTCCTGGTCTTTGTCCACTTCCAATTCCCCATTCGGCGCCAGCGAGACCTTGTACCAGGCCAGCGGCTTCGGCGCCGGTCCGCCCGTCACGTTCCCGTCCTGGTCGTACCGTGACCCGTGGCACGGGCACGAATACCCCGTGTCCGACGGGCTCACAATGCAACCCAGATGCGTGCAAGTCGTCGACACCGCGGCGAACTGGTCCCCATCCCGCACCAGGCAGATCCGCCGGTCTTCCAACGCCAGCTTCGTCCCCGAGGGAAAGTCGTCCGGCTTGCCCACGTGGAACCGCGACGGCTGTCCATACGTCGCCCGCGGTTTAATGAACACGAAGTTCGAAAACGCACTCAACACCGCCGAACCAATCAGCCCGAAGGCGCTCAAAAACGTCAATACCCGTCGGCGCCCGCCGGCCTCTTCCTGTTCCGCCGGCTTCTGCGTGCCATGGTTACCCATTCCGTCTCTCCTCTGCAGGTTTCGCGGAGTCCACTATCTCCTCAACATCCGACCAGAAGACCTGATACTTGGCCTCCTCCAGATCCCGGAAATAGTCCCGCTTCACGGAGAAAACATAAATGCACGCCGCCCCGATGCCCATCAGCAGACTCGCGACGATTGCAACCCAGGTTTGCTCCATGTCCCAGGTTCTATTGCAGACGGCGTGCCAAACACACCGTACTAGTTTTCAATTACTTGGAACGGCTCATGGGGCATATAACCCACCGGGCCTTAGTACCATAGGGGGAAATACACCGAAGACGGAGTACGATTTCCCTCATGATCGATGGGCTCCGCCTCCGCCGCCGCTGGGTCCCCCCCGGTCTCGCCGCCATACTCGGCCTGCTCTATCTCCCCCTCGGCTGGGCCGCTCTCGGCGCCGTCTTCCACCCCGAATCCTTCGGCCCCGGCATCCGCCTCTTCCTCCCCTTCTTCGCCATCCTCACCTACCTCGTCGCCGCCTTAACAGCCAACCATCGCCAAGCCCGCGTCCAACCCTCCGGAGTCGAAATCCGCCTCCGCCCTTTCCCGCTCGGAAACGGCCGCACCGTCCCCCGCGAAGCCATCGCCTGCTGCTATCACCGCCAGATCATCGACTACGCCAAAGGCCACGCCATCAGCACCCACTACACCATGGGCATCCAAACCCGCGATGCCGAAATGCTCGATCTCCTCGGCCTCTGCCCCACCGAAGCCGAAGCCGCCACCGCCGCCGCCCAAACCGCGCAGATTCTCAGCACAGCCTCGCCCATCGAAGTCCGCCCACCAGCCCTCGCCAAGCCCCGCCGCCCCAGCTTACTCGCCTTCTTCCTATGGGTCGCGCTCACACTGCTCTCCATCGCCGCCGGCGCCGCCTGGGAAATCTCCGCCGGAACCCTCTAAACTCCCAGACCTCAAAAAACAAACTTCAAGCTGTACAACTGCGTCATCCCCAGCGGCGACACCGTCTGCGACTTCAGATTCCCGTTATTCGTCGAAGCATCAAACTCATTCGTCAAACTCAGCAGCGTCGTCGCCCCCAACTGCGCCAGAATCGACGTAACCTGCCCCCGCGCATTCCGCCCTACAGTCTCGGTCATCCCAGAAGAGCCATAGGATATTCCACTCGCATCTCCTCCCGCCGTGAATGAGGTCACCGTTGCATACGCGGTTACGCCCCCGTTCACCGCCTGCGGCCGATTCGCCGCCGTCACCGGCCAGTTGTACTGCTTCCCGCTCGGCACCTTTATCGCCGTCAATGCATCTCCAAGGTTCCACTGGCACCCACATGGTTACTGCTCACTAACCGAGGGATTTTTGCTTCGTCCTCACCCACTCAACCCACCGAACCGCATCCGACAAGGTTTCAAGCTTCCCGTCCCACTCTCGCAGAATTCCACTGTGAGGCATTTCCAACCCAATTTTCTGCAGTAACTCCTCCAGTTCATCGTCAAGGTCTTCACTTGTCATTTTGAAGGTCCCCTCGAAAGAGTCGCTCGGCGCTGGCTGAAAACCTCCTACCCCGGCCATCTCTCCGAAGTGGTCGTATACGGCACCCGATACGAGTTCAACGATCCCAATCGCCCGAAAGTGCTCCAGGAAGTGTGCGCGATTGAACCCCTGATGTCTCACGAGTCGTGCCTGCTGTCGCCACCAAATTAAACCGAGAAACAAGCATAGGGCGACACCAATTATGAACGCTAAAGGCATGCTTCCTCCTACTCCGAAAGACAGAATCCGGTAGAAATCGCTCCGTACAGCATTCCCGCTCCACCGACAAACGGTGCCCATCGCCCGAGAAGAACTCCAAGCCGATTATTCCGGGTCCAGCGCAATCCGCCCCCGGATACGGGTAGCCCCGCGGCGCAGGATACACCCGACCACCCGGAAGTTTTACATTTCCGAGCCGAGTCCCACGCAGCGCATCAGAGATTGTTGAACTGCCCTCAGATGCTCCTTCGACGGCATGTGCTTTTGAGCCTCCAACCAGCCTGCCCGATACGGGTGATCTGAATCCAGCGTTCGGCTGTCCGCTAACGAACAAAGCCCCTCCAGCATCACCCACAGCAAAGCCCAAACCGGCACACTCGAGGTCGTGAGCCGTCCGGTAATAAACGGCCGAGAAGAAATTCCGGGCGCTGTCAGGAAGAGCTCTGTCATTCGGAACATATCGAGGCACCTCGGGGGCAGTCAAGAACGCCCACACTGACCCAATTTCCTCCGTTACCTTTACGGTCGGCTTCAACTCCTGATCCGCCTTATCAATCTCCCCACAACTCGGCCCCGGCACAAGTGCACTATTCGACCAAAGAATCGCGCCCGCCTTCGCCGCATCGCCGGCTTGCGGATTGCTCTGAGCCACACAACCCCGCCCCGTCGGATCCGTATACCGCAGCGGATTATTCCGCACATACGCCATCAAATTCCAGCTCATCGGATCACTCGGATCCTGATCCGCAAACAC
>JBIKOG010000417.1:0-4208 GCA_044358225.1 Bryobacteraceae bacterium | reverse complement strand
CACCTTGCATGCTGATGATCAATCCCCAGCTTGCGCCACCTCTCTGCCTTCAGGCTCATCTTGTGTGAGAATCGCCTGTTCCTTCAGGCTCATCTTGCATGAGACAAGACTCCCACTTTCCACACACTTCCCATTCGAGTACAATCCATCCTATGAAGCTTGCCAGAATTTTAATCGCGCTGTTTGCTCTCGCCTCCTTCCTGCCCGCCCAGCCGGCAGCGAAAAAGGAAGCTCCGAAGGCCGCCACCAAGGAAGCCAAAAAGGAAGCCAAGAAGGAAGCCGCCGCCCCCCTCATCGACGTCAACTCCGCGCCCGCCGCGACCTTGAAGACCATCCCCGGCATTGGTGACGCCTATGCCGACAAGATCATCAAGGGCCGCCCCTACAAGGGCAAGGACGAAATCGTCAAGGCCGGCGTCCCTCAGGCTACTTACGACAAGATCAAGGATCTGATCATCGCCAAGCAGGCCGCCGCCCCCGCGAAAAAGAAGTAGTTACTCCCCTTTAACCGGATTGCGCAACACGCCAATCCCTTCAATATCAACCTCAACCACATCGCCGGGTGCCATCTTTTTGGTGGTTCCCGGCGTTCCTGTATAAACCAGGTCCCCCGGCTCCAACGTCACGTACTTACTCGTAAACGCAATCATCGTCGGGATGTCGTAAATCAACTCCGCCGTCGATTGCTCCTGCACCACTTTCCCATTCAGCCTAGTCCGCAGCATCAGCTTCGAATAGTCCACCCCCGTCACAACCCACGGCCCCAGCGGCCCAAACGTGTCCGACCCCTTCGCCCGCCACCACTGAATATCTTTATCCGGTCCGCCCTGCCACTGCCGTTCGCTCACGTCGTTCCCGCACGTCACTCCAAACACGCCAGCCGCGGCCTGCGCCTTGGTGGCATTCTTCAATTTCTTCCCGATCACCGCCACCAGCTCGCCCTCGTAATGCACATCGGTCGAATCCTTCGGCAGCACAATGGCGTCATCGGGGCCACAAATACAGGCGACAGGCTTATAGAACATCTCTGGCCGCGGCGGCGGCGGAATCTTGCCCAGATGGCTCTGGTAGTTCCGCGCAATGGCAATGACCTTTCCCGGTGCAACCGGAGCCAGCAGCTTCACGTCCTTCAGCTTGTGCTTGGTCCCCGTCGGCTTGCCGCCCTTCAGGAAATCGCCCGTCAGTTCGCTGACGTCGTCACCGATCAGGGCGCCATACGCCACCCGGGTTCCTTTTTGGAAACGAATGTACTTTGCTGCGCCGGTTTGCGCCTGTAACGCCATCCCAGCCGTAGCGCCACCTAGAACTGTTCTTCTCGTCATGAGCTAGATTCTATACAATGGAAGGATAACCATGAGCGCGGACGCCGCAAAGATTCCCCAACCAGCCAAGCCGAGTGTGCCGATCTCGAAGTGGCTGCCAGTCGTGCTGATCGCCTGGGCCATCCCCGGCGGAGGCCACGTGTACTTGAAACAAACCCAGCGCGGTGCCCTCGTGGGCGCGGCCACGGTCATCTGTTTCCTCTTCGGCCTCATGATGCGCGGCGCGTTCTTTGAACCCCAAACCGGCGACCTGTTGCTGACCCTCATCAACGTTGGCGGCCACATCGCCAACCTCATGGTCGGGATCCCCTACTACCTGGCCACCTGGCTCGGCTATAACCAGGTCGACGTCGCCGGCCACGTCCACGACTACGGCACGAAGTTCCTGGTCGGCGCCGGCTTGCTGAACATCCTCAACATGGTGGACGCCTGGGAAATCGCCACCGGAGAGAAGAGCTAACGCCATGCCGAAAGTAAACCTGAACCACATGGAGGCCTCGATCCTCCTGGCCCTCCTGATCTCGGTCGTCCTCGGCGTGGTGACGAAAAAGGACGACAAACAGCGCCTCCACTACGGCCTGTACTGTTTCGGCTGCTTCATGGCCACCCTCTTCGGCCTCGGCTGGCTCATGAAGCTCGGCCACGGCTGACGGGCTCGTTTTCCCCGGCATACAATACCAACATGACTGTGCAGAGCAAGATCTTCCGATCCACCTTCTCCAGTTGGGAGTCGATGTGTGAGGAGGCCGGCCAATTCGCGACCTCTGTCGGGCGCGAACTTCTCATCTCGATTTCCCATTCCCACGAGCACGGCCAAGGCGTCATCATCGTCTGGTATTGGGCCTAGCCAGAAATAGGAAGCCCCCCGGTCAACCCGGGGGGCTCAAACACTCCGCCCACTTTTCCACAGGGCCGTGCTACCAGAGAAGTCCGGGGTCGGAAAGTCCCTACCGCAGAGCCTTCTCAATCGCCTGGGCCATCTCCGGGGAATCCGGCGTCACACCCGGCTCAAAGCGCTGCACCGGCTTACCGTCCTTGCCGACCAGGAACTTGGTGAAATTCCATTTCACGTCGCCGCCATTGTTGGTGGTCAGAAACTGGTACAGCGGCGTGATGTCGGAGCCCTTCACCGAGACCTTGCTCATGATCGGGAACGTCACGTTATAGGTGCGCGAGCAGAATGTCTTGATCTCCTCGTTCGTGCCCGGCTCCTGCGCGCCGAAGTTGTTGGCCGGCACGCCAACGATGACGAGGCCCTTGTCCTTGTACTTCGCGTAGAGGCTCTGCAGGCCCGTGTACTGGGGCGTGTAGCCGCACTTGCTGGCGACGTTGACGAACAACACGGCCTTGCCCTTGTAAGCCGAGAGCGGCGCGGGCTGGCCATCGATCGTCTGCATGGTGAATTCGTGGACGCTCGAAGCGGAGAAAGCAGCTGCGGTAGTCATAGCTAAAGTAAAGAGTAGGTTCCTCATCATGAGTCAGATGCCCCCACCACCCCCGAAGTTGCGAACGATTCGCGAGCAGGTCTGGATCGCCCAGTCGGATCTCTTCCTCGATACCGACGTCCGGCTTAACTACCCCCACATCGCCCGCGTCACCGCCGGCTCGCCCTTCTCCCTCGAAGAACTCGAAGCCATCTGCCGCGACGAAGTGGCCCCGATCGTCGAATCGAACCTCCTCGATATCGCCGGCGAATGGGCCGGCTTCCCGGACGATTGGCTCGTCGACGTCATCACCGCGCGCCTCGCCACCAACCCCAAGGTTCCCTACGCCATGGATACCGACGCCATCAAACAATGGCACCACGTCGCCCACCTGGTCCGGGCGCTCCGCGCACTCCCGCCGGAGATCCGCGAGACCCGCGTCCAGCTCTGGCATAAGCTCCGCTCGCTCTTCCTGGACCAGTCGCCTCCGCCCCCGCCGGACCTCCCCGACTGGCGCCACGTCGACTACGTCATCCGCGAAGAGCTTTGGCCCGCCTACGGCCCCGCCGTCGAGGCCTACCGGGTGCCCAGCGCCTCGGAGATCCGCGACCAGACCCGGCTCTGGCTCGCCGCCTGCCGCGAGCCGTAACGCCCCGCCCCAGATTTCCCCTGGAGCCGTGCTACCGGGGAAGTCCGGGATTTCTGATTTCCCCGAGTGCCATCCGCGCATTGCGAAGTGGCTGCCGGTCGGCACCGGCCCTGGCACCGCAGCCATGCCGAACTTCCCGGCAGTCAGGTTTCCCCTGGAGCCGTGCTACCGGGGAAGTCCGGGCTTCCCGATTTCCCCGGGTGCCATACGCGCATTGCGAAGTGGCCGGTCGGCACCGGCCGTGCCACGCAGCCATGCCGAACCTCCCAGCAGTCAGATTTCCCCTGGAGCCGGATTTCCCCGAGTTCCAACGTTCGCCCTGACGCACAAAGGCCCCCGCCGGAGCGGGGGCCTTTGTGGCGAATCGTTGACTCGCTGTTACTCGGACAGGTGGAACTCGGCCACGAAAGCGCTGCGCTTTTCCGGGCTCGACCAGGTGGTGCCCAGGTCTTTGCCGTTATAGTGGTGGGCCAAGGTGTAGGCGGGCATGAAGTGGTCCACTTCGGTCAACGGCGGATACCAAACGTCTTCGTGGGAGCAGACATGATCGGTCGTCTTCATCCCGCGCGTCTGAATGGCGGCCAGACCGCCGGCTTCCAGTTTCGCCACAGCCGTGTGCACGTTGTTGTTTTCGATCGTCAACGACACCGGACGGTATTCGATGCGAACGACGTCGTTCAACAGATCCTTGCTCATGCGCTGGGCGAAGGACTTCAGCGCCAGACGCTGTTCGGGCGACGCTTTCTCATCGATAATCAACACCGACTTCACCGGGTAGGACGTGTGGTGCACGTCGCCCAGGGTCGCCGAGGC
>JBIKOG010000200.1:0-14242 GCA_044358225.1 Bryobacteraceae bacterium | reverse complement strand
CTGCCGCCTCGCGACGACACCCGCAAAACTCGAGGCCAAGATGGGGCGCTACTCCTTTCCTGTAGGACTCTTTCATTCCCTACTACATGCCGGTTTATCCCGGCGCACTGCCTGGCACACGGGGAGAGTGCTTTGGTTGGGGAGGGTGTGTCGGACAGGCCCGGTGCCAGGCACCGAACGGTTGCCTCGCGGGGGGCAGTCGTGGTGATTTTGGTTGCCCACCACCTTCGGGGTGCCTGGCACCGAGCGGTTGCGTCGGGTTAGTCACGGAAGATTTTGGCTTTGTCCCACTTGGCGACGGTGTCGGCGATCAGGGAGCGGATGCGCTCGTTGACGGCTTTGCGGTAGCGCTCGGCTTTGTCGGTATCGAAACGCACGTAGCCTTGCTTGGGCTGGTAGAGGATGATCGACGACGGGAAGGGGTAGGCGAACCAGGTGGACGGCGCGGGGCGGGCGGTGGCGAGATCGTCGGAGTAGCGTTTGGCGTCCACCAGTTTGGGGTCCACGGCTTGTACGTAGGCCGTTTCGTTCCAGCCGGCGTGGCCGCCGTCTTCGCCGAAGATCTCCTTGGTCAGATCGCTCGAGAGGCTCCACCAGTTGATCACCATGACGCGGACGCGGAGGCGGGAGCCGACTTCGGTGGCGATGCTTTCGAGGATGGCCGTTTGCGGGCCGCCGTGGCCGGCCCAGCCTTCGAGTACATCCGTCAGGAAGGCCCGGTAGTGGCTCTCCTTGATGGAGAAGCCGCCGGCGTAGGGGGCCAATGCGCCCGTTACGCCGTAGGGGAGGACGGGGGCGTAGACGGCATTGAGTGGCTCGGCGATGGCCTTGACGATGGCTTCCGGGGCGGTGTTATCGGCACCGTTGTTGATTACGCCGTGGGCTTCCATGGTGCCCACGGGGATCAGGATGGTTCAGATTTTTGCAGGGATCAGCTCCTGGAACTGCATCCAGTTGATGTCATTGAGGGAGCGGGAGATGGGTTGGGCGTGCAGGGCCAGAGCGGCGAGAACGAACCAGAGGATTTTCATGCGCCGGCCTTGCGGTTATGGGTGGTGAAGCCGAGGGGGGCGCTGGTGGCTCGTTTGGTTGCTGACATGATCTGGCCGGTGTGGAGGGCGAAGTGTTCGGTGGTTTTGAAGATGGCTTCGAGGACGGTCATCTCGCGGTTTTGGACGGTGATGCGGTCGGTCAGGCGTTCGTCGCTGACAGCGCGGATGATGGACGCGGCGTCGGCTACGACGATGGCCAGGCGCTGCTGCACGTCTCCGCCGAACTCGGCGTTGAACTCGTCGTCGCGGGTGCGGATGTCGGGCTCGCCGAGGATGGCGTGGCGGGTGTACTGGCGGAGGTTGCCGGCCAGATGCAGGACGAGATTGCCGATGGCGTTTTCCTCGGTGCTGGCGCGGGCCCAGATTTGCTCGGGCGTCAGGCGGTCCAGACAGACGCCGATGCGTTCGGCGTAAAGAGTTAGCGTGTTGGCGGCGGCGTTGGTAAAGGTGGGTCCAATCGTCATTTCAGAGCCTCTTTCAATTGAACCACCAACGCGCGCGCGGCCAGCGATGGGTGGCGGATGCGGAGTATGGCTGGATCGATCTTTTGTTCGGCGAGGTACTCGACAAAGAAGTCGATGTTGCTGGAGCAGTCGGCGCGGCCGGCGATGGAGTCGCACTGGCCGTCTTCGCAGCGGCAGGCTTCGGCGAAGGTTTTGTGGAGCTTGACGGCGGCGAGGGCGGCGGTTCCTTCTTCGCCGTGGCCGGCGAACCAGGCGGTGATAAAGCCCTGGTGCATGAGGCGTTCGGTGATGTCTTCGATGGCGTCGGAGACTTCGAGCACCTCGCGGAGGAGGCGGGACTTCTCGGTGTCGGCGATGTCGTCTTTATCCACGCGGTCCATTTTGCGGGTGATCTCCGCGCCGGGGCCGGGCTGTTTTTTCTTCGGCGTTGCTGGGGGACGCTGCTTCTTTTCCCACTTTTCGAGGAGGGCGTGGGCGCCGGTGCCGGAGGTGAGGACGAGGGAGGCTTCGGCGTGCCAGTCTTCGATGTAGCTCAGGCGGCGGACGGCTTCGTGCTCGTCGACCAGCATCCAGCAACGGACGGCGGGGGCGCTTTCGAGTTCGCGGCAGAGACGGCGGGCGGTGGGGGCGTCCTGCTTCACGAGGAGGCGGACGGCGACGATTTGGAAGGCGGCGCGGGATTCGGTATCGCGCACGGCGGCGTTGGCGCGGAGGGCGGCGTCGAGAATCCGGCCGCGTTCGGGGCCGGGAGGGAGGAGTTCGGCGGTGTTGAGAAGCGTCTCTACTTGGAAGACGGGCGGCTCGGCATGGGACGCCTCTTCAATCTGCTGGAGGAGGGAGAGCACCAACGCGGAGACGGCGAGTAGCACTCTTCACAGGCTACACTGAAACGCAATGCGCTCACTTCTGGCTGTCCTCTTTACCGTTGTTGTTTCGGCCCAAAGCGAACTGGATTTCACGAAGCCGATTGGCGAGTTGCGGGATTTGCCGCAGCAGCTATCGCTGCATCTGCGAGCGGAGGCGGGCAAGCATTTGGCGCGGCGGCCGGAGTTGCGCACGGAGGCCGACGTGCGGGCGCGGGCGGCGGCGTTCCGGAAGCAGTTGATCGCCAATATCGGCGGGCTGCCGGAGCGCACGCCGTTGAACGCCCGGACAGTGGGGACGATTGAGCGGGAGCATTTCCGGATTGAAAAGATCATCTTTGAAAGCCAGCCGGGGTTTTATGTGACGGCGAACCTGTACCTGCCCAAACGGGGGCAGGGGCCGTACCCGGCGATTCTGTTTCCGCTGGGGCACGAGGCGGGGGCGAAGGCGCATGAGGCTTGGCAGTATGTGCTGGGGAGCTTTGCTACGAAGGGCTTCGTGGCGCTGGCGTGGGACCCGTTGGGGCAGGGCGAGCGGGGGCAGTTTTATGATCCGGATCTGCGGGCGTCGCGGCTGATTCAATCCACGCGGGAGCACACGATGCTGGGCGTGCAGACGCTGGTGACGGGGGAGAGTTTGGCGCGGTATACGATTTGGGACGGGATTCGGGCGTTGGATTATTTGGTGAGCCGGAAGGAGGTGGACGCGGCGCGGATTGGGGTGACGGGGAACTCTGGCGGGGGGACGCATACGGCGTATTTGGCGGCGATTGACGACCGGTTGAAAGTGGCCGCGCCGAGTTGCTACATCACCAATTGGACTAGGCTGATGGCGCAGCTGGGGCCGCAGGATGCCGAGCAGAATCTGCCTCCGTTTTTGAATCTGGGTTTTGATTTTCCGGACTTTCTGTATGCGTTCGCGCCGAAGCCGTATCTGGTGCTGAGCGCGATTCGCGACTTCTTCCCGATTGGCGGGGCGCGGGCTACGTATGGGGAGGCGTTGCGGGTTTATGACTCGTTGGGGGCGGCGGAGAAGTTGAAGATGGTGGAGGCCGATGACGGGCACGGGTACACATTGCCGCGGCGGCTGGCGGCGTATGCGTGGATGAGCAAGTGGCTGAAGGGTGTGGAGGACGATGGCGTGGAGCCGCAATTTCCGCTGGCGACGGAGGCGGAGTTGCAGTGCACGAAGTCCGGCCAGGTGGCGCTGGAGTTTCAGGGGGAGAGTGTATTTACTTTGAACCAGAAGCGGGCGAAGGCGGTGCGGGGGACGGCCGCGGATGTGGTGGGCGCGGCGCGGCGAATGAGCGGGTATGAGGCTCCGGCGGGGGCGCCTTCTGTGGTTCCTTATGGCACGATTCGGCGGGCCGGGTACCGGGTGGAGAAGTTTTTGTATGAGAGCGAACCGGGCATACAGATTCCGGCGATTCTGGCGATTCCGGATGGGGACGGCGGGCGGCGGGGGGCTGTTGTCTATGCCGATGGGGGCGGGAAGGCGAAGGCGGAGGGGCGGCTGGCGGCGTGGATGAAAGAGGAGAAGATCGTGTTGGCGATTGATCTGCGCGGGCTGGGGGAGTTAGCGTCGGAACGGACGAACGACCCGTGGTTTGGGGACGCGGCGAGTATTCAGGCGGCCATGCTGATGGGGAAGACGCTGGCTGGTTTGCGGGCGCAGGATATTGCGCAGGCGGTTCGCCTTTTGGGGGCGCGGGCGGATGTGGACGCGGGGCGGATTGCGCTGATCGGCGTGGGGCGGGCGGCGGTGCCGGCGCTGTATGCGACGGCGTTTGATTCGCGGATTGCGTCGTTGGAAGTGGCGGGGATGGTGCCGTCGTACCTATCGATTTTGGAAAGCCGGATCCACCGGCAGGTGTTTGAACAGGTGGTGCCGGGGGCGATCCGTTCTTACGATTTGCCGGATGTGGTGCGGGCGATTGCGCCGAGGAAAGTGACGGTGCTTCCGGAGTAGGGGTGTTACTCGCGGGGCGGCCCTTCGCGCCGTCCCGACAACGGCTGGAACACGGGTCCGCCGCAGACGGCCACGCCGACCTGCTGCAACGCCTGGAACAGGTTGAACAGGAGGCCGTAGATGACTTGCTCGTTTAGTGGCTGTTTGCCCGGGAGGCGGAAATTTTCCGGTACTTCCTTGGCCAGGCGGACGCGGAGGGCGTCGGGGATGAGATTGCCGGAGCGGTCCCGTTTGTTGCCGACCGAAATGGGCGTCTGCAGGACGTTGCCGGTGGCGCCGTCGACATAGAACTGGCAGCGGGAGAACCAGCCGAGATTGGCGGGTTCGGCGGCGTCGAAGAGGAGTAACGGCACCTTGCGTTTCTCGGTCCAGATGTCGAGAATGAGCGCGCGGGGCGTCTCCTGAATCTCCACCTGGAAATCGGTCTGATGGGCCACGGAAGCCACGGCTTCCAAGTCATATTCCAAGAGCACCAAACGGTGCGTGCCAGCCTGCAGCAATTGCATTTCTATCTATTTTAGCGTTTGTTCAATCGCCGCGATGAGAATACACAACACGGCGTGCCCGATGATGCCATATTGCAGCCAACGGCCTGTATACCGAATGACGAGTACGATCTCTTCCACGCCATTGAGTTTGGCGGTGAAACGTGGAACGGAGAATACCGTACTCCCCCGGTTTGGTTCCAGAACTCCCCCAATTCAGTCCTGGTACAAAAAAGCCTAAAGCCCCCGCCGGAGGAGGCGATAAGGATCTTGAGCGGCGAAACAACAGACCGCCAATTCCAAGGAGCTTCGAAAATCAAATGAAAAAGTTCGCGACCATTCTGCTGGCCATCTCTTTCCTGTCCATGTGCGCGTTTGCCGACGACCACAAGAAGAAGGACGATCACAAGAAGGAAGAGAAGAAGAAGGGCCACTAGTCCCTCGCTCTTTGAGCCTTGGGCCGCGGATCGACACTTGTCGCCGCGGCCCTACCCTTTTAGGAGCGGTTTTCCGGATAACGCCTGTACGAAAGCTCCGGCCGACAAGGCCAGCCAAAGGGCGAACGCTACGAGCACCGCTCCGGTTCGGCCCGTTAGATAGCCGATGAGGGGGAGGAGTTGCAGGGCGTGCATGCCGAGGAAGTGAGCCACGCGGAGGTCGCCGCCGGTGGTGCTCCAGTTCACTCCGGGCAGCCCCGGCCCGCCGTCGGGCACCCCTACGGCGTGGCCCATCCGGCGCACCATGACGATCCCCTCCAAGGCGAAGATCACGAAGCTGGCGAGGCCGAGCCGCACGCCCCAGACGTACGGTGAACCGTCGACTTGCAAGGTTCGCCAGCACGCCCAGGCGGCCGTTGCCACGTTGATGAGGATTACCAGTCCGGCCAGCTGGAATGCGGCTCCATCGAGCGGCGATTCGATATTGAAATGGCTCCGCACTCCGCGCGCCGCCTGGCCGATGATCCAGATCATCTCGATAATCAGGGTGCCCGCGAGCAACATCGCCGCCACGCGCTTGGCCCCGGTTGAGGCCACTACGAGCGGCCAGTACCAGGCCAACGATGCCAGATAGATGGCAATCGAGGCGCAGAACTTCATGGGCTTTACCCAGCGGTTTACGCCGGTCAGCGCCGTGTCATCGACCAGCGCCAGCACAGCCAGGACCGCCAGTAAAGCCAGATGCCCCACCGCGGTCCCGAACAACAGCGGTTCGCGTGCCTGCATTTCCTGCCACATCGTTACAACCCCTTTCCGCGTAACAGGGTGAAGAGCAACAGCCCTGCTGGTCCGAACAGGAACGTCAAGGGCAGGGCGGGCAGGACGCGCCACCACGGCAACCCTTCGCGCTGCGCCGTCTCCACGATCCAGGCCCCCACGAACAGATCGAACACCAGATAGTGCACCCATCCACCGAGGGCTACCCAGCGGTCTGTGAAGAGTTTCATCACCTCGGCGAGTGTGCCGAAGCCGCCTTCGGCTTCGCCGAAGTGCAGGCCCAGGAGGAGGACATAGGTCACGGCCAGCGCGATCGCCACCCACCGCGCGGCGCGCACGGCCCAGCCTTTCCGGAAACCGGCCAACAGCACAATCCACCCAAGCAGCGCCGACATGTTGCAGACTGAAAAGACACTCTCTGGTTGCACTCGTGAATCCTCTCTACGTCAAAGTCCACAGCAACGACAATGTTGCCATAATCGTGAATCCGGAAGGCGTGCCGGCGGGCGCCAAATTCGCCTGCGGCCTGACGGCCGCCGAGGCTGTTCCGCCGTCCCATAAAATCACGCTCACCGCGCTCCCGCTCGGCGCACCGGTGATTCGGTATGGGGAAGTGATTGGGCACGTGCTGGACGACGTGGAAGCGGGCCGCTGGATCCGAGAGGACATGCTGACGCTGCCATCCGCTCCGCCGCTCAACCAGCTCCCGCTGGCTACGCGCCGCCTGCCGCAGCCGGAGCCGCTGACGGGATATACGTTTGAGGGGTACCGCAACGCCGATGGCTCCGTTGGCACGCGTAACCTGCTTGGCATCACGACCACGGTGCAATGCGTCGCGCCTACGGTGGATTACGCCGTTCGCAAGATCGAAGCGGAAATTCTGCCGAAGTATCCGAACGTCGACGGCGTGGTGGCGATCACGCATACCTACGGCTGCGGCGTCGCGATCGATGCTCCCGGGGCACGGATTCCGATTGCGACGCTGGGCCATATTTCGCGCCACGCCAATATCGCCGGGGACCCGCTCGTCGTCTCCCTCGGTTGCGAGAAGATGCAGCCCAACCGGCTGCTGCCCTTCTTCGAACCCAATGTCATCCGGCTCCAGGACAACCGCGGATTTGCCGCCACGGTGGCCGCGATCTGCGAGCAGGCGGAGAAGCGGCTTATCGAACTGAACAAGCGCCGCCGGGAAACGATCCCGGCGAGCGAGTTGAACGTGGGCGTCCAGTGCGGCGGGTCCGACGCGTTTTCGGGCGTTACTTGCAACCCAGCCGTGGGCTACTTTGCCGACCTGCTGGTGCGCGCGGGCGGCACGGTGATGTTCAGCGAAGTGACGGAAGTGCGCGATGCGATCCACCTGCTGACGCCCCGGTGCGCCGACGAGGAGACCGCGCGGAAGCTGATCGCCGAGATGTTGTGGTACGACGAATACCTGGGGCGCGGCAGTGCCGACCGGGCGGCGAATACGACGCCGGGTAACAAGCGCGGCGGACTGGCGAATATCGTGGAAAAGGCGCTGGGCAGCGTGGCCAAGGCCGGGCACGGCACGATTCACCATGTGGCCACGCACGGCGAGAAAGTGACGGCCAAGGGGCTGGTCTTCGCCGCTACGCCGGCGAGCGATTTCATCTGCGGCACGCAGCAGTTGGCCAGCATGAACCTGCACATTTTCACGACCGGCGAAGGGTCGCCGTATGGCCTGGCGATGGTGCCGGTGGCTAAGGTGAGCTCCCGCACGGCGCTGGCGGAGAAGTGGCCGGACTTGATCGATGTCAATGCCGGCACGATCGCGACGGGGGAGAAGACGATCGAGGATGTGGGCTGGGAGCTGTTCCACTTTATGCTCGACGTTGCCAGCGGGCGGAAGAAGACGTGGGCTGAGACGTGGCGATTGCATAACTCGTTGGCGCCGTTTAACCCCGGGCCGGTCACTTAAGATTTCGCTGAATTCGATACCATAACCCCCATGCCGCTTTCCCGTCGCGCGTTCCTGTCCACCGCATCCGCCATCGCCGCTGCTCAGTCCGCCAAGCCGCGTCCGAACGTCGTCGTGCTCTATGCCGACGACATGAGCTACCGCACGATCCGCGCGCTCAATAACAACGAGATCAAGACACCCAATCTGGACAAGCTCGTAGCGCGCGGCACCGCTTTCACCCATGCCTCCATCATGGGAGGACTCCAGGGTGCCGTGTGCGTCCCCAGTCGCGCGATGCTCATGTCCGGCCAGACGCTGTTCCACGTCACCGCCAACGTTGAGAAGCGTAAGGAATGGGGCGAGGCCAAGCCCTTCGACATGTGGCCCGAGTTGCTGGGCCAGAATGGGTACCAGACCATCGGCATCGGCAAATGGCACAACGGTCCGGCGCTGTTCCACCGCGCTTTCCAGAAGGGCGGCCCGATGCTTTTCGGCGGTATGGCCGACCACTACAAGACGCCGCTGCACGAATTGACGGCCGATCAGAAATATCCAAAGACCACCGCTCAGCCGGCACCGAAGCACTCCTCGGAGATGTTCGCCGATTCGGCCATCCACCACCTGAAAACCCGCGATAAATCCAAACCTTTCGCGCTCTACTGCGCCTTCACCGCCCCGCACGACCCGCGCCAGCCACCGAAGGAGTACAAGGACATGTACCCGGAGGACCGGATCGAGCTGCCGCCTAATTTCCTCCCGGAGCACCCGTTCGACAACGGGGAGATGAAGGTTCGCGACGAAGCTCTGCTGCCGTGGCCGCGGACCCCGGCGGCCATCCGCAAGGAGCGGAGCGACTACTACGCCATCATCACCCACCTGGACGCGCAGATCGGCCGCATCTTTGAGACGCTTGACCGGGAAGGGCTTACCAAAAACACGCTGATCATCTTTGCGGGGGACAACGGACTGGCCGTGGGGCAACATGGCCTGCTTGGGAAGCAGAGCCTGTACGACCACTCCATCCGCGTCCCGCTGATCCTGGCCGGCCCGGGCATCCCGGCGGGGCAACGGACGGAGAGCATGGTCTATCTTTTCGACATCTTCCCCACGATGTTCGAGATGCTGGGCCTGCCCGTTCCCGCGACCGTCGATGGCAAGAGCTTCCTGCCGGTGATCAAAGACCCCAAACGCAAGACGCGCGACAGCATGGTCTACGGCTACCGCCACTTCCAGCGCGCGCTGCGGACGAACCGGTGGAAGTTCATCCGCTACAACGTGAATGGCACCCAGACGCGCCAGCTTTTCGACCTGCAAGCCGACCCGTGGGAGATGAAGAACCTGGCCACGGACCCGGCGCTGGCCGAAACCGTCAGCCAGCTGGACACGCTGCTGCGCATGGGTCTGAAGCAAGCCGGCGACCTGCTGGACCTTTCCAAGCCCGATTGGGCTTGGGCGCCCAAACAGTGATCCTTAGCCTTACGGAATAGCCGTGCGGGACTATTGGGCCGTGCAGCCGGGCGTGGCATTCTAGGCGTGTCGGGAGAACAAGTCTGTCGGAGGACGGTTTTCCCGATTCTGTATCTGGTACGGCCGGCTTCGCCTCCCTTGAAGCCGGCCTTTTTTTGTTTAGAGCTGGGCGAGGAAGCGCAGGGGCCAATCGGCACAGTGGCGGATGCCGATGCGGGGGGTGACGGTGATTTGGGCCGGTTGGATGCCGTGGTCGTGGACGGTTAGGGGGCTGGATGGGTCGATGACCGGCATGGCGTTGTGGGCACGGGTGATGCCGAAGTGGCGGGTGAGGCGGCCGGGGCCGGAGACGGTGGTGACGGCGCGGATGAGGACGCAGCCGGGAGTGCCGTCGGGCTCGGTGATGAGGTTGAGGCAATCGTACATGCCGTAGATGAGATAGACATAGGCGCGGCCGGGCGGGCCGTAGATGACGCGGGTGCGGGGGGTGATGCCGCGGGCGGCGTGGGCGGCTTTGTCCTCCATTCCGAGGTAGGCTTCCACTTCGACGATGGGGGCGGCGACGGACCCGCAGACGAGGACCTTGCCGAGGAGGGCGCGGGCGACGGTGACGGTGTCGCGGGCGTAGAAGGCTTCGGGAAGAATCGGGTTGGGGCGGGGCGGCGGCAATGGGTAGACTAGAGAAGTTAGCACGACCGATGCGACTCTTTACAGCCCTCGATATCTCCGACGACGTCCGGGTGGCCCTGGTGGAACTGCTGGGGAAGCTGCGGCCGGGCGCGCGGTTCCAGTGGAGCCCGCCGGAGAATCTGCACGTGACCACCAAGTTCATTGGCGATTGGCCGGTGGAGCGGGTGGGGGAGCTTTGCAACGCGCTACGCGCTGTGGCGCGGCCGGGGGCGATTGGGATTCAAGTGAACGGGCTGGGGTGGTTTCCGAATCCGCATAGCCCGCGGGTGTTGTTTGCGGGGATTTATGCGGGGGATGCGCTGGCGAACCTGCATCGGGATACGGACGCGGCTTGTGCGGCGTTGGGCATTGCGGCGGAGACGAAGAAGTACAGTCCGCATTTGACGCTGGCGCGGATCCGGTCGTTGGAGGGGTTGGTGGACGTACGGCGGACGATTGCGCAGTTGCCGGATACGGTGTTTGGCGGGTTCGACGCGCGGACCTTTGGGTTGTACGAGAGCGTGGCGGGGCCTGGTGGCTCCGAATACAAGAAATTGGAGGAGTTCCCACTCCTATGACCATATTGCTGCTGCTGGCCGCCTATTTCATTGGCGGGATTCCGTTTGGCTATCTGCTGGTGCGGTGGCGGACGGGGGAGGATGTGCGGGCGAAGGGGTCGGGGAATATTGGGGCGACGAACGTGCTGCGGTCGTCGGGGCGGATGTTGGGGATTGCGACGCTGTTGTTGGACATTGCCAAGGGGTGGGTGGCGGTGTGGCTGATGGCTCGATTTGGGAGTGGCGAGGCGTTGTGGACGTCGCTGGCGGGGATTGTGGTCATTCTGGGCCACGCGTTTCCGGCGGTGCTGAAGTTCCAGGGCGGGAAGGCGGTGGCGAGTTTTGTGGGCGCGTTCCTGTATTTGGCGCCGTTGCCGTTGCTGGCGATCACGATCGTGTTTGTGATGGTGGTGGCGGCGACGCGGTTCATTTCGCTGGGTTCGATTGTGGGGGCGGGGCTGTTTCCGCTGGCGGTGGGGATGATTGACCATCCGGAGACGCCGGTGGTGGCGGTGGCTTTTGTGGGTGGGCTGTTTATTATTTGGCGGCACAAGGGGAATATTGACCGGCTGCGGGCGGGGACGGAGAACGTGTTCACGTTTGGAAAGAAGAAGACGGCGTAAATGGCGTTATCGCGACTGACTGTATTGGGCGGGGGGAGCTGGGGCACGGCGCTGGCGATGGTGCTAGCACCGCGGTACGACCGGGTGAGCCTGTGGAATTACGAGGCCGATCTGGCGGCGGAGATGGCGGCGGAGAGAGAAAACAAAGTCTTTTTGCCGGGGTTCCGGTTGCCGCCGAATATCGATGTGACTTCGTCGCTGGCGGAGGGTTTGCGGGACTGCAGCATGGTGCTGGGGGTGATGCCGAGTACAGTTTTGCGGCAGGTGTATGTCGACGCCAAGGCGTATATTCCGGCGCATGTGCCGATTGTGAGCGCGACCAAGGGGATTGAGCGGGGGACGCAGAAGCGGATGTCGGAGATCATCACCGAAGTGACCGGGCATAGCCGGATTGCGGTGTTGAGCGGGCCGTCTTTCGCGCGGGAGGTGGCGCGGGGGGAGCCGACGCTGGTGGTGGTGGCGGCGTTGGAACAGGCACTTTGCGAGGAAGTGCAGAAGGCGTTTACGGGGCCGACGTTCCGGTTGTATATGAGTTCGGACCCGGTGGGGGCGGAGATCGGGGCGGCGTTGAAGAACGTGATCGCGATTGCGGCGGGGATTTGCCATGGGTTGGGGTTGGGGTCGAACGCGATGGCGGCGTTGATTACGCGGGGGTTGGCGGAGATTACGCGGTTGGCGGTTTCAATGGGCGGGCGGCCGTCGACGCTGGCGGGGCTGGCGGGGTTGGGCGATTTGATTTTGACGTGTACGGGGGAGCTGAGCCGGAACCGGAAGGTGGGAGTGGAGTTGTCGAAAGGAAAGAGTTTGGAGGAGATTACGGGCGGGATGCGGATGATTGCCGAGGGGGTGGAGAACACCTATTCGGCGGTGGAACTGGCGCGGCGGCAGGGGGTATCTATGCCGATTGCGGAGACGTTGTACTCGATTTTCACGCAGGGGAAGAGCCCGCATGATGCGCTGCGGGAGTTAATGGAAAGACCTGCCGGAGCCGAAGCGTAGTATAAGTGAGCTGAGTTAACATGTCTCCGCAACCTTTGCCAGATGACGGGGTTTCAAAAGACATGATGGCCGTTGCCACTTTAGAGCGCGATGCGGAGCTGATGCTGCGCGTACGCGAGGGGGATACGGAGAGCTTCACGCTGTTGCTGGAGCGGCACCGGTCGCCCGTCATCCATTTTCTCTATCGCATGGTGCAGAACCAATCGGTGGCGGAGGAGCTGGCCCAGGAGGTATTCCTGCGGGTGTACCGGAGCCGGGCGAACTACGAGCCGACGGCGAAGTTTACAACGTGGCTGTTCCGGATTGCGAGCCATTTGGCGCTGAACTGGATCCGCGACCGGCGACATGAGCGTGGGCAGGAGAGCCTGGACCACGAGACGCAGGACGGGATGGTTCGGCAGGTTTCCGACCGGGGCGTATCGGCGGAACAGGCGATGGTGCGGGAATCGAAATTTGAAGAGATACGGCGGGCGATCCAAGGCTTGCCGGAGAAACAGAAGGCTGCCGTGTTGATGCATAAGTACGAAGAGATGGAGTATTCTCAGATCGCAGCCGTACTAGAGTGTTCGGAATCAGCGGTGAAATCGCTGCTGTTTCGTGCGTATGAATCTTTGCGCGCCCGATTGGCGCATATGGCATGAGAGGGGGGAGACAGATCATGAACAATACGAAGATGACCTGCCCGCTTCAGACCGACAACGCGGACGTGCTGTTGGACTACTGCGCGCGGGTGTTGGACCCGGAGCGCAAAGAGATGTTGGAAGTACATATGGCACACTGCGCCGATTGCCGCGAGATGGCGGAATCGCAAGCGCAGTTCTGGGCGGCGATGGACCTGTACGATGCCGAGCCGATCTCGGCGGATTTTGACCGGAAGCTGTACGCGAAGATCGCCGAGCGGGAGACAGTTCCGGTGTGGGAGCGGTATTGGGCGCCGGTGCGGGAGTATTTGCAGGGACAGCCGGCGTGGAAGCCGGTGCTGTCGATTGCCGCGGCGTCGGCGGCGTTGGCGCTGGTGTTCCTAGTGCGCAATGACGTGCCGGCTCCGGTGGCGCCATCGGCCATTGTGATTGATGTGCGGGAAGTGGAACAGGCCGAGCGGGCGTTGGAAGACATTGAGATGCTGCGGCAGTTGGACGCGCCGGTTGTGACGGATTCTTCGCAGAAAGACGTGCTGTGATGCGGCTGCTTTCTGTTGTGGCGATGGCGGCGTTTTTGTCGTGTACAGCTTCGGCTGATCCGCAGCCGGCGTTGAAACGCAAAGGGCCGGGCTTCATGAAGAAAGGGCCAATTGGTCCGCCGCCGGACGTGGTGGAGCGGTTCAGCCAGTTGAGCCCCACGGAACGGCAGGAAGCGCTGAGTAAGCTGCCGCCGGCGCGGCGGGAGATGATGGAGCGGCGGTTGGAGCGGTGGAATCAGACGCCGGTGGAGCAGCGGAGGCGACTGGCTGGGTCGTATGCGCAATTCCAGGAGATGTCTCCGGAGAAGCAGCACGAAGTGCGGCGGTTGTTCCGGCGGTTTGGTGAGACGTTTCCGCCGGAGAAGCGGCCGGAGGCGCAGGCGGCGATTCGAAGGTTGCGGAAAGCGGATGCCGAGGAGCGGAAGACGATCCTCAAGAACCGGCGGTTTGTTACTAATTATTCGGAAGAAGAGCGGAAGCTGCTGGAGCAGATGGCGACGGAGATTCCGGGAAGAGAATAAAAAAAGCGGGCCTTGAACGGCCCGCTTTTTTGTTTGGGGGTGGGCACCCGCTTTGTTCGCTGTGGTTTGGGGGCCGGTATGGCGTCTGGGACGCTGCGTGGGGAGACAACCGTGGAAACGGTTCGAGCTGATGGTGCACCAAGAAATCGTGTGTAACACCACTAGTGTCCCAACGTTACTCGAATAGAATCAACTGTTTAGCGGCATCACTATCCGAAGAGTGACTATCGATGCTGTCGAAGGCCTCTAAAATGGGGATTT
>JBIKOG010000149.1:0-19153 GCA_044358225.1 Bryobacteraceae bacterium | reverse complement strand
ACTGCGTCCTTTTTGAACTCCAGTCCGTACTTCCGCCTTACTGCTGCCATTGGTCCTCTCATTCTGAACCAACCCCTGTCCCCGCGTGTCCCTCTTTCTCCGTGTCTCACTTTGTGGTGGCAGCACATTCCGGAGTGCCGATAAAACGATGTCCCCGCGGGCGGACGCTTCCGATGCAAAGCACCAGCTGAGCGTCATCGAGGCGTCCACAACGAAAGGGCCCATGTCAGTCGATATTGCGGCTTTCGCGGACCAGCTCGGTTACCGAATACCCGTCACCGAGGGAGAGTTTGTGCTTCTCGCGAAGTGCAAACAAGGCATCGACCGCTTGATTGGGGTCTGTCTGCGCCTCGCCCTCCACCCCGGAAGCCATCGATTCCAATGCCCGCGCGACGACCTCTTCCGGAGAATGGAAGCGGCCGGTGTGGAGTTGTTCTTCGATGAGGCGTTCGGCGCGGGAATCGAGGTGGAGGACCATCTGCTGTGATTATAGAAGTTCTGAAGGGAAACGGGGCGGGAGCGGGGTGCGGTGAAAATCTATGTTGCCCAAAGTGGCGGGGGTTTGATTCAATAGATAGAGTCTACCCGTCGGAGGAAACCCCACTTTGAATCCAGCAATCCTTGCCCTAGAAGACGGCACTGTCTTCGAGGGCCGGGCTTTTGGTGCGCTTACGGAACGATCCGGTGAAGTTGTTTTTAATACTTCCCTCACCGGTTACCAGGAAATCTTCACTGACCCCTCCTATTCCGGACAGATCGTTGTCCTGACCTACCCGCAAATTGGCAACTACGGCGCCAATGATGAAGACATGGAATCCGCCCGGCCCTATATTGAAGGCCTTGCGGTGCGGGATTTTTCGCCCATGGTCTCCAACTGGCGCAGCGATCAGGCGGCCGACGCCTTCTTGAAGCTCCACAATATTCCGATTATCGATTCGATCGATACGCGGAAACTGGTGCGGCATCTGCGCACGCGCGGCGTGATGCGCGGGGTGCTGTCTTCAATTTCGACCGATGTGAAGGGCTTGATCGAAAAGGCCCGGAGCATTCCGTCGATGGCGGGGCTGGACCTGGCGACGCGCGTTTCGACCGTTGGTTCGTATGCCTGGACTTCGCCTGTCGAACCTTGTTCGCCGAGCGAACGGATCCGCAACGGCGAGCCGATCCACCACGTGGTGGCCTACGACTTCGGCATCAAGCGCAACATTTTGCGGCGCCTGGTGACGAGCGGTTGCCGTGTGACGGTGGTGCCGGCGGGGACGAGTGCCGACGATGTGTTGGCGCTGCGGCCGGACGGTGTGTTTCTGTCCAACGGTCCGGGCGATCCGGAGCCTCTGGCGGCGCAGGCGGCCGAGGTGCAGAAGCTGTTCGGCAAGACGCCGATCTTCGGCATCTGTCTGGGCCATCAGATTCTGGGCCTGGCGATGGGCGGCAAGACCTACAAGCTGAAGTTCGGCCACCGGGGCGGCAATCATCCGGTGCTGAACAAGAAGACCAATAAAGTGGAGATTACGGCGCAAAACCACGGTTTTGCGGTGGATCCGGACTCGATTCACGACAACGTGGCCGAGATTACGCACGTGAACCTGAACGATATGACGGTCGAAGGTTTGCGGCATAAATCCGAGCCGGTTTTCTGTGTGCAGTATCATCCGGAAGCCGCGCCGGGGCCGCATGATTCGCTGTATCTGTTCGATGACTTTACCCGTTTGATGCAGGAGCACAAAAAGTAATTCATGCCACGCCGCACTGACATCCACCGCATCCTGATCATCGGATCGGGACCGATCATTATCGGGCAGGCGTGCGAGTTCGATTATTCGGGCACGCAGGCTTGCAAGTCGCTAAAGGCCGATGGGTTCGAAGTGGTTCTGGTGAACTCGAATCCGGCGACGATCATGACCGATCCGGAACTGGCGGACCGCACCTATGTGGAGCCGTTGAGCGTTCCGTATTTGACCGAGATCATTAAGAAAGAGCGGCCCGACGCGCTGCTTTCGACGGTGGGCGGGCAGACGGGTTTGAACCTTTCTGTGGCGCTGGCCGAGGCGGGCGTGCTGGACGAATATGGCGTGGAGTTGATTGGCGCCAAGATCGACAGCATCAAGAAAGCCGAAGACCGGTTGTTGTTCAAAGACGCCATGCGGAAGATCGGTTTGGCGACGCCGACGTCGCAACTGGTCACCGATTTAAAGGGCGGGTTTGACTTCGCCGAGCGCGTGGGTTTCCCGCTCATTCTGCGCCCCAGTTTCACGATGGGCGGCAGCGGCGGCGGCATTGCTTATAACAGCGAAGAGTTGGAAGAGATTCTGACGCGCGGGTTGGATCTGTCGCCGGTGGGCGAAGTGCTGATCGAAGAGTCCGTGCTGGGTTGGAAAGAGTACGAGATGGAGGTTATGCGCGATCTGGCGGATAACTGCATCATCGTCTGCTCCATCGAGAACTTTGACCCGATGGGCGTGCACACGGGCGACTCGATCACCGTTGCTCCGGCGCAGACACTTTCCGATAAGGAATACCAGATGATGCGCGACGCGTCGCTCGCGTGTTTGCGTGAGATTGGCGTCGATACCGGCGGTTCGAACGTGCAGTTCGCCATCAACCCGAAGGACGGGCGGATGGTTGTGGTCGAGATGAATCCGCGCGTGTCGCGGTCCTCGGCGCTGGCGTCCAAGGCAACGGGTTTCCCGATTGCGAAGATCGCGGCGAAGCTGGCCGTGGGCTACCGGTTGGACGAGATCAAGAACGACATTACGCGGCTGACGCCGGCTTGCTTCGAGCCGACGATCGACTATGTGGTGACGAAGATTCCTCGTTGGCAGTTTGAAAAGTTCCCGGGCGCCGATACCACCTTGGGCACGCAGATGAAGTCTGTGGGCGAGGTGATGGCGATTGGGCGCACGTTTAAGGAATCGTTCGGCAAGGCGATCCGGTCGCTCGAGACGGGCAAGTCCGCCACGAAGGAAGAGCCTCTGGATGAAGCGCTGATTCCGGCGCGGCTGATTACGCCGACGGCTGAGCGGCTGAACTACATTTTGTTTGCCTTCGAGCGCGGTTGGTCGGTGGAACAGGTGTTCGAATTGACGAACATCGATCCGTGGTTCCTCTTGCAGGTGAAGGACGGCATCGACCTGAACAAGGCGCTGCAGGCCGAGAGCCTGGAGACGATGACGGCCGATCTGTTCCGCACGGCCAAGCGCGGTGGCGTGTCGGATTCCTCGATGGGCCGATGGTGGAAGAGCGATTCCCTGACAGTGCGGGCGAAGCGGAAATCCCTGGGCGTGGCGGCGGTTTTCAACCGTGTGGACACGTGCGCGGCGGAGTTTGAGAGCTTCACCCCGTACATGTATTCGAGCTACGAGAGCGAGTGTGAGTCGGCGCCGTCGGATCGCAAGAAAGTCATGATTCTGGGCGCGGGGCCGAACCGTATCGGGCAGGGCATTGAGTTCGATTATTGCTGCTGCCATGCGAGCTTCGCGTTGCAGCAGTTCGACCATGAATCGATCATGGTGAACTGCAATCCGGAAACGGTGTCGACCGATTACGATACCTCCGACCGTTTGTACTTCGAGCCGCTGACGCTCGAAGACGTGTTGAACATCTACGACACGGAGAAGCCGGATGGCGTGATCGTGCAGTTTGGCGGGCAGACGCCGCTGAACCTGGCGCTGCCGTTGCAGCGGGCCGGGGTGCCGATCATCGGTACCGATCCGAAGAATATCGACCTGGCGGAAGACCGGAAACTGTTCGGGAAACTGCTGGAAGATTTGAACATTCCGTGCCCGCCGAACGGAACGGCGACGAGCGTCGAAGAGGCCTGCGAAGTGGCCGGGCGGCTGGGCTATCCGGTGCTGGTGCGTCCGAGCTACGTGCTGGGCGGCCGGGCCATGACGATCGCCTACGACGAGGACACGGTGCGCAAGTATATGCGCGAGGCTGTGGTGTTCTCGCAGGATCGTCCGGTGCTGGTGGACCGGTTCCTGGAAGATGCCGTGGAAGTGGACGTGGACTGCCTGAGCGATGGGGAGAACGTTCTTATCGCCGGCATCATGGAGCACATCGAAGAAGCCGGGATTCACTCCGGCGACAGCTCCTGCGTGTTGCCGCCGTTCGGGCTGGGCGCGCGCGAACTGCAGACCATCCAAGAGTATTCGGTGAAGATGGCGCGGGCTTTGAACGTGATTGGATTGATGAACGTGCAGTTTGCCATTAAAGAGGGCAAGGTGTACGTGATTGAGGTCAACCCGCGGGCGTCGCGCACGGTGCCGTTTGTGGCTAAAGCGACGGGCGTGCCGCTGCCGAAGATTGCTGTTGGCCTGATGCTCGGCAAGAAGTTGCCCGAGTTCGCGCACATGATGCAGGGCAAAACGAGCGGCGTGTTGGATGTGCAGCAGTTCTTCGTGAAGTCGCCCGTGTTCCCGTTCAATAAGTTCCATGGCGTGGATCCGGTCCTTGGCCCGGAGATGCGTTCGACGGGCGAAGTGATGGGCGTGGGCGAGAACTTCGGGGAGGCGTTCGCTAAGGCGCAGCTGGGCGCGGGTTCGCCGTTGCCGGCCGATGGGACGGTGTTCATCAGCGTCAGCGACCGGCACAAGAGCGAGGCGATTGAGGTGGCGAAGAAGTTTGCCGACCTGGGGTACAAGTTGGCCGGGACGCGCGGAACGGCGAGTTTGCTGAAGGGTGCGGGGCTGGAGTGCCAGACCGTGTTTAAGGTGAACGAGGGCCGGCCGAACGCAGTGGACCTGTTGAAAGCCGGGAAGTTGAAACTGGCGATCTACACGACCAACGGCGTGCATAGCTTCAGTGATGAGAAGGCCATCCGGCGGGCGGCGATTCAGTATCGCGTGCCGTGCATCACGACAATGTCGGCGGCGCGGGCGGCGGTGCAGGCCGCAGCCAGCCGGCGGCGCGATCCGATCCGGGTGTGGAGCTTGCAGGAGATCCACCGGGGCACGGCGGCTGGACGTTAGTTTCCGGGTTAAAAATGGGCGTGGAGGCGCGGAGCGTTGCGAGCGGCTCCATGCCCATTTTGTATGGCCTTCCATATGGATGGTACGGGCGAGTGGATTCGAACCACTGATCTCACAGTTATAGGCTATGCGCTTTGAGCCTCTAAGCTACGCCCGTATTGGACAACGAGCGGGACTCTGTACGATTGCTGCTTAGTGGGCCCGTGGCTAATGCCGCTGGAAATTAGGACCGTACAGGCAGATCGCTCGTGGATATCCCGCGAGTCGATATTCGTATGAGCCTGTAGGCATGAGCCATATTCGGAGAATATACCGGAATCTGCCGATTTGCAACGAAAAAGCCATGAAAAGCCGGACTCGGCAACGGGCAGACCCGGCCGGCTGGCATTCGCTTACGCGATGGTCCCGGCGCCTTCGGCGGTGGCTCCGATGAATTGAGCCCGGGCCATGGTGATAATTTATTATTGACAATAGATGGTAGCGTGTTATCACTATTAATATGGCATTTCGATGGATGGCGCTTTTGTGGACGGCGGTTCTGCTTGGGCAGACGCCGGAGCCGGTGAAAACGACGGTGACGGTGACGGGTACGCGGAGCCCGATGGAGATCGACAAGTCTCCGGTTTCCACGTCGGTGGTGGACCGGAAGGAGCTGGAAGGGCGGAATATCCGGCAGATCGACCAGGCGCTGACACAGGTGGAGGGGGTGAACGCGGTCCGGGCGAAAGGACCGTCGGACAACGATTTCGGGCTGGGTTTGCGCGGATTCGCGGGGCGGGGCGGGCAGAACCGGACGCTGATTCTGGTGGACGGCCAGCCGGTGAATAACTCCTATATCGGGAGCGTGGCGTGGTCGACGTTTTCGGTGAGTGAGATGGAGCGGGTAGAAGTGGCGCGGGGGCCGTTTTCGTCGCTGTACGGGGGAAACGCGATGGGAGGGGTGGTGAACATGATCACGCGCCCGGTGGACAAGCGGCAGTTTGAGGTTTCCGGCCAGTATGGGAGCCGGGAGACGACGAACTACTCGTTGCGGGTGGCGGACCGATTCTTCGATAAACTTGGCGCGAGTTTTGGCTATTCGCGGTTTCAGACGGGCGGGTACTCGCCACAGGAGATTTTGCGGCCGGCCGCGACGGTGACGGGCGGCATTCCCGTGACTGGGGTGCAACGTTGGGGGACGCCGACGGGCGGGACGACATATCAAGTGGGGATGCGGGGGCGGAACTGGTTTGAGCAGGAGGGGATGCGGGGGCGGGCGGAGTACTCGTTTTCGCCGAAGGTGTTTGCGACGTTTCAGTACATGCGGCAGTCGCGGAAGGAGGGCTATGATGCGTACACGTCCGATCTGCGGGACGCGGCGGGGCGGCCGGTGGATTCGGGGACGGTTTCGTTCCTGGATGGCGGGGTGACGCGGCGGCTGACGTTGACGCCGTCGAACTTCCTCGGGACGCCGACTGGCGGGGGGCTGCAGATTTATCAGGGGCAGGTTTTGGCCACGCTGTCGCCGGTGTGGAATCTGCGCGCGGCTGTGGGCGTGAACTACAGCCCGAGCGACTGGTACGTGACGGTGGGGGCGAATGGCACCTTGGCGGGCGGAGGCGGGAACTACGTGGACCAGACGAACCGGGCGTTGTACGGGAATTTTCAGGTGAACCGGCAGGCGGGCGGACAGGGGTTGATCTTCGGGGCGGAGACGCGGCAGGACCGGGCAAGCATCAATGGGCAGAACATTCCGAACTATGCGTTCCGGCGCGATGGGGGAGCGTTTGATTCGGTGGCGCGGGGGCAGGCGTTTAATCAGGCCGGGTATGTGCAGTATCAGAAATCGTTTGAGCGGCTGAACATCGTGGCGGGTGGGCGGTGGGACTATTGGCGGACCTATGAGGGGGCGAACCAGACGGGGATCACGGCGCCGTTGACGGCCTATCCGGACCGGTCGTCGAAGGCCTGGACGGGGAAGGTGGCGGCGGTGTATTCGCTGCCCCGCAGTTGGCAGGTGCGCGGGAGCATCGGCAACGCATTCCGGAACCCGACTGTCTACGACCTGTACCGGGACTTGACGCTGGCGGGGAGTCTGCTGCTGGCGAATCCGCTGGTGCAACCGGAGCGGCTGTTGGCGTATGAAGGGGGCATCCAGAAAACGTTTGGGAGCCGGAACGGATTGGAGGCGACTTACTACGAGAACCGGGTTTCGGATCTGATTTATCGCACGACGGACTTTGCGGCGGACCCGACGGGACGAATCCGGCGATTGACGAACGCGGGGCTGAGCCGGACGCGCGGGGTGGAGTTATCGTCGCGGCAGCAGGTGTTGCCGTGGCTGCAGTTCCGCGAGTCCTACACCTATGCCGACGCGGTGATCACGAAGAATCCTTTGCTGCCGACAACGGTTGGGCGGCGGGTGCCGTATGTGCCGCGGCACACGACGACCTATCTGGTGACGGCATCCAAGCAGCGATGGGCGGCGACCTGGGCGGGGCGTTATGTGGGGACGTTCTTTTCCACCGACACGAATACGGATACGACGCGCGGCGTGCCGGGCGGGTATAACCCGTTCTTCGAAATGGACGCGACGGTATCGTTTGCCGTGAACCGGAAATTGTCGTTCCAGATCAATGCGGACAACCTGCTGAACAGGCAGAGTTATCAGTTCTCGATTATGCAGGGGCGGAGTGTGTTCGCGGGCTTCCGGTGGCGGTCCTAATGCGGGGGCTGGTGTTGTTGGCGGCATTGGCGGCTGGGCTGTTGGCCGAGGAGAAGCCGAATGCGATTGTGGTGTTGCGTCCCTCGGAGACGGCGGTGGGGGCGTGGGCGCAGTTTCAGGCAAAGTACGGGCAGGAGGCGTTCGTCTGTTACGTGGGGGCCGAGGAGGTAACGGCAGAGCGTTTGGCGACGGCGAAGGTCATCTTCATGGACCATCCATCGCCGCAGTTTCTGGCTCGTCTGAAGGCGCCGGCGCTGGCGGCGATGAAGCGCGGGATGCGCGTGGTGAGTCCAACGCCGGAACTGGTGCAGCGGGGCTGGGGCGTGGAGATGGACGTGCGGCTGGCGCGGCGCCTGCTGCCGTATTGGGACAACGGTGGCGTGGACAACATGTTGGGTTTTTTTACGGCGCTCTACCAGGAGGCGGGCGGGCCGAAAGGGCTGGCCGTTCCCAAGCCGGTGGAGGTGGCGCGGATGGGTGTGTATCATCCGGACGCGACGGGCACGTTCGATGATATGGCGAGCTACCTGCGGTGGTATCGCGGGGCGAAGCCGAAGCAGGGCGCGCTGGCTGTGGTGACGTTTTTTCACTCCTATCTGAAGAACCGGGACATGGCGATGATCGACGCGCTGCTGCGCGGATTGGAGAAAGAGGGCCTGGCGGCGGCGGCTGTTTTCGGGTGGCCGCACCATATGACGGAGAAGATCTACAACCAGGGGGACGCCGACCCGCTGCGGGTGTTGCTGTCGTTCACGGTGAGTTTGTCGAAGCCCGAGGACCGGGTGTATCTGGAGAAGCAGAATGTCCACGTGATGGGGCTGATGACGACCCGGGACTCCTATGCGGTGTGGGCGAAGGCGGAGCGGGGTGTGACGCCGGAGCGGCTGGCGACTTCGGTGAGTGAGCCGGAGCGGAACGGCGCGACGGACCCGATTATGATCGCGACGACGGAGACTTCCGCCGATGGTTCGTTGACGCGGATGATGCCGATTGCCGAGCGGGTGGAGATGGCGGCGAAGCGAGCACGGCGCTGGGTGGTGCTGCGGGAGAAGCCGAACCATGAGAAGCGGCTGGTGATGCTTTACTACAACAACCCGCCGGGGAAGGGAAACGTGGGCGCGAGCTATTTGAACCTGGCGCCGAGTCTGGTGAACGTGTTGGAACGGTTGCAGAAGGAAGGGTATCGGACCGGGGTGCGGGTGCCGACGGCGGAGCAGGTGCTCGAATTGATCAACAAAGTGGGCCGGAACGTGGAGGCTTGGGCGCCGGGGGAACTGACGAAGATGCTGGCGAATGGCGGGGTGACGCTGTTGCCGGTGGCGCAGTACCGGAAGTGGTTTGACGCGCTGCCGCAGCCGTTCCGAGAGATGGTGAATGCCCGTTGGGGTGTGCCGGAGAAGGCGGAGCTGATGACATGGACTTCGCCGGAGGGGAAGAAGTTCTTCGTGATTCCGGGGTTCCGGCTGGAGAACGTTTTTGTGGGGCCGCAGTTGCTGCGGGCGTCGTTTGCCGAGTACACGAAGGTGCAGCATAGCTCGACGCTGCCGCCGCACCATGGCTATGTCGCCAGTTACCTATTCTACCGGCACCAGTTGCAGGCGGATGCGATCCTGCATATGGGCCGGCACGGGACGCTGGAATGGCTGCCGGGGAAGAACGTGGGGCAGGCGGGTTGGGATTCGTCAGAGGTGATCCTGGGCGACCTGCCGAACGTGAACTACTACATCATGGACGGAGATGGGGAAGCGCTGCAGGCGCGGCGGCGTTCGGCGGCGGTGGACATTTCGCACTTGACGCCGATGCTGGTGCGGGCGGGGAGTTCGGCGCGGTTTACGGCGCTGCGGGAGGCGTTGGGGAAGTGGGAGGAGACGCGGGAGACGTCGCCGGCGCTGGCCGGGGAGTATGCGGTGACGGCAATGGCGGAGTTGGAAAAGCTGGACTTGGTGAAGCAGATTCCGCTGGACGTGACGAAGCGGGAGGAGGCGCTGGCGAAAGCGGCGGAGTTCCTGGAAGAGATGGAAGACGCGGCGATCCCGCTGGGGCTGCCGACGCTGGGCGTGGCGCCGACGGCGGAGCGGGCGCGGGAGGCGTTTCAGACGTTTCAACGAACGGCGATGCAGCCGGAGGAATGGAAGCGGATCGGGGCACGGATGACCGCCTGGAGCGATGCGCTGTTTGATGGGAAGACCGTGGAGCCGCCGGCGGACCTGGACCCGGCGATGCGAGAGAAAGTGACGCGCGTGCTGGCGCAGGGGGCTGATTGGCTGGGGCGGCTGCGGGAATCGGCGGGCAGGGAGTTGGACGTGCTGCCGCGGGTTTTGCGCGCGGAGTATTTGCCAAGCGGGCTGGTGGGTGATCCGTTGAAGGTGCCGGATGCGTTGCCATCGGGGCGGAATCTGCACCAGGGCGATCCGTCGCAGATGCCGACGCGGGAGGCGTGGGAGTTGGGCAAGAAGCTGGGCGCTTCGATGCTGGCGGCGCATAAGGCGCGGGAAGGGAAGTACCCGGAGCGCATTTCGATGGTGCTGTGGCAGGGCGAGACGGGGCGTCATCAAGGGGCGATGGAGGCGCAGGCACTGTACCTGATGGGAGTGGCGCCGGAGTGGAACGCGCGGGGTGTGGTGGACCGGCTGCGACTGATTCCGGACGCGGAACTGGGGCGGCCGCGGGTGAATGTGGTGTTCACAGCGAGCGGGCTGTACCGGGACGGGTTGGCGGACAAGATCATCATGCTGGACCGGGCGGCGCGGCTGGCGGCGACGGCGGGAGATAACGCGATCAGCCGGCAGAACAAAGAAGTGGAGACGGCGCTGCTGGCCAAAGGAGTGGCGCCGGAGAAGGCTCGGGAGTTTGCCGGGGCGCGGGTATTCGCGACGGCGCCAGGTTCATATGGGCTGGGGCTATCGCAGTTCGTGGAACAGAGCCGGGACAAGGACGAACCGGAGACGATGGCGCAACTGTATCTGACGAAGATGAACTATGTGTTTACGGAGAAGACGTGGGGCGGGTCGGCGCCGCAACTGTTGGAGAGCCAACTGAAGGGGAACGAGACGATCGTGCATAGCCGGTCATCGAACCTGTATGGGTCGGTGGACAACGACGATGTGTACCAGTGGATGGGCGGGTTGCGGACCGCGTCGGAAGCGGTGGGCGCCAAGCCGAAGATGCTGATCAACAATATGCGGCGGGCGGGGCAGGAGCGGGTGGAAGACGCGCGGAGTTTTATCGCCACCGAGCTGAACGTGCGGAACTGGAACCCGAAGTGGATCGCGGAGTTGCAGAAGGAAGGGTATGCCGGCGGGCGGTTGATGTCGCGATCGATTGAGAATCTATATGGGTGGCAGGCGACGGCGCCGGAAGTGATTTCGCCCACGGTGTGGAAGAAGACCTACGACGTGTACGTGGCCGATGAATACAAGCTGGGATTGAAGGAGTTCTTCGACAAATCGAATCCGGCGGCGAAGCAGGAGATGGTCTCGCGACTATTGGAAGTGGACCGGCAAGGGACGTACAAGTTCACAGCGGCCGAGCGGCAGCAGTTGGTGCGGGAGTATGTGCGGCTGGTGTCGAAATCCGGTGTGGGGTGTTCGGCGAATGTGTGTGGGAACAAGCGGCTGCAGCTGTCGGTGCTGAGCGAGGCGCGGAAGATGGGCGTGCAGGAAGCGGCTGAGTTTGAGCGGCAGTTCCGGGAGGCGGCGGCCAAGCCGAGCCCGACGGTATCCCAGGCGGCACCGAAGCCGGCCGGGGCGGCGGCGCGGGACCCATACCGGGGGATGAAGGTGAGCCTGGTGAAGATTCGGGACCTGGCGGATTCGACGCGACGGCTGATCGCGGAGAACCCATGGATGCTGGCTGGGGTGCTGGCGGCGCTGGCAGCTGCGAGCGGCGTGGCCGCGATCTATTTGCGAAGAAGGCGGACGGAACTGGCGGCGTTGGAACTCACAGTGGTCTAAACCGAAAGAGTGCGGAGCCTCGCGGCTCCGCCCTCTTTCGGTTGTGGTTTCTTGAGACTCTGCCGTCAGGCGCGCCGGCGAAGGAAAGCGCCGGCGGCCAAACCAATGCTGAGAAGGATGAAGGTGGATGGTTCCGGAATGTTTCCGCCGGACGCGGTGATGTTCACCGTTCCATCAACCGCTGGATCCGGGAAAATTGAATCCAAATTCGAATCGAGCAGTTGGATGTTGCTGAGCGAGACGGTCGCCGCGCCGATACCGAGCGCCGAAAACGAAATCTCCGCCAAGACGCCACTTCCATTGATGCCGGGAACGGAGCCATTGAGGGTGTTTGCCAAGGCCAGGATTGTGGCCGCCCCATTGTTCGTAGTCCCTGCAAAGAACGACGTACCGGCACCGAGGAAACCACCTTCGGTGATGACGCCGGCATTCATCAATCCAGCAGGGCCGAAATCGATGTCCACCTGCCAGGCGTAGAGATCAGTGGCGGAAGTGACGTTCAAAAAGAGTGAAAATGTATCGCCCACCTGAACGTTGTTGACCGAAGGGGTGATGCTGAGTACGGGCCCGGCCAGAGTGGTGAGCGCCGTCCCCGCAAGCAGTAGCGTTGTGCAGATTAGTTTTTTTATCATTTGCTTTTTCCTCCGAAATTAAGGGCAAGAAGTCCCGCCCGGCAACTGCCGCGAAACCATGGCCAGATCTCTGATGTTGATGATGTTGTCGCTATTCAAGTCAGCCAGGACATTGAAGCCGACATCGCCGACCTTTTTGCCCATGGCCGTTCTAACAATAGAGACGTCGGCACAATTCACCAGCGTGTCGCTGTTGATGTCAAAGTTGGAAAGAACGAAGGCGCCGCGACCGTGGGTAAAAGCGAAAAGCCTTCCACCGCGGGCGACGACATCGTGAACGGCGACGTTCGGCATGCCGACCTGGGGACCCCAATGGGCCCAGGTGGCGCCGGCGTCCGATGAAACCCAAACACCGAAATCGCTACCGGCATAGATGCGGTTGGCGACTGCCGGGTCAAAGATCACGGAGTTGATGGAGACATCGACGGGAACGCTGACGTTGGTCCAGGCAGGCACGGCGGCGGTGAAGTCAGCGGTACAGTAGATGTTGCCAGGGGCGCCGCCGGTAAAGCCGGAGAGCCCGACGCAGACCTTGGTGTTGTTGTTCGGATCGAAGGCGATGGTGGAAACCGGACGGTTGGGGACCTGGTTGCCGGGGTCGCGTTCGACGAAATCGGCCTGGGTGAGACCGCCGGTGGTGCTGATGCGAATCTCGCCGATCGCGTTGGTAGCACCCATGGTGTTGCAGACATTGCCGAAGGCAAGGCCTACTCCCGCCCTGGCGTCCGAGAAGATGAAGCCGCCGTTGGACCATAGTGATCCAGAGGCGCCACCGTAGAAATTGGTGGTGCGATTCACGCGACTGCCATTCAGCATTACGGTGCCGGGCGAGGCCGCGCACTCGCGCATTTTTCCAATAAACGGTGCGACTCCACCGTAGTTGCCTCTGACAGAAGTGAAGGTGGCCCCTCCGTTCAGGGACCTGGCCACGCCTTGATTCTGGCTGGAGACACCAATGTTGGTAGCCGAACTGCTGATGTTGCCGGCGCCGTCACCGCCGAAGATGAGCGGCCAGGCATTGGAAGCGGTGCGCAACTGCGATCCATTGTCCTGGGTTCCGCCGATGAGGCGAGCGCCGTCGGGCGTGGCGGAACCCTCATAGAATTGGATCGTGCCGAGCGTGTTGTTGTGGACGCTCCAGGGACCAGTTCCGTCGGTGGTGGTACTCCAGACACCGCCATCGTTGCCAATGATAAGGCGGGTGCCGGCCCACGCCGAGGCGTGTTGATCGACGTGAATCCCATCATTGCGGTTGGCGGGCAGTGCGGTCTGGCTGACTTCCACCCAGACATCGGTGTTGAGCGTGTAGCGCCAAAGCGGGATGCCGCCGAAGAACAGGATGTTTTCGTCGGTTGGTTTCACGGTTAACTTCATGTTGTACCAGCACTGCGAGGAAACGCTGCTGAAGGCTTTGTCGAAGGCGCAGGGCCCAAGGGTACCGGTTCCATTGTCGGTCGGAGCAAGATTGATTTGCGTCCATGTTGGGGTTGGGCTCCAGGCATCGGCTGTCGTCCAGAGGCCGAACATACCGGCTGTGGCGGCATTGCTGACGGCGGCATAGACACGATTCGGGTTGGACGGGGAGACGACGACTTCCGTCCGGTCCGTGCTTCCGGTGAGGCTGGTCCAAGGGCCGGGAACGGTGGCCCAAGTCTGGCCGCCGTCCGTGGACCGCTGCACCGCAGTGGTAACGTTGGTGCCGAAACCGAGTCCAGCGTACTGCTGCTGAAAGTTGGACGGATGCGGGGCGATGGAGATTCCGTCGGAAGTGAGGGTCTGGGTCCAGGTGACGCCACCGTTGGTAGAGCGCCACAACCCGCGAGCCCCAGTAACAGGAGAGGTAACGTTAGCCCCGGAGCGCCCGAAGAGGCCGAGGGAAGTGGCGGCGACCAGCGTGTTTGCATTGCCTGGGTCGACGCGAATCTCAGCGAAGGCCGTGCCCTTGACGAATGTCGCGGTGGCGAGTTGCTGCCAGTTGACACCGCCATCGATCGACTTCAGGATGCCCTCTCCGCCGAAGGACGAACTAGAGAAAGTGGCTTCGCCGGTGCCTGCATAGATGGTGTTCGGGCTGCTGGGAGCGTAGGCGACCGCACCGATGGACAGCGAGGGCGCGGCGTCGGTAAGGGCGACAAAGTTCACGCCGCCATCCTTGGTCTCCCAAAGTCCGCCACTGGCGGTGCCGATCAACCAGCGGTTGTTGTTCGTCGGGTGGACAGCGATCGATGCGACGCGACCACTCATGGGCCGGGTGGTGAAGGTATTGCCGACTTGCCCGTTGGTAATCGGCTGGGGGCCGACGGATGTCCAACGGGAGTTCAAAACGTAGGGGAAGGCCTGGATGTTGGCATCGATTTGTTGGATTGACGGCAGCAGGCGGGCGCCGGGGGCATCCGGGAAGGAACCGTCGGTGTTGGCGCGCATCCGGTAGTTATAGAGGAAGCGCTGCATAGGCTTACTGTCAATGATCTGTTGGGGAAGACCTTGCAGGATGGGTGGCACCGGGGGCGGCGCCTCGGTTTGAGCTGCTAGCGGAACAACGGCGATTGATACCGTTGCAAAAAGCGCTGCGGTTCGAATATACGTTTTCATAGAACCTCCGAGAAGACGTGAAACTCAGTTTAACGATCGTCCTGAAAAGCGCTCAGTGACCGGCATTAGCCCGATCGGTTGTCAACTCGTACAGGGAGCAGGAACTAACCTGACCGCTCTTTAGGAATACAGGGCTAGGAATATCTAGGCCTATATCGTACACCGTTCCACGCACCAATTGAAATAGGGATTCGTTCCGGAAGCCATGGAAGGAATACACGGAGGGAATGGAACGGTCTTTCTTACCGGCGATGGCTCGTGGACTTTCGAAGTGGATCTGAAACACTTTGCCGGGGATCGACGCCGAGAGTTTTGGTAGCACTGCTTTCGATTCAAAGGTCGATACGGAGGCGACCCCGCCGACGATGGTGCCCAGGGATCGCAGTTCGGTGGATACGCCAGGCAAATCGACCGAAGCAGTGAATCTTTCGACGCCGGGCAGGCAGGACGGTGCGCCGCGAATTTGAAAGCCGAGGTCTGGCGCGAGGATGCGGATGCCGCGAGCGCGAAGCAGTTTGATGTAAGCGGCCATCGACCGATTCGCCACCGAACGGCCTTCGCACGGACCACAATAGACTTCGTCGGATTCGAAGCTAAGGACCACCATCCCGATTTCGTGTTTGCCAACGACGAGCCAATGGAGCGCATCGAGCACCGAAGCCATGGAAACGCTTTCCGCTTGGGGGGCGGCGATGCGGAGGGCCAGGAGGGATAGATTGGCGCCGTCGATGATGTTGGAGTGCCCTGGACGAGCAAGGCCAAAAGCAAGGTTCTCCGTGGTTCGTCCCGCGAGACCGCCGGCGGCCGCCAATTCGCCCACCTGCTGGGTAACACCGCCAGGACAGCAGCCGGCCCGTCCGTTGATGCAGAAGCAGGCTTCCTGGCGGAACACTTCGCGGAGTTCTGCGGGTTCATCCGCCAAGCCGCCACCGAGTATGGCGGCACGCTGGTAACGAGGAATGGCGAGAGAATCGGCGGCGACCAGGAAGCCGGCGCCGACTAAATCGACCGCGTTTACGGAAGCGGACTTACGGAGCCCCTCCAGGCAATCGGCGGTGGCATCGATATGCATGACGCGGATGAGGGCCCAGGACTGGAGGATGTTGCAGGTTCCCTTCCGCTCGGCGCGGAAATCGTTCAGAACGTCCGTTCCATCCTTCTGTGCTATTTCGACGAGGACAGGGGCGTGGCCGCGAGCGGAGATTTCCGCCAGGACCGCCGGTGAAACAGTGGCGGCGGTACCGGAAACAAGCATCAGCCCTAGCCAGAGGAGCAGCATCCCGACGGTGAGTTTAGCAGACTCGCGAATGGGCCCATACTATGATGCTGAGATGGGAATCCGGGCCTTGCTGTTGGCTGTCGCATCGCTTGTCCTCGTGGGGCAGACCCGGGACGAAATATTGGCGGCAATGAAGAATGCGACGGGTTTTTATGTGGACCGCGTGTCGTTGCGGGGCGGGTATCACTTTGTCTACACCGATGATCTGAGCTACGGACGGAGCGAACACGGCGAGGGGCCGACGCAGGTGGAGACGCAGCGGGAGGGAACGCCGGCGGCGGGGTTGGCGTTTTTGGAAGCGTGGTGGGCGAGCGGGGATCGGGTGTTTTTAGGCGCGGCTGCGAAGGCGGCGCGGGCTGGGGTGGCGGGGCAGTTGTGCAGTGGCGGCTGGGATTATGTGATCGAGTTTGATCCGGCCAAGCGGGCGAAGTTGCCATATCGGGCGGAGGGGGATTGCGGCGTAAAGGGCCCTCCGACGACGCTGGACGATAACGTCACGCAGGCGATGGTGCGGCTATTGATGCGTGTAGACCGGGAGCTGGAATTTAAGAACGCGGCGATTCACGAGGCGGTGGTGTTTGCGTTGGACAAGCTGATGGCGGCTCAGTATCCCAACGGGGCGTGGCCGCAACGGTTCACGGCGCCTCCGGTGGCTGCGAAGTTCCCGGTGCGGCAGGCGAGCTATCCGGAGAGTTGGTCACGGACTTGGACGAAGAAGGCCTACGAGGGGCACTACACGTTCAACGACAACTCGATTGCGGACATGATTGATATGTTCCTGGAGGCGGCGCAGATCTACAGCGACTCGCGGTACCGGGCGGCGGCGGAGCGCGGGGGCGGCTTCATTCTGTTGGCGCAGATGCCGGAGCCGCAGCCGGGCTGGGCACAGCAGTATGACGCCGATATGCATCCGGCGTGGGCGCGACAGTTTGAACCGCCATCGGTGACAGGTGGCGAGACGCAGGGGCTGATTCGGGTGCTGTTATTGCTGCATGGCGAGACAGGGGAGGGGAAGTACCTGGACGCGGCGGGGCGGGCGATTGCGTGGTTGGAACGGTCGGTGATTCCGGGGAAGGGGAAGCTGGCTCGGTTCTATGAATTGAAGACGAACCGGCCGTTGTATGTCACCAAGGGGACGCAGATCACGGCGAAGGGGTTGGGCTCGGCGCGGATTGATGGGTATGAGTTGAGCTACGACGATGCGAGTGTGATTACGCATTATGCGGTGGTGGTTGGATCGGAGAAGTTGCCGGCGTTGCGGGCGGCCTACGAGGCTTCGCGGCTGACGCGGGTGAAGCGAGTGGGGCGGTTGCATGGGCTGTCGCCGTGGTCGGATTCGCAGCGGCCGCGTGGCGGGAAGGTGGAAGGGTTGATTGCCAGTTTGGACCCGCGTGGGGCGTGGGTGGAGGAAGGGGTGATTGGGAAAGCGGATAAAGTCGTCAGCGTGTTCGCGGCGCGGGATATGGTGCTGACCATCAATGGCCGTGCGGTGCCGGTGAAGGAGAACGATAAGATCGACTTGTTTAACGGGGCGCAGCCGCCGCGGGGGAAGGTGATCCGGACTACGACGTTTGCGCGGAATCTGGAACAGTTGGCAGGGGCACTCGGTCGAAGTCGCTGATCTTGGCGAGGTCGATGGAGAGGACGCCATCGGCGGTGGTGCCGAAGAGGTCGGTGAATTTGCCGCCGCAGACGATGTCGCTGTCGGCATAGGAAAAGCGGGTGTGGACGGTTTGGGAGAAGGTCTCTTCGGTGGCGGAGAGGGAGACGAAGACCTCCGGGTCGGCGTCGAGAATTTGTTGCTGGGTGCGGTTGTAGAAGGGGCTGTTCTCGTCAATGGGGTGAACGATGACCCATTGGGTGGGGAGCAGCACGACGCTGTCCCGTTCGAGCGGGAGTTGCCGGAAACGGCGGATGGGGCGGCCCTCGGCTGGGTGGTCCATCCAGCTGTAGGTCACTGTGGCTTTGACGTCGATGAGCTGGCTTTCGCGGCCGTTGGCGATGCGGAACATGAGGCCGGTGCGGGTGCCCTGGTAGGGAGAAACGAGGGCGACTTTGCTGCGCAGAATGTGGGCTGACGGGCGGGAGAAGCGGGCGAAGAGGATGCCGGTGATGAGCGCAAAGCCCATGAGGCCGCTGAGGGCCTCAAACGCGACCAGGGCGTTGGCGGCGGTGCCCTTGGGGGTCATCTGTCCGTAGCCGATGGTGGCGATGGTTTGGACGGAGAAGAAGATGGCGTTGTGCCACGGGGCATTGGGTTCGCCGCCCTGGATGGCGCCGGGGCCGGCGGCGATGTAGAGACAGGCGAAGGCGGCGTTGGCGGCGATGTAAAAAGCCAGGACGTAGAGGAAGAAGCGCGGCCAGGTCACCGTGATCATGTGCTGGTAGACGTTGAGCGACTGCCAGAATCCGTGGCCGAGGCGCACGACGTTGAGCGTGCCATCGGGGCGCATGATTCGCTTCTGGTTGGATTGGGCGATGCGGCCGCTGAGGCCCAAATCCCGTGATTGCGTTTCTTCCGGCGGTTGTGCCATTGGGGATGTTACCCTATTAGGTTAGGACAACTCAGACCAATTGAGTGGACGACATTGCACTCGACCCAATTCTTTGGCTTGCCGTTTGAGTGATCGCAAACCTGGATTTCCCTGTTTTTTTCGTCTCCGCCGCGCAACTCGCTGCTGTGGCCTTCAAGTGTCGCGATTGTATTGGTTTAGCGAGAAGAACCGCGAATGAACAGTCGAATTGGAGAAGATCCGATGATCTTGATTGGGTTGACCGCTATGTGGGACGCGGCTTCATGAGCGCTACATTTGACTCCGAGAGAGATTTCAATAATATCCGAGAGTGGCTAATACCGTTACTAGATAAGCGGGGGCTTTCCGTTGAAAGGTTTGCTAACCAAGTCGGAGTGACCAGAGCGGCAGTCTACCATTACATCAAGGACACAAACAGACCCTCCGAGCAGACTATGATTAAGATGTGCAGGATATTAGGCGTCGCCCCGGAGGATGGTTTACGGCAAT
>JBIKOG010000093.1:0-27716 GCA_044358225.1 Bryobacteraceae bacterium | reverse complement strand
CCAAAAATAGTCGGAAGGCCTTCTTCTCGCTAACGATAGGCCGACTTATATATCGAGCGCCGCAAGCTCGTTCAAATGTTCGGCTTTTGGGCAGCCGAACAACCTGTCGGTAGATATCCTCCGGCAAAACCGGAGACTTTCCGATTGCTGACTTGAAAAAGGCGCCTTCATGCAATTGTAGTGCAGCCGAGATCCCCGAGCAGAGATCCTGAGGTCGCAATCCGAGCAGCGCAATCCCAAACTAAAAGAAAGACGCCGCTGGAACCGACAAGCCGCTACTGCCAGTCCTGCAAAGTTGGGGGATCTCCCGCAAAAAATAGAATCCAGAGAAGCTATCGATCAATGGCTTCATCGACAGTGTTTTCTATTCTGTATGTTTAAAATCACCAAAGTGCGTTCTCGTGCACTTGAGTGTTTTGACTTGCAAGCAACCGTAGTGCCATGATTCTTTCTCATGCCTGAGCAACATCAAACACGATTGGCTGAGATTCTGACCGAAGCTATGAAGGTGAAAGAAGTTTCGATTCGTGACTTGGCACTGGCCACCGGCGTGACATACGAGCACATCCGGCGAGTGGTGCGAGGTATGAACAACCCAGCAACGCCCCTACTGAAGCTGATCTGTGCGTCGCTCCAGCTCAATGAAACTGACCTAATGCAGTACGCAGCTGCTGATGAGTTGGAGCGAAAGTATGGCGACGTGCCGGCGATTCTATCCGGCAAAGCGCCTGACATGGTAATGCTGGAGCGTTACTGGGCGCACCTAACCCCCGACCAAAAACAGGATCTGACGAACCTGGCCCAGCAATGGGCAACGCGAAACCGTGAGAAGGTATAATCAGATGTCGTCAAAAATTGCGAGCAGCGCCGAAGGCGAACAAGTTTCGTGTTATCATAATCTTAGCGAGATTTCGTCACGGTAGAGTAGGACAACTGAGGCTGAACCATGTCAGGTCACTCAAAATGGCACACAATTAAACACAAGAAGGCGGCACTGGACGCCAAACGCGGGAAGATCTTCACGCGTCTGATTAAGGAAATCGTGATCGCCGCACGCGGTGGCGGGGATCCGGGCTCCAACGCACGCTTGCGGACGGCCATCACGGCCGCCAAAGCGATGTCGATGCCCCAGGACAACATTACGCGCGCCATCAAGCGCGGTACCGGTGAACTGGAAGGCTTGACCATTGAAGAATACGTCTACGAAGGCTACGGGCCGGGCGGGGCGGCGGTGATGGTGAAGGTCGCCACCGACAACAAGAATCGCTCGGTGAGCGATATCCGCCACCTGTTCACCAAGAACGGCGGCAACATGGCTGAGCCGGGCGCGGTGGGCTGGATGTTCGAGATGAAGTCGAACATCATCGTCGACGGCGAAGGCGTTACCGAAGACAAGTTGATGGACGTGGCGCTGGAAGCCGGAGCGGACGACATCCGCGACAACGGCGACAGCTGGCAGGTTCTTTCGGATCCTTCGGCGCACCAAGCGGTTTTGGATGCACTGGCGGCGGCGAAGTACACGGTGTCGGAATCTGAGCAGACGGCTCTGGTGCCGAAGAACACTGTGAATCTGGAAGGCAAAGACGCCACGGCGATGATGAAGCTGTTTGAAGCCATCGACGACTACGACGACGTGCAAAATGTTTACGGGAATTTTGAAATCAGCGACGACGCTGACGTAGACGGCTAACGTCCAACTGGTATGCGCATTCTGGGCATCGATTGCGGATCGGAGCGGACAGGATTCGGAGTCATCGAAAGTGACGGCCGAAGCCACCGCCTGATCGCAGCCGATACCATTGTTACCTCGCCGAAGAAGCCGCTCTCTGAGCGGCTTTTGGCGATTGCGACCGGGCTGCGGGCGGCGATCAACCTGCACCAGCCGGAGATGGCGGCGATTGAAGGCGTGTTTCACGCCGTCAATACGCAGACGGCGATCAAGCTGGCGCATGTGCGCGGGGTGGCGATGTTGATGATCGCCGAGGCGCAGTTGCCGGTTGGCGAGTATTCGCCGATGGAAGTGAAGACCAGCGTGGTGGGCTACGGGCGGGCCGAGAAGGAACAGGTGCAGCTGATGGTGCAGACGATCCTGCGGTTGCCGGCGGTGATCAAGTCCCAGGATGCCTCCGACGCGCTGGCGGTGGCGATTTGCCATGCGACGCGGGCGGGGTATGCCGAACGTGTCAAGGCGGCGCGATGAGAGTTCTCCTTTTCCTTTTGAGCGTGGCCGCGTTCGCCCAGGACGGCAAGCTGAGCTTTCAGAAGTCGTTTCCGGGCAGTACACCGCGGTGGGTAAAGATCGTGATTGAGAAGAGCGGGCAGGGCGTCTACACGGAGGCGCCGGATGACGCGCAGCCGATGCTGTTCAAGTTGAACGAGCATGAGACGGCAGCGATGTTCGGGCTGGCGGAGAAGTTGGGCTACTTTTCGCGGACGCTGGAGAGCGGGCTGGCCGTGGCGAAGATGGGCGACAAGACGCTTCGCTGGGAGAGCGGCGGCAAGACGCAGGAGCAGACGTTCAACTACTCCTCCGACGTGGACGCGCAACAACTGACCGATTGGTTTGAAAAGATCAGTGAGTCCGAGCGCTACCTGATGGATTTGGAGCGTTCGGCGCGGTTCGACAAGCTGGGCGTGAACCGCGTGATCCTGCAGATTCAGGCGGCGTACGAAAAGAAGCGCCTGGTGGCCGTGGACCAGTATTTGAAGTGGCTGGACCGGGTGACAAAGAACGAGAGTTATCTGAATATGGCCCGGGAGCGGGCGGCGCGGCTGGCCGATATTTTCCGCAATCCGCCACCGGTTGAAGGATCGAAGCAATGAGAGTTTTTCTTATTTTGGCGATGGCCGGAGCGGTGTTGTTGGGGCAATCGCAACTGCCGCCGCAGGAGCAACAGGACCTGAGCAACTCGCTGGCCGAGGCCGGGAATTCCAGCCACGAGTTCATCTTTGCGCTGGAAAATCACCTGAAGAAATACCCGGAGACGAAGTCGCGTTGGGAACTGGAGCGGGCGCTGGTGAAGGCGGCCAAGGAGATCAACGACGACGGGCGGGTCGTGAAGTGGGGCGAGGCGGTGTTGGCACGGGAGAGCGAAGACATTCTGACCCTGGAAGCGGTGACGCGGGCGCTGGTGCGGGCGGGCGACAAGGCTTCCGCGGAGAAGGCGCTGGTGAAGGGGAAGAAGTGGGAGACGGTGTTGCGCAGCCTGGAGCCGAAGGACGCGACGGAGAAGATCCGGTGGCAGACGCGGATGGACCTGGACCAGGGGTTGAGCCGGGCGCTGCAGGCCCAGGCGCGGGCGCAGTTGATTCTGGGTAAGGCGGCGGAGGCCGAAGGGCTGGCGGAGAAGTCGTTCGCGTCGTATCCGTTCGACGAGACGGCGCGCGTGCTGGCGCAGGCGCGGGGCATGTTGGGCAAGTGGGACGCGGCGGTGGACGCCTGGGCCGATGCGTTTGTATCGGGCGACGCGAAACGGCCGGACGACCTGGAGGCGATGCGGGAGGCCTGGAAGAAGGGCCATCCGGACGCGAAGGGCGCCGGCGACCGTTTGCTGGCCGCGCACGACCGGTTCAACAAGTGGAATGAAGACAAGATCACGCGGTTGCGTCAGTACGATGCCAACGCGCTGAAGGGCAAGCCGGGAGAGTTCGTGATCACGGGCGTGAGTGGGGAGAAACTGCCGCTTTCGTCGCTGCAGGGCAAGGTGGTTGTGCTGGATTTCTGGGCCACTTGGTGCGGGCCGTGCCGCACGCAGCACCCGCTGTACGAGAAGGCGAAGGAAAAGTTCAAGGGCCGGACGGACGTGGAGTTCGTTTACTTGAACACGGATGAGGACAAGAGTTTGGTGGCGCCGTTTTTGGAGGCCAACAGCTGGTCGAAGAAGGTGTACTTTGAAGATGGGTTGTCGCGGTTGTTGAATGTGTCGTCGATTCCGACCACGGTGATCCTGAACAAGCGGGGCGAGATCGCCAGCCGTATGAACGGATTTCTGCCGGAGAAGTTTGTGGATATGCTGACCGAACGAGTGCAGCGGATTTTGGCGGAGTAGGATGGGCAACCGATTTCAGCGCGTGATTTGGATCGTGCTCGATAGCGTGGGCATTGGCGAGATGCCGGACGCGGCGGCGTATGGCGATGTGGGATCCGACACGCTGGGCAATATTGCCCGGCAACGGCCGTTGCATCTGCCGAACTTTTCGCGTTTGGGACTGGCGAATATCAAGCCTTTGACTGGGCTGCCGGCGGCCGAATTGCCGCTGGGTTCGTTCGGGAAATGCGCGTTGGCGTCACCCGGTAAGGACACGACGACGGGCCATTGGGAGATGGTGGGCATCCACTTGGAGAAACCGTTCCCGGTGTTTCCGAACGGATTTCCGCGGGAACTGCTGCAGGAGTTTGAAGACCGCATCGGGCGGGCGACGATTGGGAACAAGGCCGCCTCCGGTACCGAAATCATTAAGGAATTGGGCGAAGAGCATATGCGGACGGGTTCGCCCATCGTCTATACCTCCGCCGATAGTGTGTTCCAAATTGCGGCGCACGAAGACGTGATTCCGCTGTGGGAGCAGTACAAAATTTGCGAGACGGCGCGGGCGCTGTTGCGCGGGCCGTACGAAGTGGGCCGGGTGATTGCGCGGCCGTTCGCCGGAGAACCGGGCGCGTTTGCGCGGACCTCCAACCGGCACGATTATGCCGTGCCGCCGCCGCAGGGGATGCTGCTCGATCAGTTGTTTGAGCGCAAGGTTCCGGTGCATTCGGTGGGCAAGATTTTCGACGTGTTTCTGGGCCGCGGCGTCAGCGTCTACGACAAGACGAAGACCAACGCCGAGGGCATGCGCGTGACGCTGGAGGCGATGGAGCACACCAAGGAGGGGCTGATTTTTGTGAACCTCGTGGACTTCGACATGCTCTTCGGCCACCGCAATGACGTGGAAGGGTACGCGCGGGCGTTGGAAGAAGCCGATGCCTGGGTGCCGTCGTTAATGAGCGCGATGGGGCCGGGGGATCTGGCGATCTTCTGCGCCGACCACGGGTGCGACCCGACGACGCCCTCCACCGACCACAGCCGCGAATATACGCCGCTGGTTTGCTATTCCCCGGAGGCGCGCGGTGGCGTGAACCTGGGCACGCGCGCCACGTTGAGCGACATCGGACAGACGGTAGCCGAGAACTTCGGCGCCGTGATTACGAAAGGAACGAGTTTCTTACACGAATTATGAGAACCCCGCTAATGGCCGGCAATTGGAAAATGTACAAGACGCCGGCAGAAACCAAAGCATTCTTTGATGGATTCCTGCCCCTCGTGGCCGAATCGAAGCACTGCGAAGTGGCGATCTGCCCGCCGTTCGTGAACATCCCCACGGCGGTGGAAGCCACGCGCGGCACGCGCGTCGGCGTGGGTGCGCAGAACCTGTACTGGAAGAACGAAGGCGCCTTCACGGGCGAGATTTCCGGGCCCATGATCAAAGCCACGGGAGCCGAATGGGTCATCATCGGCCACAGCGAACGGCGCCAGTATTTTGGCGAAACGGACGCTACGGTGCTGGAGCGCACCAAGGCCGCGCTGGCGGCTGGGCTGCGCCCGATCGTCTGCGTGGGCGAACGCCTGGAAGAGCGTGAAGCCAACCAGACGGAAGCTGTGCTGGCCGAACAGTTCAACGGCGGCATTGCTGGCCTGGATGCTGAATCGTTCGCCAAGATCGTGATTGCTTATGAGCCCGTGTGGGCCATCGGTACCGGCAAGACGGCGACGCCCGACATGGCTGCCGACGCCCACCGCGCCATTCGCTCGCTGGTGACGGCGAAGTTCGGGGCCGATGCTGGCGCCGCGGTGCGCATCCTGTACGGCGGCAGCGTGAAGCCGGACAACGTGAAGAACCTGATGGCGCAGCCGGAGATTGATGGCGCGCTGGTCGGCGGGGCGAGCCTCGAAGCGGGTTCGTTCGCCTCTATCGTCAACTTCTAGTTTCGGGTAGGGATTGAGCCCTCCGGCCCGCGGGTGTACCGTATGGCTGGAGGGCTTTTCTGTGCGCATTTTCGGGTTGGTGGTGTTGGCCGGATTGGCGCTGCCGGGGCAGCCGGAAACATATGGCGCGCAGCACGAGCGGGCGCTGGCGGCATCGCAGCGACTGATGAAAGCGTGGCTGCGTCATGCCGATCCGAAGACGTTGCTGCTGCCGGACCGGCCATTGGATGCCAAGCCCGTCTACACGCCGCACAACTCGGGCGCCGACCTGTATCCGTACCTGATTCTGACGGCGCGGTTAACCGATCCGGCCCTCTACGCCGGACGGATGCGCGAGATGCTGCGCAACGAGATTCGCTACACGTCGGCCACCGATGGCGTGCCGGGGAATCTGGAACTGCAAAGCGGCACGCTGGGCCCGCCGAGCCTGTTCGGCGCCGGCGAATACGCGAAAGACGGGCTGATCACCGTGACCGAATACCTGGGCCGCACGCCGTGGACGGACCGGATGGCCGACATGGTGGCAGCGGCGATGGAGCGGGGAAGTGTGGGCTCGCGCTTCGGCAAACTGCCTGCCGCCGATAGTGAATTGAACGGGGACTACCTGCAGGTGTTGCCGCGGCTGTATCTGTTGACCGGAGACGCGCGATACCTGGCGTGGGGACGCCGGATTGCTGATGCGTACATAGAGGAAGTTCTGCCGGGCAACTTCGGGTTGCCCAGCATGGTGTGGGACTTCGCCAACCACACGGGCGACCGGAAGCTGAAGCTGCGCGACCACGGCAACGAGATGGTGGTGGGGCTGGTGACGCAGTTCGCCCTGGAACACCAGTTGGGCACGGAGCGGGCGGCGAAGATGCGCCCGGTGCTGGCGCGGATGTTCGACCGTGTATTGGCCTCCGCCAACGGCGATGGCATGTTATTCAACACCATCGACACGGAGACGCTGCAAGCCGTCGACCAGCGGCTGAGCGATAACTGGGGCTACCTATACGGCGCGATGTACACGTTCTATCAGGTGACCGGCGAGGCGAAGTACCGTGACGCGGTGGTACGCATTTTGACGAATCTGCCGAAGTACCGGAACTGGTGCTGGGAGCCATCGGGGAACGCGACGAAGAACGCGCGGAAGGACGCGAAGTTGGGTTCGTTCGACGGGTACGCCGACGCGATTGAGAGCGCCATCTATCTGGTGAACCGGGAGCCGGTGCCGGCGGCGCTGGCGTGGATCGATTCGGAGATGGAGGTGATGTTGTCGATGCAGCGCGCCGATGGGCAGGTGGAGGATTGGTACGGGGAGGGGAACTTCAACCGCACGGCGCTGCTGTGGGCGCTGATGAAATCCCAAGGGCTGCGCGCGGCGCCGTGGTCGCCGGGGTTGCAGTTGGGCGCGGTGCGGGAGGGGGGCGGACTGCGGTTTACGGTGAACCGGGCGGCGCGGATTGAGTTCGACTTTGCCCGGCACCGGCGCGTGCACAACTGGCAGCGGAACTACGTGCGGCTGAACGAGTTCCCGGAGTGGTTCACGGTGGAGGAGAACCGGTTGTACTCGCTGACGGCGGCGGATGGAACAGTGCGGGTGCTGGCGGGATTTGAACTGGTGCGTGGCGTCGATGTATCGGCCGGGCGTTACCTTCTTCGCAACCTGGATGGCAATTAACGCATCTCAACAGGCAGGAGCAGGTATGCGAATCCAAGTGAGTCTTGTTACTCTGGCCCTGAGTGCCGTAGCCATGGCGCAAACGCCGCCGGTGGACGAACAGGCAGTTATCCGCCTGGCGCGGAATATACAGCGGGAGATTCTGTCCCTGCCCGAATATGGCGTCTTCGACCACCTTCGTTTCAGCATCAAAGGGGATACCGTCATTCTCCGCGGGCAGGCCTCGCGGCCGCTGTTAAAGAGCGGCGCGGAGAACGTCGTCAAGCGGCTGGAGGGCGTGGCGAAAGTCGACAACCAGATCGATGTGCTGCCGCTGTCCCCCAACGACGATCAGATCCGGCTACGCACCTATATCGCGATTTACGGCCATCCGACGCTCTCTCGCTTCAATCCGAACCGGGGAACGCCGCTGTTCATGTCAAGAATGAGCGCGATGGCCGGTATCACCAATGACCCGCCCCAAGGGAATCACCCGGTGCACATTATCGTGAAAAACGGGAACGTGACGCTGGAGGGCGTGCTGCCGACGGCGGCCGATCGGACAATTGCGGAGTTACAGGCGAATGGCGTATTCGGTGCGTTTTCTGTGATCAATAACATCGAAGCGGAAGAAGCAAGCCGGTTCAAAAAGCCGAAGAAGTAAGCAGATTGCCAGCGAGTGGAAGCAGACCAACGGGCCTGCTTCCACTCGCTGGCCTAGAACGTCAAACGGGCCTGCGCTTCGATCCAGCGGTTGGTGGCCGCTGTCTGGCTGGTGATGCGGCCAAAGTTGGTGTTGAACGGATCGGTAACCGGCGCGGCCATCTGCGAGCGGTTCTGCAGGTTGAGCGCGTTGATGCGCAGTTGCATCTTTACCCGTTCGGTGACGGGGATGTTCTTCGAGATGTTTGCGTTCCACTGGTTGGTGGAGTCGCTGCGAATGCCGTCGATGCGGGTGGGGAAGACGCGACGGTGGAAGGAGTTCGGCCCGCGTGCGGCGGTGCGTTCGAAGTTGGCGGTATTGAACCATGTATCCCAGCTACGGTTCACCTTGGCGACGTCGTTCACATCGCTGCCGTAGTAGAAGGGATTGCCCCAGTCGACCAGCGCGCCGGGTTGGTACTCGTAGGTGGCCGCCATCTGCCACCCGCCTACGATGAGATCGGCCAGACGGTTGGCCCCGGAGAGGAACTTCTTGCTCTTACCGAACGGCAATTCAAAAACGCCGGTCGCGGTGAAGCGGTGGGGACGGCCATCGTTGGACTGCCGTTCGGTGCGCGTGGTGTCGAACTCATTGAACTAGAAATCGGCTTCGCGGAGGTTCATGCGGGTGTAGGCGAGGTTCAGGTTCCAACCCTTCGCAAAGCGTTTTTCGAACGAAGTTTGGAGTTCGTGCGACTTCGTGTAGGCGCTGTATTCCGTGTTGTTCGTCAGCCCGTTCATGTGCGCGAAGGGGCGCAGCAACTGCGAGCGGCGAATGGTGGGGGAGGTGAAGAATCCGTTCACGCTCATGTCGGCCCAAACCAGGGCAGGGAAGTCGGCGCGGTTCAGATTGTTGAGGAAGAACGGGTTCGGCACGTTGGCGTTCAGGCTGTTGGCGATGGCGTCATTGCGCACCGTGCCGTTGGCCCAATACTGTTCCGGGAGCGGGCTCATATTGCGGCCCAGGGAGATGCGGTCCGAGTAGGCGCCGGCGTAGGAGGCGGAAACCACCATCGACGAGCCGATTTGGTGTTGCAAGCCCAACTGCCAGCGCTGTTGACGCGCGTGCGGCTGATCAAACGCCGTGAAGCCAAAGCCGCGACCGACGCGGTTCATGGCGCCCAGCCCGCTGCCGGTGGGTACGTCGAAACGGGTGCCATCGGCGCGCACCGGGAATGGATCCATCAGCGGGCTTCTGAAATTGGCCGGGCTGGCGTTGGCCGGGAAGTTCCAGGTCTGGCCGAAATCATTGGAGATGACAGAGCTGGTGGAGCGGGAGAAGCCCGTCTGATCCGGGCCGAAGTTCAGCACGTTGATCGTGTCGAAGAAGATGCCGTAGCCGCCGCGGATGACTGTCTTCGAGTTGACCTGATAGGCCGCGCCAATGCGGGGCAGCCACATCAGCTCGTTCTTATAGAGCTGACGGGGATTGCCGCCCACGCCCGTATAGGTGTTGCCTCCCTTGACCACGAACTGGCTAACTGGCAGCTCAGCGATTGGGTTCCGCGCGTAGGCGGCCTGCGCGCTGGCGGCGAGGGGGATGGTGGCGTTGGGATCGAAGTTGCCCATCATGCGGTTGTACCGTTCGGTGGCGCCGCGCTCGTATTCCTGACGGAGACCGAGATTCAGCGTCAGCTTATTGGTGACGCGCCAGGAGTCCTGGACGAAGGTGGCGTAATAGGGCGTATGGGTGGCGTAGGTGTCGTTCGTGGCCACGCTGGCTCCCGAGGGCAGGCCGAGGATGAACGCAGCCCAGCCGAGGCCCAGGTCGCTTGCCGGCGTGAAGCCGTCGTCGTTACGACGCACGTAAGTCTGGTTGAACGAGAAGTTGCCGCTGGTATTGCCGCCGCCGCCACCGGTGCGGAACTGGTTGCGGATATCGAAGGCGGCCCGAATGGAGTGGTTGCCGCGGATGAAGGTGGCTTCCAGCTTGGCGGTCAGTTGGCGGGATCGGGTCCAGTTGGTGTAGCCTCCCGGGCTGATGGTCGCATACCCGGCGACTGCCATCTGCGGCAGCAGCGTCAAATCTCCCGCCTTCTGGTCCAGGTACGACGGCAGGCCGAGATCGCTGGGCTTGAACTCACGCGCCTTGGGCTGGATGTTGCCTTCGCGGAACTGGTTCATGGCGACGTTGAGGTTCCACAGCGTGGTGGCGTTCTGCGTATAAACAACGTCGATGTTGCCGCCTTTATTGTTGCGAACGAGCCCGTTGAGGTTCAGTCCCCGCGCGGATTCGTAGGTCCAATCGCCGCGATCCTCCGGGCCGAAATCGTTGAACGACCAGCGGCCGAACATGCGCCATTTGTTGGAGATTTGATAGTCGATGCGATTGGAGTAGGCTTTATAATCCCAGTTGTAAGGGGTTTGGGAAGCGAGGTAGTTGAACACCGGATCCGCATTGGGCGCAATCGGGTTATTGGGGGTGGGGTAGAGCTTCGTGATGGCGTCGTAGGCGGGGTTGGCGAAGCGGCTGCGGGGAATGATGTTGCCGGGGAACGGGGAACGGATAAAGTTGTTGGGCCGGGCCGGGTCGCGCACGACGGTCGTGGGGTCGTAGATGGCGTAGCGCGGGCCGTTATTGGTGATCGACAGCATGTCGCTGAAGTCGCCCTGGCGAGCCTTTAGTGTGGGCACGGTGCGGTTGAAGGCGGAGGCGTCTTCGGTCTTCACGTCCTTGAACGCGTTGTAGGTGAAGAACCAAAAGAGGCGGTTGCGGCCGTCGTAGATTTTGGGGATGACGACGGGACCGCCACCGGATGCACCCCAGTTGTTGGACCGGCCGGTTGCCTGTTTGTCGGTATTGCGAATTTGATTGGCGAGCGCGGAGTTGCCGGCGGCATCGGCGGCGGCGATGCGGCGATAGTAGTTCTGCTTGACGAAGAACGGCGTGCCCTGCCAGCGTTGCTGCCAGTGTTGCCAGGTGGCGGTGCCGTGGAACTCGTTGGAACCAGACTTGGAGATCATCGAAATCGCCGCGCCGGAGGCCTGCCCAAGGCCCGCGTCGAAGTTGTTTGTTTCTACTTTGAATTCGGCCACGGCGTCGGTATACGGCAGATAGGCGGTGCGGCGGCCGGGCCCCTGATTCGGCGAACCGTCCAAGGTCCAGGAGTTGCCTCCGATATTCCCGCCGACGTTGTAATCGGAGCCGCCGGCGTTGGAGTGCAGCGCCAGGTAGTTGTTCACGCCGCCGGTCTGAATTCCGGGCGCGAGCTTCACCAGCAGGATGGCGCTATTGCCCATGACGGGCAGTTCCATCAGTCAGTGACTTGTTATCGATAACCCGGCCCGAGCTGACTGCGTTGGTTTCAAGCAATGGCGCCTCGGCCTTCACCGAAATCGTCTCCGTCATGCTGCCCACTTCCAACGGCATGTCGATCTGAATGCGCGACGAAACCGGGAGCGTTACGCCTTTCCGGACTAACTGTTTGAAGCCCTTCACTTCCGCCGTCACTTCGTAGTTACCGGGCATTAAGAGATTGCCCTCGTAGTAACCGGTGAGGTTGGTCTTGTAGTTCAACGCGACGCCTGTCTCGGCATTGCGGATGGTCACGCTGGCGCCAACAATGGCGGCGCCTTGCGGATCCAGGACCCGGCCGAACAACATGGAACGTGTCTCTTGCGCTAACAACGGCACGGACACGGCAAGAAAAAGCATGGCTGCGCCACGCAGAAAACGAATACCCATTACGACACCTTCCCTACTGAGTTGTCTGCTATTTTACACAGCGCAACTGCCGATGGGTAACGCCCCTCGCGCTGGTAGGATGGAAATCTGGCATGAGTGAACTGAAAACGATCATTTTCGATCTGGGCAACGTGATTATCCCGTTTGATTTTCGACGCGGCTACGCGGCCATGGCGCCCCACACTGGGGTGCCGGCGGCCGAAATTCCGGAGCGGATCCGGGAAACCGGGTGGGTGCCGGAACTGGAGAGCGGGCGTATCGACCCGCGCGATTTTGTGGAGCGGATCAATGGGTTGCTCGGTGCGTCGCTGAGCTACGAGGCGTTTCGCGATATCTGGAGTTCGATCTTTCTGCCCGATACACTGATTCCGATCGAACTCGTCCGCGAGTTGAAGAAGAACTACCGGATGCTGGTGCTCTCCAACACCAACGCCATTCACATTGAGATGGTGAGCGAGGCCTACCCGATCCTGCATGAGTTCGATCACCTGGTCCTCTCCCACGAAGTGAAGGCGATGAAACCGGAGCCGGCCATTTACGCCTCGGCCCTGGCCAATGCGCAGGCGCGGCCGGAGGAGTGCTTCTTCACTGATGACATCCTGGCCTATGTGGAAGGCGCGCGGGCCATGGGGATCCAGGCGGAGCAGTTCCTCGGATATGAGAAGTTGTTGGGGGATTTGCGGCTGCGCGGTGTTGCGGTGTGAGATTCACCGGGTTGCTCGTGATCGCGGCGATGGGCTGTTCGGGGCAGACGCCGCACCGGTCCGTGGAAGGCTATATCGAGTCCGTGTTTGAGCAGCAGGCAGGCCAATTGCCGCGGATGGGTTGGTTCGCCCCGGAGTATGGGTTCATCGCGCGGGAGAGCGCGGCGGCGGAGTTGGTGGTGCTGGGGCCGTTGGGGACGGGCGCTGTGGGGCGGCGCAGTGGCCGTCTCTCCGGGCGCGCGTGGGGCCGGCGGGCGGAGTACGGCATTGGCTGCGAGTTGAGCGAAACGGATTCGGTGGGCGTTTACCGGGTGCAAGGGGAGACGCGGCCGCGGCGGGCGCTCTACCTGACGCGAAAGATGCGCGGGGAGGTGCGGCGTGGATTGGTCATCGTGGGCATGGATGGGGCGGCGCTGGCCCGGGTGAACCGGCTGCTGGGCTGGCCGGAGAGGGGGGCTTTGCGCCGGGATACGGCCTATGGCGTTTCCGGGGAATCCCTTTCCTATTCGCGGCACCGTCTGTATGACGCGAAGACGAAGTTGCTGCGGGAAGAGGCGATCCTCTTGCACGGGGGCGATGGCGGGATTATCGCTCACGCCGTGCATCGCGGGATCGATACGGGCGGCCACTGCGATGGGTGCGCGGCTCCTAGCTATGGGGTGGAGGTGTCCGGCTTGTACCGGCCGCTGCAGATGTTTGGTCTGCCTGGGTTTGCCTACCCGGTGTTACTGCTGGATACGAGCACGTTTGAGAACGAGGGGTTAACGCTGTTGACGGTGACGCCTGGCGGGAACGTGACGCAGTTCCGCGTGAGCGAATACGTGATGCACTGCCGGTGAATCAGTTCGGCGCGCCGATCGCCGTGTCCACCCACTTGGCGATCAACTCCCGCTCGGCCTGCGTCAGCTTCGCTTCCGGGTGCATCAGGTCGTAGCCGGGAATCGGCATGCTCTTGTCGAGGACCGAGATGCCGATCTCCTCGAAGTCGCTCCAGGCGGTGTACTTCGTTTCGCCCGCCTTCAGCCATTGGGAGAAATTCAGGTGGCGTCGCCCATCGACGACGTGTTTGCGGACGGGCCAGGAGACGGGCGCGACATCGGCATACCAGGGCCACTTTGTTTCGTCGGAGTGGCAGTCGTAACAGGCGCGGCGGAGGATGTCGCGAACCTCAGGCGGCGGTTTCATGACGGTGTCGAAGGAGCGCGTTGGATCTACGGGGGGATTGGTTTTCGCGGGCGCGGGGACGAACTGGAGGGCGATGGCGAGCAGGGGGATCGTCAGCAGGATTTTCTTTTTCATGGGCGGCAAAAGGAAAAGGGCAGGCCGGTTGGCCTGCCCTTTCTATTGTACGTTTCCGTGCAGTCTAGAAGAAGTACTTCAGACCGAACTGGATGTTACGCGGAGCCTGAACCTGGCCGCCGACGACGCCGAAGGCGGCCGGCGCACCGACGTTGGCTCCCGGAGGCGCCCAGCTCACGTTGTTGAAGGCATTGAAGAGTTCCATGCGGAAGTCGATGTAGTTCGACTCGCTCACATTGAAACGCTTGCCGATCGACATGTCGGAGCTGAAGAAGCCGGGGCCGCGTTCGGTTCCGATGCCGGAGTTGCCGAAGAAACCCTGGCCGGGCTGGCCATAGGCGCAGGTGCCGTTGTCGACGCCAGCCGCGCAGAAGAATGCGCCGCGGGCAGCGGTGTCGGTGGGAATACCGAACCAGTTGTCCACGTTGCGGGCGCTTTCGTTGATGGTGAGGCTGCGATACCGGTTGGCGCGGACGTTGCCGCGGACAGCCTGACCCGTCAGGTCATTGGCGCGAACGGTGATCGGCACGCCGGTGCGAGCAGCCACGGAGTAGTTCAGGTTCCAGCCGCCGACGATCATGTCGGCGACCTTGCTCATGCCACTACCGAACTGCTTGCCCTTGCCGACCGGGACGAACCAGGAGCCGGCAACGGTGAAGTTGCTGCGGATGTCGAAGAACGCCGGGCCACGGTTGGCCTTGCGGTCATACGCATTCTGCCAGTAGGCGCCTTCGCCCTGCGTGTTGCCCGAGCCATAGTAGCCCAGGTTGTCGGTCAGGGTCTTGCCGAAGGTGTACGACGCCAGGAAGTCAAACCCGGCGGCGAACTTGCGGCGGCCCACCATCTGCAACGAATGGTAGTCCATGGTGGCGGACGCTTCGGTGCGGGCGATGTTGCCGACGTTCGGCAGTTTGTTGATCAGCGGACGGCGCAGGTTCAGGTTCGTCCAGGTGGAGAACGGACCGACGCCAGGCAGCGGCTGGTTGGCTTCCACCGGGGCGACCAGGTGGGTGCCCTTCTGTCCAACATAGCCAGCCTGCAGGGAGGTGGAGTTGTCGAACTGATATTCGGCGGTGAAGTTGATCTGGCCCGTGGTCTGGGGACGGAGGTTCAAGTCCCAGGCGCGGCCCTGGAGCTGCGGCACAACACCGGCAGAGGCGGGGCGAGGCATGTCGAAGGAGATGTTCGCGGTCACCACATCGGAGAAGCCGGTGCGGATCGAACCAGGCGTGCGCGGGTCATAGCTGAAGTCCGTCTCCACGAAGAAGGGCGGGTTCAGCGGCAGGCGCAGGTTGGCGCCGGTGCCTTCCATGAAACTCTGGTAGGCGTAGCCACCGCGAATGACGAGCTTGTTGTTGAACGTATTCGGCGTCCAGGCGAAGCCGATACGCGGCATGTACTGCTTCTTGTAGCCGTTGTAAAGCGCGTTGCCATATTCGCCACCGGTCTTTACCAAGGTACCTGCGAAGGTGTCAATGTTAATCTGGCGGTTGTCCTTCTCGTAGATGGGCTGCATGTATTCCCAGCGCATGCCGATGTTCAGTGTGAACGTCCGGGAGACTTTGTAGTCATCCTGGAAGAACAGCGCGGTGCGCCAGAAACGGTGGCCCCAAGGATCGGCCACAGCGCCGCGGCCCTTGCTGTTCAGCGAGTCCGTCAGGAAGTCGGCGAAATCCAACCCCGTATAGGTACCCGTGTAGCGGAACAGGCCGAGCGCGCCGTTGTTGCCGGCGTAGTAACGGTCCTGGTTGTACTTCATCAACTGGGTCCCCATCTTCATCAGGTGCTTGCCCTTCTGCCAGGTGAGGTTGTCATAGATGATGAACTTCTTGTCGATCGTATTGGAGATGCTGGCGCCCGACCCGATGCCGGTCAGCCCGCCGCCCAATCCAACGCCGCTAAGGCCAGGGATCGGCTGCCCACCGGGGATGCCGAACTTCTGGTTGCCGTCGGCGCCCAGCTGTCCGCTCCAATCGATGGCGGTGTCGTCGATCTGGATGCGCGAGAAAGAGAAGCGCGCTTCGTTGACGATCGAGGACGAAACGGTACGGTTCCAGTTGGCAACCCACGAAGAGGTCGGGCCTTCCTGGCCGCTCGTCATGCTCGTGGGCAACACCGCGCGGCTGCCGATCGATTCGTAACGGCCAACCGACCAGCGCGCCATCAAGGCGTCCTTGTCGGAGGGACGGTAGTCAACCTTGGCGTCCGCCTGATGATTGTTCAGCTTCGATGCCGTGCCGCTCGCGTAGTTTCCGGTGATGCCAAGCGGGCCTGCACCGGCCTGCGTCGGCAGCGGATAGATCGACGGGTTGGCAAACAGATAACGAGCCACCGGGTTGAACCGGGAGACGGGAATCTGCTTACCGGCGAACGGCTGACCGTTTGTCGGATCGGTGATCTGCGCGTTCGGGAACTGGCTCAAATCGCCGTTCCGCCACGCCTGCGGGGCCAGACTGGCCGACGCCGGCCCGTCCGCGCGCTGCAATGTTCCTTCGTAATCGACGAAGAAAAACATCTTGTTCTTTTTGATCGGGCCACCCAGGGTGCCGCCGAAAATATTGCGCTTGAATCCAGTGCGGACCGCCGTGTTCGCATTCCGGTTCCGGAAGTAACCATTGGCGTTCAGCTTGTCGTTCTGCAGGAACTCAAACACGTTCCCGTGGAACTTGTTCGTGCCGCTCTTGATCGACATCATGACGGTCGCGCCGCCAGAGTTGCCGTAGTCGGCCGCTGCGTTGCCGGTCAGGACCTTCACTTCCTCGAGCGCGTCCACGTTCGGCGAATAGCCCACGCGGTTGTCGATCGAGTCGTTCACGTCCACGCCGTCGAGCATGAAGTTGTTGGTCTGTTCCCGGTTGCCGTTCACGTAGGGACGCGCGCCGAAGCGGCTATTCATCCCTTCCGGATTCGGCGACACGGCACCCGGAACCAGCAGCGTCAGCGACACAAAATTGCGGCCCTTGAGCGGCAATTCGGTCAACTGTTTCGCTTGCAGCGATTCACCGGTCTGCGTCGATTCGGTCTGCAGCACCGGCGCCGCCGTCGTCACTTCGACCGACTGGCTGGTTTCGCCGACTTCCAACTTGAAGTCGACGCGCGCCGTCTGATTCACCTGCAGGCCGAACGGGCCGGTGTTGGACTTCTTAAAGCCCTTCACTTCCGCCGTCATGCTGTAGTTGCCGACAGGCAGGAACAGCAAGTTATAGACGCCCGCGTCATTGCTCGTCGCGGAGTAGGTCACGTTCGTGCCGGTGTTGGTTGCCGTCACTTTGGCGTTCGGAACTACGGCGCCGGATTGGTCGGAGAGCGTTCCAGTGAACGCACCGGTAATGGTTTGCGCAGCGGCCGTAACGGCCAGCATCGCGGTGAGGATAGTAAGTAGATTCAGTTTTCTCATAGGGTAAGAGACACCTGTGCACCTTTATTCTATGCACGGGGGGGTATGCACTGCAAGCGCTATCTGCTTGATTTTAATGGAGTTAATCTACGGCTTTTGGAAGCTAAATCTATGAAAAAACGGATCTGTAACAAACAAAAGGAGATGCGCGGGTCCGGTTTAAAGGAGCGCCGTGTCGATAGGGTCATTTGACCCACTCGGCTCTAAGGTTTCTTTTCTAGGCGTCCCATCCAGCCATCGACGCAACTCATCCCGCGACCCGCCGAAGTAACTCCGTACAAACTCTTCCACCGCAACAGTCCGCAACTCCTCCGGGTCCTGTGCCGGCGTGTAAACAAAACTCCGCCCCTGTTTCCGCCGGCTCAACTGCCCCCGCCGTACCAGCCGCTCCAGTAGCGTCATTACGGTTGTGTAAGCAAACGAATGACGCGGTGCCAATGCCGCCGCCACGTCTCGCACGGTACCTTCGCCTCGCACCCACAGCACGCCCAGGCAGGCCATCTCCAGCGGCGGCGGAAGCGGAGATGAGCCTGCGCGTCGGGCCATACTTTTACTTCTCGTCGCCCAGGGCGGAGATCAGCTTATCGCCGAACAACGACCCCGTCGTCGGTACCCCGCTCTTGCCCGTCTTCGGCGGGGCCGCCTTCGGAGCCGGCGGCACGACTTGCTCCTCCGCCAGGAACCGGTCTTTCTTCAACAAGCTGCGCTCCAGCGAAGGCGCATACCCCGTGAAGTTCCCGTCCAACATCGCATCGCGCGCCACAATCGTGCGCACCGTCTCCATCTTCGAATCCAGATTGTCCAGATGGTGCAGCAGCATCGCCTCCAGGAAGCACGGCACCTTTGGCGACCCGTACTCCAACTCCCCGTGATGGCTCGCCACCAGGTGCTCCACCAGCAGCTTCATCTTCGGCGGGAACCCGGGAATCTGCCGCGCCTTCTCATCGATCATCCGCAGCGCGATCACGATATGGCCGATCAATTGCCCTTCGTCGGAATACCCAAACCCGCGGTCGTAGGTCAACTCATAAATCTTGCCGATATCGTGCAGCACCACGCCGGTCAGCAGCAGATCTTCATCCACCTCCGGATAGTGCCGCGCCGTGAACCGCGCCAGCGTCATCAACGACAACACGTGTTCGATCAACCCGCCAATCCAGGCATGGTGAATCGACTTCGCCGCCGGGGCCGTCTTATACCGCCGCGCAATCTCCGGATCGGCAAAGAACGCCTCCAGCAGCGCCTTCAAATGCGGATTCCGCATTGTCTCGATGTAGCCCATCAACTCGGCATACATCTCGTCGCGATCGCGCTTGGAGGCAGGGAAGTAGTCCGCCGGTTCAATCTCGCGCTCATCGGCGCGCTGCAGCCGGTCTACGCGCAACTGCAGCTTGTTCTGGTAGACCGTGGCCTGGCCGCGAACCTTGACGTAGTCGTTGCGTTCGAAGGTGTCGACAATGTCGGCCACCCCGTCCCACATTTTGGCGTCAATGTCGCCGGTCTTGTCGCCAAGGACCAGCGACAGATAGGGCTCGCCCGTCTTTTTCTGACGGACATCTTTGTTCAAAACCAGGAAGGTGGTCTGGACCTGCTGGTTGGGTTCGAGTGCGTTCGCGAATATTTTCATCCGATGGGATCGGATTTCAGGTTAGCAGGCTAGGACTTCGAAGTGGAGATGTTGCCGGTCGAGGTTCCGGGAACCGGGACGAACAACAGCTTCTTCCGGCGCTTCTGGCTGGCCACTTCGGCGCGCGTAACCGTCTCCGGCTTCAACTGCGCCGGGTCGCTCCACTTCGTCGATTTCCCCGCCGCCGCGGCCGAATCCGTATACCCGTCGCGGATTTCCAAAAACGCTTCGCTGCGCAGTTTCGTCAGGTATTCCCGCACCGCCGGCTGCATACGCGGCTCGAAAAGCTTGTTCATCACTTCGCCTTCCACTTCTTCAAACGCCGCCAACCCAGCCTGGTGCTGCTCTTCCACTTTCAAAATCAACCAGCCGTTGGGGAACTGCACCGGGTCCAATACCTCGTTGCGCTTCGCCGCCCAAACTTTCTCTTCCAACTCTTTGCGCAACTCGCCCTTCTTCGACGGCGGCAGTTCGCCTTCGTTCTTCGCCGACTCGGCGTCGGAATTGTCGCGCGCCAGATCGTTGAACTTCTCACCCTTGCGCGCCCGCGCCACCAGGTCCTTCGCCTTCTTCTCCACGGCCGCCTTTTCGGCGTCCGACTTGCCGTCGATCGAAAGGAAAATCTCGCGCAGGAAGATGCGTTCCTCGCGCTGGAATTCGTTCTTGTGCTCGTCGTAGTATTTGCGAACTTCCGTTTTCGGAATGACGATCTTCGAACTCACTTCCTGGCCGATCACACGCCGCGTCAGCATGCTGTTCTTGATCTCGGCCCGGTAGTCCTCGTAGCTCATCCCGGTGTTTTCCCGGATGTAGCCCTGGAACTTATCGGCGTCCACAATCCCGGACTGCTTCTGCAAATTCGCGATGTACTTGGAGACGTCCGTATCCAGGTTGATGCTCAGATCGCGGCCCTTCTGCACCAGCAACATCGAGTCGATCTTCTCGCGCAGAAAATCCTTCTCGCGTTCCTTCACCGCCGCTTCAATCTCCGCCGGTTTGGCGCCGCGCTGCTTCAGCTCGTCCATCATGGTCTTCTTCAAGCGCAGAAGTTCCGAACGAGTGATGATCTCGCCATTCACCTTCGCCACAATCTGTTCGATGACGATGGGTTCAGCGGCGGTCAACAGGGTGCCGGCGGCTACACAGAGCAAAAGGACGCGATGCGACATATCTTCTCCTATATTACCCTTTGCAAGCCCCTGGCCAAAACGCAGGTTCAAAGGGTTACGCGTGTTGCCGGTGTGCCGCCCGGTAGACGCTGTATCCCGGTGGGCGTCATCGGCCCCGGTTCCAGCCGCCGCAGGCACTCCTGCAAGTGCCGCAACATGGCCTCTGGCTTCGTCACCGGCCACGGGTCGGCCGGCAATCGCAGCACCCCCGCCGGCGTGAACTGGCACCCCTGCGTCCCCGCCACCAGCGCCATCAGATTCTCCGGACTGATCCGCGCCTCCGGGTGAATTTTAATGTTGAAGAAGCCCTGCCGCCGGTCGATCGACTCAATCCCCAACCGTTGCGCAATCGCCCGCAGCAGCGAGAACTCCGCCAAATGCCGCACCATCTCCGGCACCGGCCCGTAGCGATCGGTCAACTCGTCGATGACCCTCTGCTGCTCGCTCACGTTCTCCACGCCGGCCAATTTCTTGTACGCGCGCAACCGTTGGTGCTCCTCGCCGATATAGGTATTCGGAATGCGAATATCCACGCCCAGCGTGATCGTCGAATGAATCTCCGGCGGCACGTCCTCGCCCTTCAACTCGCGCACCATATCGTCCAGCAGCTTCAAATACGTGTCGAACCCGACGCTCTCAATGTGCCCGTGCTGCTCCCCGCCCAGCAGGTTCCCGCACCCGCGCAACTCCAAGTCCAACGCCGCAATCTTGAACCCCGCGCCCAGGTCGCTGAACTCCCGCAATGCCGCCAGCCGCTTCCGCGCCACGTCCGATAGATCGGCATTCGGCGGCACCAGCAAATACGCATATGCCCGCCGGTTCGAACGCCCCACGCGCCCGCGCAACTGGTACAACTCCGATAGCCCGTGCCGCTCGGCGTTCTCGATAATGATCGTGTTCGCCAGCGGAATGTCCAAGCCGTTCTCCACGATCGTCGTGCAAACAAACACGTCGTACTCGCGCTTCATGAAGCCCAGCAGCACCCGTTCCAACTCGGCCTCCGGCAGCTGCCCGTGCCCCACGCCCACGCGCACATTCGGCATCGCGTTCTGCAGCCACATCGCCCGGTTGTAAATCGTCTCCACGCGGTTGTGCACAAAGTACACCTGCCCCCCGCGCAGCACTTCGGTCTCAATCGCCGCCCGCACCATGTCTTCGTTGAAATGCGCCACCGTGGTCTGCACCGCCAGCCGGTCCTTCGGCGGCGTCTCAATCACGGACAGGTCCCGCAGCCCCAGCATCGACATGTGCATCGTGCGCGGAATCGGCGTCGCCGACATCGTCAACACGTCAATGTTCTTCCGAACGTCCTTCAGCCGTTCCTTGTGCCGCACGCCGAACCGTTGCTCTTCGTCGACAATCAGCAGCCCCAAATCGGAGTACTCAATGTCCTTCGACAAGATGCGATGCGTGCCGATGACGATGTCCACCTTGCCGAACTTCAAATCTTCCAAAACCTGCTTGGTCTCCGCCGCCGAACGGAACCGGCTCAGCATTTCAATCCGCACCGGGAAGCTCGCAAACCGCCGCTTGAAGGACTCGAAATGCTGGAAGCAAAGCACCGTCGTCGGCGTCAAAACGGCTACCTGCTTCCCATCGCCCAGCGCCTTGAACGCCGCCCGCATCGCCACTTCCGTCTTCCCGAAACCCACGTCGCCGCACAGCAGCCGGTCCATCGGTTGCGCCCGCTCCATGTCGCGCTTAATCTCGGAAACCGCCTGCAGTTGATCCTTCGTCGCCCCGTATTCAAAGGCATCTTCGAACTCGCGCTGCCAGTTGGAATCGGGCGAATACGCAAAGCCTTCCGACATCTTCCGCGCCGCGTAGAGCTTCAACAGCTCCTCGGCCATGTCGCGCATCTTGGCCTTCACGCGGGACTTGGTTTTGCTCCAAGTCACCCCGCCCAGCCGGTCCACCGAAGGCTTCTGCTCGCCCGCCCCGCGGTACTTCTGCACCAGGTCCAGCCGCGTCATCGGTACGTAGAGCCGCGACTCGCCCGCGTACTCCAACAACAGGAAATCGCCCTTCTCGCCGTCCCCCTGCGCCAGCTCTTTAATGCCCAGGAACTTCCCCACGCCGTGCGTCACGTGCACGATGTAGTCGCCCGGTTTCAGGTCCGAAATGTCGGCCGCAAACGCCGCCGCCGCGCCGTGGTTGATCGCCGGCGATACCGCCAAATCCGAAGGATCAAACAGATCCTCGCTGCCGATAACGGTGACCTTCGCGTCCAGAAATGTCGTCCCGCGCCGGATCAATCCCCGCGCCAGCATCGTGCTCGCCGACGACCCAAACACGCGCGCCCGCTCCGCCAGATATTGCGACGGATGATCCCCCGGATCGAGCGCCAACTGGAACGGAATCTGATACTCGTGCAGAATATCGGCCAGCCGCTCCACCTCGCCCACCGCGGGCGCAAAGTACACCACCCGATACCCGCTCTCAATCAGGTTCCGCGTCTCGCCCACCGCCGCCTGCAAATCCCCGTGAAACGCCACCGATGGCCGCGTCGAAACATACGCCGCCGGCGCCGCCCCCGATTCCCCGATCATCTCCAACTGCCGCAAACTCAGCGTCGTGCGGTTCTCCATCCACCGCGCCCACTCCTCCATCGACGCATACACCGCCGCGTTCGGCACCGTCTCCTCGCGCACGTTTTCGTTCAGCCGTTTCCAAAACCGCTCCGCCGCCCCGCGGATCTGCTCCGGCTCGTCCATCACCACCAGCGCGTCCATCTGCAGGTCGAACAGCGTGCTCTCCCGCGGCTCCTGCAACACCCGCAGAAACTCCCAACCCGTCATCGCATTCGCCGGCACCGCATGCTCGGCCAGCGGCAGCACCATCGCGCTCGTCACCTTCAGAACGGAGCGCTGCGTCTGCACATCGAACCGCCGCATCTCCTCAATCGTGTCGCCGAAAAGTTCAATGCGCAGCGGCTGCGTGCTCTCCGCCGGGAAGATGTCGATGATCCCCCCGCGCACCGAAAATTCGCCCACCATCTCCACCGGTTCGCGCTGTTCGTAGCCGATGCGCCGCAGGTGCTCCGCCAGGTCGTCCATGGCGATGTCCTCGGTCGTGCGCAGCTCCAGCGCCAGATGCTTGTACAGTCCCGGCGCATACGTCCGCGCCAGCGCGCTGCCAATCGGGGTAATGGTAATCGTGGCCCGCCGCGTCGCCAGCCGCCACAGTCCCACCGCCCGCAGCGCACTGATTTCGCTATGCGGCGACAGCCCCTGCGACGGCAACACATCGAGCGCCGGAATCATCTGCGGCGGCTCCAGATTCTGCCCGCCCGTCAGAATGTCGAAGAACGTCCGCACCGCTTCCAGCAGCAGTTCGGCTTCTTTCGCCCCATCGGTCACGACGATGATCGCCCGCCCCGTCGCCCGCCACAACAGCACCGTATACAGCGCCTTCGCCGTCAGCGTCAGGCCCGACAGCGACTGGTGTTTGTTGTGCGCCAGCCCGCGCACAATCTGCTGAAACCCATCGCCGGAAGCGAAGGATTGGAACAGGTCGCGAACGGCCGGATGCGTCATCGCCATATTAGTTCCGCGCCAGAATCTCTTTCTCGATGTTGGTCGTCGAATGGCCCGGCTCCAGCGGAATCAATACAACCTTCCCGCCCGCCGCTTCCACTTCTTCGCGCCCCGCCACGTAGTGCGACCAATCGGCGCCCTTCACCAGAATGTCCGGCAAAACCACCGAAATCAGCTCCGTCGGCGTGTCTTCATCAAAAAAAGTCACCGCGTCCACCGCGTCCAACGCCAGCGCCGCCGCCGCCCGCTCGTCCTGCGACAACAGCGGCCGATGTGGCCCCTTATACCGCGCCACACTCGAATCGGTATTCAACGCCAGAATCAAAACGTCACCCATCGACTTGCACTGCTCCAGTAACCGCACATGTCCTGGATGCAGCAAGTCGTAACAACCATTCGTAAACACGACGGTTTTTTCTTCGCGCTTCCAACCCTCGCGCGCGGCGGCCAACTCGGGCCGGGTATATACGGCAGGCATTCCCACTATTCTCTCCCGATCCCAAGGAAAACGGCAGTCCTCTCCCACATTTCGTCAATCACCTCGGTCAACTCGTGCCCGGCGTCAAACACCTCCAACGCCACATTCCCATGCGCCGCCGCATACGCCTCCGAACTCGCCACTGGCACCACCGGGTCGTTCGCGCCGTGAAAAATCAACGCCGGTTGCCCAAACTCCGGCACCGAGTCCCACTTCTTTGCGTCCTCGGCCAACTGCCATCCCACCTTCGCCATTCCCTTCGCAGCGTAGTGGAATACCTCCAGTTCGCCCGTCTCTTCCCACGCCCGGAACTTCTCCGCTCCCAGCATATGCGGCCACCGCTGCTGGAATCCAAACGCCGGCGCCAACAGCACCAACTTCTCCACCTCCGGGTGCCGCGATGCGTACAACGCCGCCAAATAGCCCCCCATGCTGGACCCCACCAGCACCACCGGTTCGCCCGCCGCCTCCCGTTCCACCAGCGCATACTGCCCGGAAATCGTCAGTCCGAAAAAATTTCCTCCATCCAGGTGCGGAACGCTCACCTGCACCCCCGCTTCTTCAAAACGAGCCCGAAAAACTTGGGCTTTCCGCGATTCCGGGCCCGATGCGAACCCATGCAAATAGATGATTCTCACGAAAGATTTTCCTCATCTACTATTGTGCAGAGTTGCGGTGGCAGCATAGGTATGGCTAGGATAGGGAAGTTTGAAGGAGACAACTGAACAGGTATGTCCGTTGAAGCTAAAGTAAAGCAGATTATCGTCGAACAACTCGGCGTCGATGAAGCCCAGGTTGACGGCACGGCTGCTTTCGTCGATGACTTGGGCGCAGACTCGCTCGATCTGGTGGAATTGGTGATGGCCTTCGAAGAAGCCTTCGACCTCAACATTCCCGACGAAGACTCCGAGAAGATCAAGACCGTCAAAGACGCGATTGATTATATTGACGCCAAGGCCGCCAAAAAGGCTTAGGCTTACGAAGGCCCGTCCGCTGCCACTCGACCACTCTCAAGCGGAGGGGAGATAGCATTGTCTGATACACACCAACGCAGAGTCGTTGTAACGGGCATTGGGCTTGTGTCCGGTCTCGGCATCGGCACGGAACAGACCTGGGAAGGTCTCCGTGCCGGCCGGTCCGGTATCGCGCCCATCACCTTGTTCGACGCTAAAGAATTCGCTTGCCGGTTCGCGGGAGAAGTGAAAGATTTCGACCCGAGCCGGTGGATTGAAAAGAAGGAAATCAAGAAGCTCGCGCGCTTCATGATGTTCGCCATCGCGGCGAGCGATGAAGCGTTGTCGATGGCCGGCCTGAAGATCGATCCCTCGAATGCCGAGGAAGTCGGTGTCTTCATCGGCAGCGGCATCGGCGGCTTCGAGGCGATTGAGCGGGAGCACAAGAAGTATCTCGAGGGCGGTCCATCCAAGATCTCCCCGTTCTTCATCCCCGCAGCAATCGTCAACCTGGCCAGCGGCCATATTTCCATTCGCACCGGCGCCAAAGGGCCCAATTCGGCTGTTGCCACCGCCTGCACCACTGGCGCGCACGCCATCGGCGATTCGTTCAAGATCATCCAGCGCGGCGACGCCGTGGCCATGATCTGCGGCGGCGCTGAGGCGGCCATCACGCCCATGGGTGTTGGTGGTTTCGCGGCGCTCCGGGCGCTCTCCACGCGTAACGACGAACCCGAACTCGCCTCCCGTCCCTGGGATAAGGATCGCGACGGTTTCGTGGTCGGCGAAGGCGCGGGTGTGCTGGTGCTCGAAGAGTACGAGTTCGCCAAGAAGCGTGGCGCCACCATCCTCGCCGAACTGATCGGCTACGGCATGAGCGGCGACGCCTTCCACATGACGGCTCCCTCCGAAGATGGCGACGGCCCCTTCCGCGTCATGCGCAACGCCATTCGCGACGCCCGCATCGAGCCCTCGCAAATTGACTATCTGAACGCGCACGCCACCTCCACCGACATGGGCGACAAGATCGAAACCGTGGCCATTAAACGGGCCTTCGGCGATCACGCCTACAAGCTGGCGGTCAGCTCCACCAAGTCCATGACCGGTCACCTCCTCGGTGGCGCCGGCGGCTTGGAAGCCGGCATCACCGTGCTCGCCATTCGCGATCAGATCGCTCCGCCCACCATCAATCACGACAATCCCGACCCGGCTTGCGACCTGGATTACATCCCCAAAGTCGCCCGCCCCATGCGGATTGACTACGCGCTGTCGAACTCCTTCGGATTCGGCGGCACCAACGGTTCGCTGATTTTTAAACGCCCCACGGAAGAGTAGTCGATGAAAATTGTAGTTGCTCTGAAGCAGGTCCCGTCCCGGGATTCGGCACTTCGTGTGCCTCCCGGTGAATCCTGGATCGATGAGTCTGATCTCACTTACGAGATCAATGAACCGGACGCCTACGCCCTCGAAGCCGGGCTGCAACTCAAGGAGCAGCACGGCGGCGAAGTCGTCGTCGTCTGCGCCGGGCCCGAAGGCGCCGCGTCTTCCATCCGCGAAGCGCTCGCCAAAGGGGCCGATCGCGCCGTTCATATCGAAGACGATACCCTCCACCAGGCCGATTCGCTCGGCCTCGGCACGCTGCTCGCCGCCGCCATCCGCGCCGAAGCGCCGGATCTCGTGTTGACTGGTCTCCAGTCGGACGATCTCGGCAGCGGCCAAACCGGCGTCGTCGTCGCCGAACTCCTCGGCCTCCCCAGCGCCACCATCATCATGGCGGTGGAAGTGCTCGATGGCGCCATCCGCGTCAAACGGGAACTCGAAGACGGCTGGTTCCAGCACGTCACCCTCCCGCTTCCCGCGGTGCTGACGATTCAGAGCGGCATCAACAAGCTCCGCTACGCCACCCTCATGGGCATCAAGAAGGCGAAGACGAAGGAACTCCGCGCCGTCTCCGCCGACGATCTCGGCGGCCTCCCCGCCGCGCAGGTCGCCTGCGAAAAGGTGTACCTCCCCGGCCGCGGCAAACAGACGCAGCTGCTCGAAGGCGACGCCAAAACCGCCGCCACCTCGCTCGCCGACAAATTGAAGTTTGAGGTCCGTGTCATATGAGCGTCCTCGTCGTTCTCGAACAATCCAACGGCGCCTTCCACCGCATGGGCTGGGAAGCCATCGTCGCCGCCAAGGAGTTCGGCCTCCCCGTCTCCGTCGCCACCATCGGCCCCGCCGGTGATGCCGCCACGAAAGACGTCGCCAAGGTCTACGCCATCGAACATGCCGATCTGGCCGCCTACAGCGCCGACGGCTACACGTCGGCTCTCGAACAGCTCATCCGCGCCACCAACCCGGAATACGTCGTCTTCCCGCACACCTATCAAGTGCGCGACTTCGCTCCGAAACTGGCCACCCGCTTCGGCAAAGTGTTCATCAGCGACGTCGTGAAGCTGACCAAAACCACCGCCGTCCGCCAGCTCTTCCAGGGCAAACTGAACGCCGATTACGCCCTCCCCGCCTCCGGCCCCCGGTTCCTGTCCATCCAGGCCGGCGCCTTCCGCGGTGACCTT
>JBIKOG010000416.1:0-4224 GCA_044358225.1 Bryobacteraceae bacterium | reverse complement strand
CACTCTCCAAGCGTGCGGCAGCCGAGTTTTTCGGCACCTTTTGGCTGGTTTTCGGGGGATGCGGCAGTGCGGTGCTGGCTGCGGCATTTCCAAACGTTGGCATTGGACTCTTAGGAGTTTCATTGGCGTTCGGGCTCACCGTGTTGACGATGGCCTATGCGATTGGACATATCTCCGGATGTCATTTGAACCCGGCGGTATCCATCGGTTTGGTGGTTGGAAAGAGGTTTCCGGCGGCGGAGTTACCGCATTACATTGCGGCGCAGGTTTTGGGGGCGATTGCCGGGGCAGGGACGCTGCTGGTGATTGCGAGCGGGAAGGCGGGGTTCGATGTTTCCGCGGGGTTTGCCAGTAATGGGTTCGACGCGCATTCGCCGGGCGGGTATTCGCTGATGGCGTGTTTGACGGCGGAAGTGGTGCTGACGTTCTTCTTCCTGATGATCATTCTGGGCGCGACGGATAAGCGGGCGCCGGGCGGGTTTGCACCGATCGCGATTGGCCTGGGGCTGACGCTGATTCACTTGATTGGCATTCCGGTGACCAATTTGAGCGTGAATCCGGCGCGGAGCACGGGGCCTGCGATCTTTGTGGGCGGGTGGGCGCTGGAACAGCTGTGGCTGTTCTGGGTGGCTCCGATTGTGGGCGCGGCGATTGCGGGGGTGGTTTATCCAGCGATTGCGAGCGAGGACGAGGCGCCGAAGGTGATGGCGGCGGGGCGGTAGCGGCCAGAGCCTTACTGGTTATCCTTCCACTCTTCGTACCACGCCATTTGAATGGCTTCGAGCTTGCCCTCATTGGACTTGGCCGGGTCGTCCTCGAAGTCTGGAAGCGCCAGTACGTGCTTGTGCAGATCCGTGAAACGGACCGAGAGGGGGTCCGTTTCCGGATGTGCTTCGTAGAGCGAGATGCCGATGTCTTCCGCGTCGAGCCAGTTCAACTTTTTCATACGTCGATCTTCGTTCCCTTCAACGCGCCGCGGACGGCGGTGTTCATCATCAGTTCGGCCAGTTTCATGGTGGCCTGATTCAGCGCTTCCATTTTGTCGAGGATGAGGTGATGGTTCTCGCCGTGGTAGGCGAGCAACAGTTCGGCGATGGAGTTATCGACCCGCGCGCGTTCCTCATCGCTCAAGTCCATATAGGCGTCGTCGCCCTTGGCCTTGTCGACGGCGTTCAGGATGCGGTCGGCCTCCACACGGGCCTCGCGCACCTGGCGCTCGTTGAAGTCCTCTTCTGCCTTGGCGAAGGATTCGAGAATCATCGCCTCCACTTGTTCGTCGCTGAGCCCGTAGCTGGGCTTCACTTCGACGGTCTGTTCCTTGCCGGTGCGGACGTCTTTGGCGGTGACATTCAGGATGCCGTTGGCGTCGATCAGAAAGCGGACTTCGATCTTGGCCATGCCGGCGGGAACCGGGTCGATATCTTTCAGGTCGAAGCGGGCGAGGCTGCGGCAATCGCGCACCATTTCCCGTTCGCCCTGGACGACGTGGATGAGTACGTTGCGCTGGCCATCGACGGCGGTGGTAAAGGTTTCGGCGGCCGTGGCGGGGATGGTGGAGTTGCGATGGATGAGTTTGGAAACGACGCCACCCATGGTTTCGATGCCGAGGCTCAACGGCGTGACGTCGAGCAGCAGCTTATCGTGCACATGGCCGGAGAGAATGCCGGCCTGGACGGCGGCGCCGAGGGCCACCACTTCGTCGGGATTCAGTTCCGTGTGGGGTTCGGCCTTGAACAGCGCGCGAACGGCCTGGCGCACGAGCGGGATGCGCGTGGAGCCGCCGACGAGGACGACTTCGTCGATCTGTTCGGCGGTGACGCCGGCGTCGGCCATGCAGTTGCGGCAGGGGCCGAGAGTCTTGTTGACGATCGGCGTGATGAGTTTTTCCAGCACTTCGCGGGTGATTTCCCGACGGTAGCCGCGGCCCTGGTAGTGGAAGGCGATGGTGGTGCTGGCGAGCGTGGAGAGCTGGTGTTTGGCGTCGATGACAGCGCGGCGGAGGGTCTGGACAGCGATCTGGTCGCCGGAGAGATCGGTGCCCCATTCGGAGGCGATGTCTTCGAGCGCGACGCGGAGCAGAAGATTGTCGAAATCGTCGCCGCCGAGGTGCGTGTCGCCATTGGTGGCGAGCACTTCGAAGATGCCATCGTGGAGCTTCAGAATCGAGATATCGAACGTGCCGCCGCCGAGATCATAAACGGCCACAATTCCGTTCTGCCGTTTGTCCAGCCCGTAGGCCAGCGCGGCCGCGGTGGGCTCGTTCACCAGGCGCATCACCTGCAGGCCGGCGATGCGGCCGGCGTCCTTGGTGGCTTGGCGCTGGGCGTCGTTGAAGTAGGCAGGGACGGTGATGACGGCGTGGTCAACGGGTTCGCCGAGGTAGGCTTCGGCGTTGCGTTTGAGCTGGCGAAGAACCTGCGCGCTGATACCGGGCGGGGTGAAGCGCTTGCCGCCGAGCTCCAGTTGAATGACCGATTCCGAGCCCGCGGCGATGTGGAATGGGAAGAGTTTCAACTCGTCCTGTACGTCGGCCACACCGCGGCCCATCAGGCGTTTGACGGAGTAGATCGTCCGGTCCGGATGGGTGATCAGCCGCTCCAGGGCGGCGCTGCCGACGATCGGTTCGCCGTGTTCGGGAATGGAGACCACGCTGGGCACGATGGGGTTGCCGTCGGCGCCGGGGATGACCTTGGGCGCGGTGAGGTCCATGAAGGCCACGAGCGAGTTGGTGGTGCCGAGATCGATGCCGACAACTTTGTGCGGCTTATCTTCGTTCCCGAAATCGATTTGGAAGAGAGACATGAGTTTGGGTTAAGCGAGAGCGGCGCGAGCATCGCGCACGAGGTTCTGTAGATATTTTCGCCGATTCAGAAGGGAGCGGAGCGAAGTGAGCGTTTCGCGCGCGGGATTGGCGTCGTAGTCGACGAAGATCGCATCCCGCTTCGCGTCAATTTCCTGCAGTAATCCTTCGAATTTCGTCAACGCGCGGCCGACTTCGGCCTTGGCCGATTCGTCGCCGTCGCGAGCCTCTTCAAGCGCCATGTTCAGCTCGAAGACCTCTTCCAACAGCTCCGGCGGCACGTCTTTGCCGCGCTGTTCGCCGATGTCGAAGCCCGCGTTCTTCAAGACATATTCGGCGCGCGCGACCGGATCGCGCAGCACGCGCCAGGCATCGTTCAACGTCGCCGAAGCCGCCTCGGCATAGGCCAATTGCTGCGCCCCGGCTCGTGCGTGACGATCCGGGTGCCATTCGCGACTGTTGGCATAAAAACGGCGCTGGAGGTCTTCGACATCCAGCGCCAACTTGTTCTCAATGCCGAAAATTGCGAAGTAATCGGTAGGAGGAGGACCAGAAAACATTGTTAGGCGGAGAACGACGTCCCGCAGCCGCAGGACTTCTGGGCGTTCGGATTCACGAACTCAAAGCCGGACTGCATGATCGACTCTTTATAGTCGAGCGTCATACCGTTCAGAAAGTTCATGCTCTTGGGATCGACCCAGACGGCGACGCCGTCGAAATCGAAAATATGATCGGTGGCGCGCGGCTTGGTGTCGAACTTGAACTGGTAGCTCAAGCCCGAACACCCGCCACCCAAAACACCGAGACGCAAACCACCCGTCACGCCCTGCTTTTCGAAGGCCTGACGAATCTTCGAGATCGCCTTCGGCGTGACTTCAATCGCGGGAGCAACTTCGATGGTCGTAGACATTAGTGACTCACAGTTTCCGCAGAGACAGGGGCACCCTGCTTGGTCTTGTAGTCGCTGATCGCCGCTTTGATGGCGTCTTCGGCCAGCACCGAGCAGTGAATCTTCACCGGCGGCAGCGCCAGTTCGTTCACGATGTCGGTGTTCTTGATTTCCAGCGCTTCGTCGACGCTCTTGCCCTTCAGCCACTCGGTGGCGAGCGACGAGCTGGCGATGGCCGAGCCGCAGCCGAAGGTCTTGAACTTCGCGTCTTCGATGATGCCGGTGGCCGAGTTGACCTGGATCTGCAGCTTCATCACGTCACCGCATTCGGGGGCGCCGACCATGCCGGTTCCGACGTCGGTGCGGGACTTGTCCATCGACCCCACGTTGCGGGGGTTATTGTAGTGATCGACAACTTTGTCAGAGTAAGCCATGATGTTATTTCCTCGAGGTTAGTGAGCGGTCCATTGGACCTTGCTGAGATCGACGCCGTCCTTGAACATCTCCCACAGCGGAGACAGTTCGCGGAGCTTAT
>JBIKOG010000199.1:0-14313 GCA_044358225.1 Bryobacteraceae bacterium | reverse complement strand
GCGGCGGGCGCTGATGCGCCGCAGTCAGATGGGCCGGGTTCAGGTTGCCCGGTACTCGCGATTGTTCGCCAGATGGCTGCCGAAACCCAGGGTGCTGCACCCGTATCCCGCGACTCGTTTTGACGCTCTCTATTCGCGGTAGGAGCCGTATGCGGTAGTCCCGCTCGTACGGATCTGTGCGGGGGGCGGGTCGTGAGATTCGTCCCTACCGCGACCCAGTTTCTTGTGTTTGTTTTACGGAGAATGGGGATAGGGGAAAATCGGTAATTGCGGTGACTGTCCCTAATTTGGGGGGTGAGGATGCGGTTGTTTGAGGATTCGGAGATTCCGTTGGCGGAGGGCGCGGTGGTGCTGCGCGAGTTTGCGTCAGGGGAGGAGTTGTTGCCCTTGATTGAGTCGATTGCGGCGGCGGCGCCGTTGCGGCATTTGGTGACGCCGGGCGGGTATACGATGTCGGTCGCAATGACTAACTGCGGGCGGCTTGGCTGGACGTCGGACCGGAAGGGGTATCGGTATTCACCGGTGGATCCGACGACCGGATTGGCTTGGCCGGCGATGCCGGGGGCGTTCTTACAGTTGGCGCGGATGGCGGCGGAGCGGGCGGGGTTTCCGGGTTTTGTGCCGGAGGCTTGTCTGATTAACCGGTATGCGATTGGGGCGAAGTTGACGCTGCACCAGGACCGGGATGAGAACAATTACGACCATCCGATTGTCTCCGTTTCGCTGGGGGTTCCGGCCGTGTTTCAGTTCGGCGGGACGAAACGAACCGATCCGCTGAAGCGGGTGACGCTGTATCACGGGGACGTGGTGGTTTGGGGCGGACCGGCGCGGTTGGCATATCACGGCATACTGCCGCTGAAGGAGGCTACGCATCCGCTGACGGGGGCGTGCCGGTGGAACCTTACTTTCCGGAAGGCGGGTTGAGCGCGGCGCGGTGCTTGCGGGTGGCGCGTTCGATTTTGGCGGGGTCGGTGACGGGGAGATAGGCGGCGCGCATGACGAAGGTGTAGATTTTGCCGGGCTCGTAGTTTTGCACGACGTACTGGAAGTCCCAGGCCGGGTTCCCTGCCCCGCCGCCGGAGGGCGACTGGGTGAGGCGCACCTGATCGCGTTCGCGGAACATCTGGACGTAGGCCATGCCGTGGCTGACGCCGTAGTACCAGGGTTCGGTGAAACGGTGCTGGGAGAGGCTGTGGACGAGGGTGAGGGGGAAGGGCTGGTCGTGAGGGAACTGGCGCGTGTCGTTGACGCCAGGGTGCGTGGATAGCGTTCCGTGGGCTGGGGTGGCGCCACGAGTCCAGCCGTCCTTGGTGCGGAGGAAGATGTCGAGCGATTCGGGCTGGTGGATGTAGCTGGCCCAGAAGAGGCCGATGTAGCCGTTTCGGAAGCTGCGTTCGCGGGCGCGGATTTCGATGGTGAGTTGGATGACACCATCGGGGAGGAGTTCGTAGCGCTGGCAGCTTTCGAGCTGGTGGAGGAACGTCGGGGACTGGCAGAGTTCGGCGGCGTGGCGGCTGATGAGGCGGAGTTCCATGGGATGGTTGCGCGGTTCGAACTGGGCTTTGCGGTCCGGGGGAATGGTGCCGTCGAGGATGTGTTCGAAGTTGAGGCCGGCGATGCCTGGGACGAAGAGATTCTCGCGGCGGCGTTTGTGGGTGAGTTTGGCGACGCCGCTGTAGCCGGCTTTGTGGTTGGGGAGGATGGCGTCGTTGACGGCTTCATTGGTAACAACGACGGCTTCGATATCGCCGCGGGAGAGGATGACGTAGGGCTTGGCGGGGCGGGTGAAGGCGAGGTCCGGCTGCGAGAGCGTGGTGGCGAGGAGAAAGGGAATGAGCAGCGGCATGGGACGATTATCTGTCAAAATCGTCGGCCGATTTCTATTGACGCAACGGGCGATGCGCCAGTACACTGCTATCACTGGCGGCGAACGTCTCCTCCGCTGGTGATACGGCATAGTGCCGGATTCATTGACGCCTTCCCTGTCGGCGTCCCCGGGTGATACGAGCAGACGATATTTGATTTTCCGGCCGCCGCCTTTCAAGCCGGCCGAAACGATACCGATGGCCGCCCCGTGAGGCGCTTTCCCCAACGCCATCGGCCAGGGTCCGGAGGCCAAAGTGTGCGAGCGCTTTGGCCTCCGATTGGATTCCGATTACTCCTCTCGCAGTGCGACCATCGGGTCCGTCCGCGCGGCCCGGCGTGCCGGGAGGGCGGTGGCGAGGAGGGTGATCATCGCCAGCAGAGAGGGGACGGCGAGGTAGGCGAGGGGGTCGTACGTTTCAATCCGCAGGACGCTGGAGGCGGCCCAGTGGGAGAGGGCGAGGGAGATGGGAAGCCCAACGGCCGCGCCGGCGGCGACGGAGCGAATGGACTCCCGGAGGATCCGCCGGACAACGTTGGCAGGGGTGGCGCCGAGGGCGAGATGGACACCGATTTCGCGACGCCGCTGGGTAACGGAGTAGCTGGCCACGCTGTATAGACCGATGGCGGTGAGCAGGAGAGAGAGGGCTCCGAGGGCGGCGGAGATGGAGGCCGCGACCTGGAACGGCATGCGCTGCCTGTCGGCCATTTCGCGCAGGGGGACAGGTTCACAGCCGGACCCGTGGCTGGCGCAGAGCGTCCGGATGGCGGCGGGGGTGGAGTGGAGGCGGGCGATGATGGAATCCACTTCCGGCTGACCGAGGGCGCCGGGGAGATAGGCGGCGGTGGGGTCTTTCCCTTCAAAAAGGAACCCGCTGATGACGTCGGGGACGACGCCGATGACCTGGTAATGCTGGGTTTCGTCAATCGTGAGGGTTTGGCCGAGGGGTTGGGCTTCGGGCCAGAGTTTGCGGGCGGTGGCCTGGCTGACGATGGCGACCTTGGCGTTGTTCGAGGCCTCCTGCGGGGTGAAGTTGCGTCCGGAGTCGATGGCGAGTCCGAGAGTTTCGAAGTAGTGGTGATCGACCATGTTGGTGGCGGGTGCGCCGCGGAAGCGGCCCATGAGCGGAACCTGCGCAACGGCGGCGGCGCTGGTGACGCCCGGGAGTTCCTGGAGGCGGGCGAGGAGGGCGGGGGTGGGAGAGTCGACGCGGAGGTTGTAGATTTGATCCAGATTGTAGCCGGCGGGAATGGCGTCGAGCCTTTGGATGTTGCGGATGAGGACGCCGGCGAGGATGAGGAGTACGAGGCTGGCGGCGACTTGGCCGCCGAGGAGCAGATTCCGTAAACGGCGGGGGCGGAGCCGGCCGGCGAAGGCGGAGTTCTCCCGCTTGGTGGAGGCGGTGAGGCTGGGGGAGGTGACTTCGAGGGCGGGGAGGAGGCCGAAGGAAATGCCGGCAAGGAGGGCGAGCGCGGCGGAGAAGAGGAAGACACGCCAATCGAGAGTGGGCGGGATGAGCGAGATGCCCATACTGGCGGAGAAATCGGCCGCGTAGGCACCGGCGTAGTGCAGTGCCGCGTGGGCGGCGGCGATGCCGGCGGCGGCGCCGATCAGGGCGACGAAGGTGCTTTCGGTGAGAAGCTGGCGGACGATGCGGAAGCGGGTGGCGCCGAGGGAGAGGCGCATGGCGATTTCATGCGTGCGCGAGGCGGCGCGGGCGAGATAGAGATTGGCAAGGTTGGCACAGGCGATCAGCAAGACCATGAGAAAGAGGGCGAAGACGAGACCGGCGGCGATTTGGGTATCGTCGTTGTCGGGGAAGTAGGAAGGGCGGAGCGAGAGCTCGATATGGGCGACGGCGCGATCGGCTTCGGAACGGACGAAACGCGAGGCGGTGGCGACGATGACGGCTTCGGCGCGAGCAGGCGAAACATCGGGTTTGAGGATGCCGGAAAGGTTTGGAGTGAGGCGGTCATTGGGGAGCCAGAAGTCGGGGACAGCCGCCTCGGTACCGGTGAAGTAGGGGTGAGTGACGCCGACGATGGTGAAGGATTTTTCCTTGATACGGACGGATTTGCCGAGGGGGTTTGGGTCGGCTGGAAAGAGCTTCTGCCAGCCGGAGTGGCTAAGCACGGCGACGGGTTGGCCGTCATCGGCGGCTGTGATGACTCGGCCTGTTAGCGGGGCGGCGCCGAGCAGAGAGAAGTAGTTGGAGGAGACATAGGTGGCCAGGGCGTGGCGTTGCGAGGGAGCGAGGAGGAGGACCTGGATGGTTTCGGCGGTGTAGAAGCCTTCCACTTCGTTGGCGGTGGCTTCGGTGAGAGCGTCCCGTTCGGGGGCGGTCCAGCCGCCGGTGTCGCGCATTTGGGCGTTGCGGGGGTTGAGATCGAAGTGCCGTTCGGCGCCGCGGATAGGGAGAGGCTTGAGGACGTAGTTGGCGTAGAGGGTGAAGAAGGCGGCGTTGGCGCCGATGGCGAGGGCGAGGATGGCGACGGCGGCGAAGGCGAAGCCGGGGCTGTTGCGGAGGGTGCGGGCGGCGTAACGGAGGTCGGCACGGAGGTCGTCGAACGGTTGGAAACCAAGCGCCACGCGGGCTTCTTCGCGATGGGCGGCGGGGTTGCCGAACTCCAGGCGGGCGGCACGGGCGGCGGCTTCCGGGGTCATGCCGCGGGCGACCAGATCGTCGATGCGGGATTGCATGTGGAAGGCCATCTCCTCCCGCATGTCGGCTTCGATTTGTTGGCGCGTCTTCTTCATTTCGTTGCCTTTGCCGCCAAGGCCAGGGCCATCGCCTCCGCTACCTGGTTCCAGGATTTCACTTCCTCTTTCAGGCGTTTTCGTCCGGCCGGGGTGAGGGTGTAGAACTTGGCGCGGCGGTTGTTTTCCGATTGGCCCCATTCGGCTTCGATCAGTTCCTGCGTTTCCAGGCGGTAGAGGGCCGGGTAGAGGGCACCCTGTTCGATGCCGAGTTTGCCGCCGGAGGTTTGTTCGATTCGCAGCAGGATTCCGTAGCCGTGCTGCGGGCCGAGCGAGACGGCCTTGAGGATGAGGAGGTCGAGCGTTCCGGGTAAAATCGAGGTTGGCATTGGTTCCCTAACTTACTTAGGAATGTAGCATCACTCTCCTAAGCCGTCAAGGAGAGAGAGCTCATGATATATGTAACTTCTATGACACGACGCACGCTTCTCGCCGCCGCTACCGGCGCAGCCGCCATGGCGCAGCAGGCCCCGGTTTCCCCGGTCGCCACGCAACGCGATTGGACCGGGGTTGTCCCGGTGCAGTACCCGGACCCGGACGTGATTGCGTTGGACCCGCGGTTCCGGAAGTACATGATTGGGAACACGGCGATGAAGAAGCTCTATACCGGCACGCAGTGGGCCGAAGGGCCGGCGTGGAACGGCGTGGGCAAGTATCTGGTTTGGAGCGACATTCCGAACAACGTGCAGTTGCGGTTGATCGACGACGACAAGCGGGTGACGGTGTTCCGGAATCCGGCGGGGTATTCGAATGGGAACACGTTCGACTACGAGGGGCGGCAGTTGTCGTGCGAGCACGGCGGGCGGCGCGTGGTGCGGTATGAGATGAGCGGGGCGGTGACGGTGATTGCCGATTCGTTTGAGGGGAAGAAGCTGAATTCGCCGAATGACATTGTGGTGCATCCGGACGGGTCAGTTTGGTTTACGGATCCGCCGTATGGGATTGGCGGGGATTACGAGGGGTATAAGGCGCCGAAGGAGTTGAAGGAAGCCGTGTACCGGGTGGACGGGAAGACGGGGCAGATTACGAAGTTGACGGACGAGGTGAGTGCGCCGAACGGGATCTGTTTTTCACCGGATTACAAGAAGCTCTATATCGCCGATACGGGGGCGCAGGGGCGGGATATGAAAGTGTGGGACATCGACGGGGCGAAAGTTCGGAACGGGAAGCGGCTGGTGCAGATGAAGGTGCCGGGGACGGAGAACGTGAGTGGGGCGGATGGGATCCGTTGTGACGTGGATGGGAATATCTGGTGCGGGGCGCGGCCGGGCGTGCTGGTGCTGACGCCCGCGGGGGAACAGATCGGGATGATCCGGTTGCCGGAGAATTGCGCCAATGTTTGCTTCGGCGGGCCGCGGCGGAACCGGTTGTTTATGACGGCGAGCCAGTCGTTGTATGTGGTGGCGGTGGGAACGACTGGGGCGCATATTTGCTGATGGATGTGGCTCGTCTGGGGACACCCGGCCTGCGGGTGTCCCCGTCGGGAAGTTAATCGGCGGCTTTTTTGGGCGCTGGAGCCTCTGTGACGAAGGAGCCGAAGCCGATCATCATCTCTTCCCAGCTTTGGTCGCCCCAGCGGACTTCGGCCTTCGGGTCGGGGTTGAACTTGTTGTTGGGCGAGTTGTCGAAGTGGGCGATGCATTCGATGACAGTCCCCTTCGGGAGCGTCTTCGGCTCGGCGAGCACGTAGGTGTGCTGCCAGTTGAAGTCGTATCTGGGGACATTTAGCAGAACTTCGGATTCACCGGTGGGGTATTTTGCCACGTACTGGAAATCCTTGCCGCGCAGGTGCATGTGCGGGGTGAGTTGCACGAGTTTGACGTCCCGATTGAAGGTCCATTTCGAGCGGACTTCGTGGGCGGGCGCGCCGGGCGGGATGACGAATTTTCCTTCGCCGGCGCTGAAGCCGCCGATCATTTCGGTGGGCGGTTCTTTGGCGAAAACGATGCCGACCTTGGTGAGATCCGTGGCGGGTTTGCCATTGGTGGTGTAGTGCATCTCCAGGACGATTTCCGAACCGGCCTTGACGCGGAGAGCGCGGCCTTCCTTACCGGGCAACTGAGGGACGCCGGGGGCGTAGCCGGCGAGGGAACCGCGGGGACCGGCGTCGGATTTGGCGACCTTGACCACGGGTTCGCCGATGGGCGCGCCCTTTAGCCAAGTGCTGCCGGGTTCGCGGAGATAGGCGATGACGTGATGGACGACGGCGCGATTGCCGGGGCGGACTTCGGCGGCGCGGACCCAGCGATCTTCGGTGAAGTTGAGGGGCAGAATGAAGCGGGTGTATTCAAGGGTTCCGGAGGCGGGGATCTGATAGGCCTTGGGCATGGCAACGACCATGTCCGGTTCGCCGATGTTCCAGCCTTCGACGAAATGGCGGGGTTGGGGGGCGTGCTTCGGGTCTCCGGCGGGTGCCTTGGCGTCGACCCAGGCGAGGAGGGTGGCTTTTTCGGCGGCGGTGAGAGTGGGGTCGTTGGCGAATTTGCCGTGTTTGGGATCGGCACTCCAGGGGGGCATCTGACCAGTGGTTATCGACTGGCGAATGGCGGCGGCCAGGGGGCGGGTTTGTTCGTACGTCAACAGGGACATGGGCGCGGCTTCGCCGGGGCGGTGACAGCCCTGGCAGCGGGTCTGGAGGATGGGGAGGACGTCTTTGTAGAAAGTTGGTTTCGCGGGGGCGGCGGAGAGGAGGGCAGAGGCGAGGGCGAGGCCGAGGAGGGAGCGCATTTACCGAGAATAGAACAAAAAAGACGGCCCCCGAGGGGACCGTCTTTTCGTTTTGGGTTGTTGTTGACGCTTGATCTGGTTAGAAGATCACGCGCACGCCGAGACGAACCTCACGCGGGCTCTGGTAGCTGATGGCCCGATTGAAGATCGGGTTGTAGAAGATACCGGGAGTCGGGTTGGAGGGGTTGACGAGGCGGTTGATGTCGTAGCCGGAGAAGAACGTCGGCAACGGCAACGTCGCTTCGGTCAACGCGCCGGAGCGGTTGATGTTGTTGTTGATGTTGTTCATCGCGGCCCGGTTGGTCAGGTTGATGACGTTGATTTCCGGAACGATGGACCAGCGTTCGCCCACCTTGATGGTGTGACGAGCGGTGAGATCGGTCTGGATGTAGGCGGGCGAGCGGCCGAGGTCGCCGCGGCCACCGGGGAAGGTGGGAGCGGAGAGGTAGATGACCTGAGTGGTGAAGGGCGTGCCCGAGAAGACGGCCTGGTTGAGGCCGATGTTCGTCGTGCCACCGATCCACTTGAAGTCGCGGCTGGCGAAGAAGGTGAGAGCGTGCGGACGGTCCGTTGCGAGGCGACCGCTGGAGTTGGCGCCCTTCGAATCGAAGTAGTAATACGGCAAGTCGAACGCGCGGGAAACACCCGGGTCGGAGCGGCCGTTTTCGTCGGAGTTGGCGGTACCGGAGTAGTTGCCATACAGACGGCTCCAGGTGTAGCTGGCCAGGAAGAAGGTGTTGCGGAAGGCCTGGCCCTGGACGCGGAATTCGAGACCATCATAGTCGCGAGTGGCCTGGGGAACCAGGAACTCGGAACCGTTGGGGGTCTTCTGTCCGTAGACGGATTTGGTGTCGCGGGTCTGACCGAAACCGGGGTTGCCGATCAGGTAGATCTCGCTGCCTTCTTCGTCGAGAACGCCGATGTCTTCGATGACTTTCAACAGGCGCTTCCGGCTGTAGCGAATGGTGCCGGTGACCTTGTTGTTGAAAGCATGATCGAGACGGAAGGTGAGTTCGCGCTGGGTGTAGGGCTTGATGTCCGGATCGATACCTTCCAGTTCGCCAGCGGCGTTGATCGGAATCGAGCGGTTGTTGTAGCTGGTGATGAGGGAGCCGAGAGCGCCGGGGGTACCACGGCCAAGGCTGAGAACGTTGGGGTTATCCAGCTTGTAAGCGTGGGTCCACCAGTAGTCGCCACCGAAGCTGCCGCGGGCGAGTTCGTACTTCATGACGTCGTAGTAGAGACCGAAGGAGCCGGAGAGCTTCCACTTGCCGTCGCCATTGATGTCCCAGGCGCCGCCGAGGCGGGGAGCGACCTTGCTAAACCAATCGAAGGAGACCGGATTGGCGATCTTCTTGCCGTTGAATTCCGGGGTGTAGGGCGGCAGGAATTCGTTTTCCAGACGGACACCGAGGTTCAAGGTGACGCGCTTGTTGACGCGCCAGCTATCGGTGAAATAGAGACCCTGGTTGCGGCCGGTGACGCCGTTGTTCAAACGGACGCCGTCCTGCCAGAGATAGTAGCCGAGAGCGCCACGCTGATTGTTGATCGGGCCGCGGCTGAAGCCTTCACCCCAATAGACCTGGAAGCGGCCGTTGGTGAAGTCGGACTGGACGCGGTTGCCCAGGCGGTTCAGCAGGTAGCCGAACTTGAGGGTGTGGGTGGACTTGATGTAGGAGAAGTCCAGGTAGACGTTGTGACGGTCGGTGATGTCAAACTCGGTGCCGAGGGTGCTGGAGACGTTGGAGAAACCAGCGCCGCCGGGGACGGGAACGCCAGCCGGCGCGGCCGTCTGATAGCTGATGAACGGCAGGCCGGAGAGGCCGTAGTTGAACAGCTTATCGTTCTGATAGCGGTAACCGTAGCGAGCGCTGACCAGGAAGCGAGGATTGAAGGTGTAGGTGGCCGAGGCGCTGTACTGCTGGGAGGGCTGGAAGCCACCCTGAATAGCAAGGTTATTGGTGGGAGCGGCCAAGCGGGCATCCTGGTTCGGCAGGTTGCCGCCCTGCACCTTCACCGGGCTCCAGATCCACGAGGTGTTGACCTGCAGTTTGGAGAGCGGGTTGTAGTCGATGCGGGTGAGGCCGAAGTGCTGGGAGGACTTCTGATTGAACGACCGGGTGCCGGAGGCATAAGCGATCGTGCGATCGGTATCGGTGAACTGCGGCATGTAGCCGAGGAAGAAGAACAAGCGGTTCTTCACGATGGGACCACCGAGGGTGAAGCCGGGATAGCGGTAGCTGTAGCTGTCTTCCTTGGGCGCGAAGAAATCGGCCTGGTTGGCGTTGGAGGGCAGCAGTTTCCAGAAGCCGCGGGGCCGGGGGTTCATGCCGTCGTTGGTGAACTGGTAGAGGACCTGACCGTGGAACTGGTCGGTACCGGCTTTGGTGGCCACGTTGACCACGCCGCCGGTGGCGCCGCCGGTGTCGGAATCCATACCGGCGCTTTTCACCTGCACGTCGGAAATGAATTCGAACGGGATGGCGCTATTGGTGCGGAGGGTACCGCGGCGAACGTCGGAGACGTCGACGCCGTCGATGATGAAGCTGTTTTCGGAACCGGACGCGCCGTCCACCTGAATACCGGTGGTGCGGCTGGCGTTGCCGGCGCCGGCGGAGCTGGAGGCCTTCGGTTCCAGGCGAACGCCGGGGGCCATGGTCAGAATCGACTCAAAGCTGCGGGAACGCGGAATGGTGCTGAAGACTTCGGAGGAGATGTTGATGGCCGTACGGCTGGAGGTAGGGTCGATGGAAACGGCACTGTCGGAAACTTCAATGGTTTCGGCGACGGCGCTGATTTTGAGCGCGGGGTTCAAGGTGATTTGCGAACCGAGCTGCACATTATGTTGTAGAGCTTGGTGGTGGCGAAACCGGTCTTGGTGATGGTGATCACATAGGTACCGATGGGCAGGCGCTGCATGGCGTAGCGGCCTTGGCCATCGGACTCGAGTTCAACCGGCCGGGGCAGGTTGGGGGCGGCGGCGGAGATCTTCGCACCGGGAACGCTGGCGCCGGCTTGATCGAGAACGGTACCTTGAATGGCACCATAGTTTTCCTGGGCAAGGGCCATGGTGGCCGTCGAGAGCGCCAGCAGGAAGAGACTGGCGAGTTTGGTCTGCCGTGTAAAGCTCATTTCGCCTCCTTAATAAAGTTGACCGAGAGGTCGAAATGATTGTGTGCGTCAACGCCGCCAACGATGGCTGCCAATGACGTACCGTTTGACGGTGTGAGACCGGGATTCTCCTGTGCGACGGCGGTCGAGATGCAACCGGCGAACAGGGAGAATCCGATGAAAGTTCGCACGGCAAAGCCGGCGAACCGGCCGCTGGAGCGGCGGAGGTTCGAATCCATAGTGAGCCTTTCCCTTGTGACTAAAGTGCTTACTTTGTACCCAGCTGCCTTCCTGGTGAGGAGGCAGTAATGCGAGACTGCCGAGTAGCTCTTTGGCGCCGGGTCAGATAGCGGTATCGGATCGACGCAATTTGAACCGCGTCATCCGACTGAAACCACTTGATGTTCTGAGACTACCACGAAAGGGAGGTGCTTGCGAGTCTGGAAACGCAAAAACCGGACCAAATGGTCCGGTTTAGTTAGGGATCCTGAATTGCGGTGACTAGTTGGGCAACTTGCCGGAGGTGCGGAATTCGTACTGCTGGATCTCGATGGCAGCCTGGCCGCCTTCAAAGCGAATGACCCGTCCCCGAGCGACCAGCTTGAGGGGGGTGGTGTTGTTGAGTTGAGCTGGCCAACTGATGGCCAGTTCCAGGCGGCGTCCCGGAATCAACATGTGTTCGCTGGTAAACAGGATGCCGTTGCTGCTCATGTTTACGGTGTGGCCGATGCCGGCCTCGTCGGTGCTTTTTTTGCTGAGCACCTTGTAACGTACTTCGCGTTCAATCGGAAAGCGATCCGCGCCGCGTCTATCTCTGCTGTTTTGTGTGTTGTTCTGCGTGTCCGTGTGCAATGGGAACCCCCAAACGTCTTGCTCCGTGTCTCCGGAGTCGATTGCAGCGTCCCCTTGGGTCAACCTGTCCGGTCAACGCGGTGACTGCTCTCATTTAGATTGCAATTCTGTGAGCGCAGCAACAATAGAACAGGCGGTTCATTCGCCGGTAGTACTAAGGCCCAGAGGACCCGGTACGGACCGCAAGTACTCAGGTGGAGCTCACGCAAACGGGGGTATTACGTAACCCCACATTGCACACGGCGTAGAGCGTGGCATACTGACCCGTATGAGACTGCTACTAACGATGTTGCTCCTCCTTTCTGCTTCCGCGTTCGCGGAGAAGAAGCCGATTTATCCGCCGGGGGCGAAGCCGGGCGGGAATTTCTCGCCGGCGATTCTGTCGGACGGGACCTTGTACGTATCCGGACAGGTGGGCCGGGACAAGGACGGGAACTACCCGGAGAAGTTCGAAGACGAAGTGAAGTACACGTTGGAGGCGATTGCCGAGACGATGAAGGCAGCCGGGTTCACGTTGAAGGACGCGGTGGCGGTGCAGGTGTATTTGACCGATATGGAACTGTTTGCGCGGATGAACACGGTTTACACGAGCATGATTCCGGAGCCGCGGCCGGCGCGGACGACGGTGGGCGTGGCGAAGCTGGTGGGCAAGGCGCGGATCGAAATCACGGTTACGGCTCGGAAGTAGTTTTTTTGTAGAACTGTTTTTTGGCGTCGCGGATCGCCGATAGTTTTTCGGCGATTCGCGGCTCCACGCCCCGGTCGGTGGGTTGATAGAATTCTGTGCCGGCGAGGCCTTCGGGGAGGCATTCCATGCCGGTGATGGCGCCGCCGTAATCGTGGGCGTGGCGGTAGCCTTCGCCATAGCCCCATTGCTTCATATGCTTTGTGGCGGCGTTGCGCAGGTGCATGGGGACGGGTTCGGCGGCGTGGGACTGGGTGGCGTCGCGGGCGACTTTGAGGGCTTTATAGGCGGCGTCGGACTTGGGGGCGAGGCTCAGGTAGAGCGCGCATTGGGCGAGGGCTTGATCGCCTTCGGGAATGCCGAGGAAGTGCACGGTCTGCATGCAGGCGATGGCCTGTTCGACTGCGCGGGGGTCCGCCATGCCGATGTCTTCGACGGCCATGCGGACGAGGCGGCGGACGATGTACATGCGGTCCTCACCGGCTTCGATCATGCGGGCGAGCCAGTAGAGGGCGCCATCGGCGTCGGAGGCGCGGACGGATTTATGAAGCGCGGAGATGATGTTGTAGTGCTCTTCGCCGCCTTTGTCGTAGAGGAGCGACTTGCGGGTGATGATTTCGCCGAGGGTTTCCTGGGTGATGGCGGCGTTGTCGGCGGACGATGCTGCCAGTTCGAGGAGGTTATAGGCGCTGCGGGCGTCGCCGTTGGCGAAGATGGCGAGTTGTTCGAGGTGGGCGGGGTCGCAGGTGGCTTCCAGTTCCTCTAAGCCTTTGGTGAGGAGGGCGACGAGGTCCTTTGTTTCGAGGGCCTTGAGGGCGTAGACACGGGAGCGGGAGAGGAGAGCGGAGTTGACCTCGAAGGACGGATTTTCGGTGGTCGCGCCGATGAGGATGACGTCGCCCTTTTCGACGTAGGGGAGGAAGGCGTCCTGCTGCGCTTTGTTGAAACGGTGGATTTCGTCGACGAAGAGTACCGTGCGGCGGCCCATGCGGCGGGTCTGCTCGGCGCGGGCCATGACTTCTTTGATCTCCTTCATGCCGGCGAGGACGGCGGAGAAGGGGACGAATTCGGCTTTGGTGGTTTGGGCGATGATGGTGGCGAGCGACGTCTTGCCGACGCCGGGGGGGCCCCAGAGGATGAGGCTGGAGAGGTGATCGCTTTCAATGGCGCGGCGGAGCGGTTTGCCTTTGCCGAGGATGTGTTCCTGGCCGATGAAGTCGTCGAGCGATTTCGGGCGGAGCCGTTCGGCGAGGGGGCGCTTGTGCGGGGTTTCGGGGGTGTCTGGGGAGTCGAACAGGCTCATGAGCGTTGACGGCGGGCCTCATAGAGAAGGATACCCGCAGCGAGGGCGGCGTTGAGGGATTCTACGTTTTCGGTGGGGATGCGGACGGGGGTGGCGTGGCGTTCGTGGTCGGCCGGGACGCCGCGGCCTTCGTTGCCGATGAGGATGGCGGCGGGGTCTTTCAGGGGGACTTCGTCGATGCGCTTTTCGGCGCGGGGGTGGGCGGAGTAGAGGGGGAGATGGCGGGTTTGGACTTCGGCGAGGAAGGTATCCCAATCGGCGAGGGCGAAGGGGAGGCGGAGGAGGGAGCCGGCGGAGGCGCGGAGGGCTTTGGGGTTCCAGGGGTTGGTGGACCCTTTGAGGAAGACGACGCCGGTGGCGCCGAAGGCTTCGGCGGAGCGGACGATGGCGCCCGCGTTGCCGGGGTCCTGGATGCCATCGAGGGCGATGGCGAGGGTGGGGCCGTCGAAGATGCGGGGGAGAGGCTGTTCGTTCAGCGTGAGCAGGGTGATGAGGCCCTGGCTGTTTTCGACGGAGGAGATTTGGGCGAGGGTGGCTTCTTCGATGAGGTGGCAGGGGACGTCGTCGTCGAGCTGCGCGGCGGCGCGTTCGGTGGCGAGGATGGCGCCGATGGGGGTGCGGGAACGGAGGGCTTCGTTGTAAAGATGGAAGCCTTCGGCGACGGCGAAACCGTCGTCGGTACGGGCGCCGCGCTGGGCGGCTTTGCGGATGCTTTTGAGAAGCGGATGGTGAACGCCGAGCATTCTTATAGACTGTTAAGCATAGCGCGGCGCAGCCACAGTGGCGGATTCCTACGCGGTTTGATCGCGGTGGGGGGGGCGTGTCTGGTGATCTGGCTGGGATGGGTGACGGTGCGGATTCGGGCGCAATCGACGGTGGACGAGGCGCAGGCGGCGGATGTGATTGTCGTCATGGGCGCGGCGGAGTACCGGGGGAAGCCGTCGCCGGTGTTGAAGGCACGGTTGGACCATGGGCTGGGGTTGTATAACCGGAAGCTGGCGCCGTTGATTGTTA
>JBIKOG010000447.1:0-3345 GCA_044358225.1 Bryobacteraceae bacterium | reverse complement strand
TCTACGACCGCCTTCTCACCTTCACCACCCACATGGACGGCGTCCGCACGGGCCTGGAAAAGTCCAACCGGGCCTACAACGAAGCCATCGGCTCTCTCGAAACCCGCGTCCTCCCCGCCGCCCGCAAGTTCAAAGACCTCTCCGCCGCCACCGGCGACGACCTGCCAACCGCCCTCCCCGTCGAAACCGCCCTCCGCGAACTCCGGCCGCCCAACTAATCCTCTCCCCGCCCCCGCCGCCCCTTCCGCGCCTTCTTCGTCTTGGCATACTGCATCCGGTGCCCCCCGCACTTCGGACACCGGAACTTCCGCATCCCATGCGCAATGTGCGCCAGTTGCTGCATCGCGGAACGGCAACGGCGGCAAGTCATAACTTTATTTTCGCACCAACCCCGAAACCGCCCCCAAAATCCTTTTCAATTTGCTACTCTGAAGACATATGGACTTGGCCAAGGGCCAGGTCCTTTTTCATTTTCAGCCCCCAAAAAATAAACTCCGAACCCCACCCCCAAACCCGATCTCAATTTGGTATCCTGAAGAAATAGGGACGCGGCCATCGGCCAGCGTCCCTTTCGCTTTTCCCAACCCAAACCGCGATAGAATAGCGGTTTATGTCCAAGCTGATCGTCACTTTCGGTGAAATCATGCTCCGCCTGGCCCCTCCAGGATTCGAGCGCCTACTGCAGTCGCCCCAGTTCCTGGCGACATTCGGCGGAGGAGAAGCCAACGTCGCTGTGGCCGTCTCCGGCTTCGGCCTTCCGGCCCGTTACGTCACCGTCCTGCCGGACAAAAACGGAGTCTCCGACGCATTCATCGGCGAAATGCGCCGCTTCGGTGTCGACACCGCCCAGATCGTCCGCGGCAAAGGACGCTTCGGCATCTACTATGTCGAACCCGGCGCCAACCAGCGCGCCTCCAAAGTCCTCTACGACCGCGAATACTCCTCCATCTGCCAGGCCCGCCCCGGCGCCATCGATTGGTCCAAGGCCCTCGCCGGCGGCACATGGTTCCACATCACCGGCATCACACCTGCCATCTCCGAAGGCGCCGCCGAACTCGCCATCGAATCCGTCAAGGAAGCCCGCGCCCACGGCCTCAAAGTCTCCTGCGATCTCAACTTCCGCAAAAATCTCTGGAAGTGGGGCAAAGAAGCCAAAGAGATCATGAGCGAACTCTTCAAATTTGTCGACGTCGGCATCGCCAATGAAGAGGATTGCCAAATGACCCTCGGCATCAAATCCGAAGCCGATGTCCACTCCGGCGAACTCGACCGCGACGCCTACCGCAAACTCACCGACAGCGTTCTCGAAGCCTACCCCAACCTCGAAGCCATCGCCGTCACCCTCCGCGAGTCCCACTCCGCCTCCCACAACGGCTGGGCCGCCTGCATGAATACCGGCAAGGAATTCATCGTCTCCAAGCACTACGACATCACCCACATCGTCGACCGCGTCGGCGGCGGTGACTGCTTCGCCGGCGGCTTACTCTACGGCCTCAACGCCCTCGCCACCCCGCAGGAAGCGCTCGAATTCGCCGTCGCCGCCAGCTGCCTGAAACACTCCATCCCCGGTGACTTCAATCGCTTCTCGGCCGACGAGGTCCACGCTCTGATCAAAGGCGGCGGCTCCGGCCGCGTCCAACGCTAAAAACCAACAAAATGAAACGCGCCCTCCTTCTCCTCACCGTCGCCACGGCCTTCGCCCAGGCACCTCCGCCGTCCACCTTCATCCAGGTCCCGGCCGAGGAGCTCACCAAACTCCGCGAAGCCCTCAAACCGCTAACGGCGAAGGTGGGCGCGTTATCGAATAACCCCCTCCTGCCCGACGTAGCCATCTACGAAAAGGCCGTCCAGAACCTCCTCAATCACCCCGAAGAGTTCTACACCAAGGACTACATCAACCACGCCCACAACGCCATCAAAACCGGCCTCGAACGCGCCGCCGATATCGAAAACAGCCGTGCCCAATGGCCCCGCCTCGCCGGCCCCGTCATCCGCGCCTACAAGTCCAAAATCGACGACTCCTACCAGCCCTACAAAGTCACCGCGCCCCCCGGCTACACCCCCACCAAACCCGTCCGCCTCGACGTCATCCTCCACGGCCGCAACGCCCGCCTCACCGAAGCCAGCTTCATCGCCCCCGACGCCAAGCCAAAACTCCTCCCCGAAAACCAAACCTGGATCGAACTCGAAGTCTACGGCCGCGGCAACAACGCCTACCGATGGGCCGGCGAAACCGATGTCTACGAGGCCATCGAAGCCGTCCGCAAAAACTACAACATAGACCCCGATCGCATCCTCCTCCGCGGCTTCTCCATGGGCGGCGCCGGCGCCTGGCACATCGGCCTCCACAACCCCTCCGCCTTCGCCGGTGTCGAAGCCGGCGCCGGGTTCACCGAAACCATCCGCTACGCCAAGAAGCCCAACCCCACCCCCACCGAACGCGCCAACATGCGCATCTATGACGCCGTCGATTACGCCCTCAACATCATGAACACCCCCACCGTCGGCTACGGTGGCGAAATCGACCCCCAACTCCAAGCCTCCGTCAATATCAAGGACGCCCTCGAAGCCGAACGGATCACCCCCAACGCCCTCTTCCTCGTCGGCCCCCAAACGCCCCATAAATGGCACCCCGACAGCAAGAAGGAGTCCGAAGCCTTCCTCACGAAAAACCTCCCCCGCCGCATGCCGGAACGCTTCCGCTTCGTCACCTTCACCCCCCGCTACGGCCACATCTGGAACTGGCGAGTCGCCGCTCTCGAACGCACCTACGCCCGCGCCGACATCGCCGGCACCCGCACCAACGTGCTCACCAAAAATATCGCCGAACTCGAACTCGACGCCCCCGGCGAAGTCACCATCGACGGCCAGACCCTCAAAGGCAAAGCCTTCGTCAAACGCATGAACCGCTGGGAACCCCGCGCCGGCAAACCCGAACTCCGCAAACGCGCCGGCCTCCAAGGCCCCATCGATGACGCCTTCATGGACCGCTTCCTCTGCGTCACCGACTCCCCCAACCCCACCCTCGACACCTTCGCCGCCAACTTCGACAAATTCTTCCGCGGCGCCGTCCGCCGCAAGTCGTCCGCCGAAGTCACCAAAGCCGATATCGCCGAGAGCCACTTAATCCTCTACGGCACCCCCGCCACCAACAAATTGATGGCGAAAGTTCTTAAATCCCTCCCCATCAAATGGACCGCCAATGAGATCGAAGTGAAAGGCCAGCGTTTCGACGCCCGCGACTATACCCTCGCCCTCATTCAGCCCAACCCGCTGAACCCGAATAAGTACATCGTGTTCAACGCCGGGCACAGCTTTACGAAGAAGGACCTGGAAGGCACCAAT
>JBIKOG010000415.1:0-4262 GCA_044358225.1 Bryobacteraceae bacterium | reverse complement strand
ATCCCCCCCTCCCGCGTTACAATAGCCGAAAGCATGCCTGAAGCCCCGCCCCCCGACTGGAACTTCGAACAAGGCCTCGCCGACCTCGAATCCGTCGTCAAGGAACTCGAGTCCGGCGACCTGCCCCTCGAAAAAGCCATCGAAGTTTTCGAACGCGGCGTCACCCTCTCCGACCGCTGCCGAAAAGAACTCGAAGACGCCGAAACCCGCGTCGAAGTGCTCCTCAACCGCGCCGACCCCACTCCCTTCGACCCCACCAAAGAATGAACCTGAAAGATTACCTCGCCGCCCGCATCCAAACCGTCGAAGCCGCCCTCGAACGCTGGGTGCCCGCCGAAACCGTTGCCCCCCAAACCATCCACCGCGCCATGCGCTACAGCCTCTTCGCCGGCGGCAAACGCATCCGCCCCGTGCTCTGCATCGGCGCCGCCGAAGCCCTGGGCGCCAGCCCGCAGGGCATCGAAGACGCCGCCTGCACGCTGGAGATGATCCACACGTACTCGCTCATCCACGACGATCTCCCGGCTCTCGATAACGACGATCTCCGCCGCGGCCGCCCGACGAATCACGTCGTCTTCGGCGAAGCCATGGCCATCCTCGCCGGCGACTCGCTCCTCACCTTAGCCTTCGAAACCCTAGGCAAACTCCCGCACGCGAGCGACCTCACCAAGGCCCGCCTGGTAGCCGAACTCGCCACCGCCTCCGGCACCGTCGGCGGCATGATCGGCGGCCAGGTCCACGACATCGAAGGCGAACGCCAGCCCCCCACGGTCGAGCTGCTCGAAGCCATCCACCGAGCCAAAACCGGCGCTCTCCTCCGCGCCAGTGTCCGCATGGGAGCCATCTACGCCGGAGCCAACGCCGAACAACTAGACGCCCTCTCCCGCTACGGCGAACACACCGGCCTGGCATTCCAAATCGTCGACGACATCCTCGACGTCGAAGAATCCGCCGAGACATTAGGCAAAACCCCCGGCAAAGATCAGGCCCAACAAAAGATCACCTTCCCCGCCGTCTACGGCCTGGAAAAATCGAAGCAAATGGCCGAAGCCGAACGCCTCGCCGCCCACGAAGCCCTCAAACCCTTCGGCGCCGCCGCCGAACCCCTGGCCGAACTCGCCGATTTCATCGTGAAGCGCAAAGCATGAAAACCCCGCGGATGCGCCTGGATCAGCTACTCTTCGAACGAGGTCTGGCCGGCTCCCGCGAAAAGGCCAAAGCCCTCATCCTCGCCGGCCAGGTCAAGGTCAACGGCCAGCGCTCCGACAAGGCGGGCAAAGAAATCGACCTCGACGCAACGATCGACGTCGCCGCCCCGCCACCGTATGTCTCCCGCGGTGGCCACAAACTCGCCCAGGCCCTCGATCACTGGCAAATCGATCCAACCAACAAAGTCTGCCTCGACATCGGCTCCTCCACCGGCGGCTTCACAGACTGCCTATTGCAGCGCGGAGCCCTTCGCGTCTACGCCTTCGACGTCGGTACCAACCAAATGGATTACCGCCTCCGCACAGACCCCCGCGTCGTCCTCCGCGAAGGCGTCAACGCCCGCAATCTCCAACCCACCGACACCCCCGAACCCTCCGCCCTCGCCGTCGCCGATGTCAGCTTCATCAGCGTCACGATAATACTCCCTGCACTCCCCCCGCTTCTGTGCGAAGATGGCGAACTAGTCATCCTCGTGAAACCGCAATTCGAAGTGGGCCGTGAACAGGTCGGAAAAGGCGGCATCGTCCGCGAACCCCAACTGCACCAGCAGGCAATCGACCGCGTCTCCACCGCTGCCCAAGCCCTCGGCTACCGAACCGACATCATCGACAGTCCCATCCTCGGCGCCGAAGGAAACAAGGAATTCCTCCTCTATGCAAGACATTAAAATGGTCGGCATCTTCTCCCGCCCCAATGTCGACAGGGCTCCCGAGGTCCTCGCCCAACTCCTCGCCTGGCTCGACGAACGCGGCATCACCGCCCACCTCGACGAAGTCTCCGCCAAATATCTCAACCGCACCGACGGCATCTCCCGCGAACACGTCCCCGACGGCACCCAGCTCATCATCGTCCTCGGTGGCGATGGCACCCTCCTCTCCGCCGCCCGTTCCATCAACGGCCGGCCCATCCCCCTCTTCGCCGCCAACCTCGGCTCGTTGGGCTTCCTAACCGCCATCACCGTCGAACAGCTCTTCCCCGAACTCGAACGCTACCTCCGCGGCGAACACCGCATCGGCCTCCGCCGCATGCTCCACTGCGAAGTCATTCGCGGCGAAGAAACCATCGCCAGCTACGAAGCCCTGAACGACGTCGTGCTGACAAAAATGGCCCTCGCCCGCGTCATCGATCTCGAGGTCTACTGGGACAAACATTTCATCTGTAAGTACAAAGCGGACGGGCTCATCATCTCCACTCCCACCGGCTCCACGGCGTATTCACTCGCCGCCGGCGGGCCCATTATTTTTCCGCAGGTGGCCGCGTTGACCATCACCCCGATTTGCCCGCATATGCTAACCAATCGCCCTGTGATCGTGCCCGATTCAAGCGCCATCACCGTGTGGGCGCGCAGCGACGACGAGGAGATCTATCTCACCGTAGACGGCCAGGTGGGACAGCCTCTCATGCGCGGAGACCGTGTGGTCTGCCGCAGTTCCGAGCACACGTTGCAACTCGTCCGGCCCCCGAAGATGTTGTTCTTCGATGTCCTCCGTCAAAAACTCAAATGGGGAGAACGTTAAATGGGATTTCTCGGCAAGATCTCCGCTACCGCATGGATCTTCATCGCAATGGCGGCTGGTGTCGCACTCGGGGTACTCGCCCCTGATGTGGCCAAACAGCTCACGCCCGCCAGCAATATCTTTCTGAAGTTGATTAAGAGCATCATCGCGCCCCTGCTTTTCGCGACGCTCGTCTACGGCATCGCCGCCTCCGGCAATGTCAAAACCATGGGCCGCGTCGGCGGCAAAGCCATTCTCTACTTCGAAATCGTAACGACCATCGCCCTCTTCCTGGGCCTCGGCGCCGTCAACATCATCCGCCCCGGTGCCGGTCAGCACGTCGAACCCACCGCCGCCGCCACCGGAGCCGTCGCAGCCGTACCCAAGCTCAAGGAACCGCCCACCATCGGCGAGATCCTCGAACACACCTTCCCGGCCAGCGTCATCGACGCCATGGCCAAAGGCGAAGTCCTCCAACTGGTCGTCTTCTGCTTCATCTTCGGCGCCGCCTGCACCGCCATCGGCGACAAATCAAAACCAATCGTCGAGTGGTGCGAATCGCTAGCGGAGGTGATGTTCCAATACACCCGCTACGTCATGATGCTAGCCCCCATCGGCGTCGGCGCCGCCATCGCGGTAACCGTGGGCGCCAAAGGCCTCGGCGTCCTCTTCACCCTCGGCAAACTGTTGGTCACCATGTACGCCGCCCTCCTCGTCTTCGTCATCTTCGTCCTCGGCGCGGTCATCGTCATCTGCCGCATCCCCATGGGCCGTTTCATCGAAGCGGTGAAGGAACCCTGGCTCATCGCCTTCTCCACCGCCTCCAGCGAAGCCGCTCTCCCGAAGGCCCTCGAAAACATGGAGAAGTTCGGTGTGCCCAAACACATCGTCAGCTTCGTCCTGCCAACGGGCTATAGCTTCAATCTCGACGGCACCACCCTCTATCTCTCCGGCGCCAGTGTCTTCTGCGCCCAAGTCGCCGGCATCGAACTCACCTGGAGCCAGCAGCTCCTGATGATGCTAACCCTGATGCTAACCAGCAAAGGCGTAGCCGGCGTCCCGAGAGCCTCCCTCGTCATCCTCTCCGGCACCATCGCCACGTTCAGCATCCCCGCCGACGGCATCGCCATGATCCTCGGCATCGACGCTGTTCTCGACATGGCCCGAACGTCCGTCAACGTGCTAGGCAACTGCCTCGCCACCGCCGTAGTCGCCCGCTGGGAAGGCGTCGACCTCTCCAAAGCCCCCGACCTCATCGAGTCCTAGACCAGATTCCGGCCCATCATAGGTGCCGGAGCGCAACTACCACTCTCGCAGCGGCACCTCTCTCCGGGGACATACTCGCCCGGCGCGCCTCGCGCGCCGGAGTGTGTCCCCAAAACCCACGCTTGTCCGCAAACGCACCCTCCAGTGCGGGTTAACAGTCTAATTGGCGATTCCGGTCCAAGCCGAACAGGATTCCGGGGTGAAAGCGAACAGCATTCCGGGCTGAAGGCGAACAGGATTCCGGTGGTAAACCGAACATCGATTCCGGTCTGAAGCCGAACAGTTTTGGAC
>JBIKOG010000198.1:0-14436 GCA_044358225.1 Bryobacteraceae bacterium | reverse complement strand
AACAGGCCGCCCAGCAGGGGTTTCAACTTGTACCGGCATAGTGCCTTCAACCTGGATACCTCCAGAGCCACACCCCGCCTAATCACTGGGTTCGGAGTGTGGTTTCTGGAGAGGAAAAGTCCGGGGAGATGGGGCGGTTGGTTGCGGCGGGGGTGGAGGCGTATAAGAAAGACCGGGTTGCCGAGGCGGCCGGGTTCTTAAAGGATGCGCTGGCCATTCGCCCCGATCCTGCGGTGCAGCGGTTCCTGGACAAGATCCAGAAGGAACTGAGCGCCGACAAGACCGGCGAGCCGCTACACAGTCCGCGTTTCGTGTTTCGCTACGATCCGGCGGTAATGCCGCGGGAGACCGCGCGGGCGCTGTTGGGCGTGTTGGAGCAGGAGTATTCGCGGATCTCCTTTGAACTGGGGTGCCGGACGGAGGACAAGATCGCCGTCATCGCCCAGACTCGGGAGGATTATCTGCGGGCGACCGGGGCCGCGGAGTGGAGTGGCGGGCAGTTTGACGGGCGCATTCGGGTGGCAATGATCGAAAGCGACGCAGGTGGGGCGTTGACGCGGCGAACATTGGCGCACGAGACGGTGCATGCCTGCCTGGCGGCGCTGGGGAACTGGCCGGCGTGGGTCCATGAAGGGCTGGCGCAGCGGTTGAGTGGCGAGAGTCTTTCCGAGCCGAAGCGTGCGGCGATTCGCAAGGCCGCGCAAGCGGAAACGTTGCCGAAACTGGCGAATCTGTCGCAAAGTTGGAGCCGGAGGAGCTCCGGTCACGCGGCGATGGCCTATTCGGTTTCGCTGTACGGCATTGAGCTTTTCTACCAGCACCATCAGGAGTACGGGATCCGGAATCTGCTGCGTAACCCAGATCAACTTGAGCGGATTATGACATCGTTAGACGGCCATTTACGCGCTAAATAGCGTGTCATACTACGGTCGAACGATGCCTTTTCGCCACTGGATAGCCTTGCTGTTTGCCGCCGGGTTGGCCGCGCAGACGACGAATACGAACCTGATCACGACGCTCGCCGGCACGGAAGGGTCGCTAGCCGGTGGCGTGAACGCGTCCACGACACCCCTCGCCCCCGGACCGTGGGGGCGTCCGGTGGCTGATGCGGCCGGCAATATCTATTTTTCGCTGTCCAACCAGAATATTGTGGTTCGTTTGACGCCCGCGGGCCGGTTAGAGCGCTTTGCCGGCACGGGGTTTGCGCGCAACAGCGGCGATGGCGGGCGCGCGACGCAGGCCGGATTGAATAATCCCGGCGACCTGGCCATCGATAGCCGCGGCACGCTCTACATTGCCGACAACGGCAACAAGCGGATCCGGCGCGTCCAGCCATCGGGGCTGATCGATACCTTCGCCGGCGGTGGCCGGTTGATGCCGACCGCGGGCGGCGTCGCGCTTACCGACGCGTCGTTGCCGCTGCCCCGGGCGATCACCGTCGACGGCTCCGACAACGTCTATTTCACGATCGACGAAAACTCCGTAGCGCGCGTCGACTATGGCGCCACCCAGTTGCGATTGTACGCCGGGCTTCCCGGCGTGGCCGGCACGCCGCAAACCGGTCCGGTGGCTGGCGGGCGATTCCGTGCGATCGCAACGATGTTTGCTGACAAAGGCGGCAATCTCTACCTCACCGACGCCCAGGCCATCTCCGTGATCCGCATCACGGCCAGTGGCCGGTTCGAAGTCCTCACCACCCGTTCGGCCACTTTCGGCATCCCCGTTGACGTCGTGGCGGACTCCGCCGGTGCCGTCTATTTCACCCAGCTCGGGACCCCAGTGATCTGGCGGCTGCAGGGGGCGAATAATACGGTGGACGTCTACGCGGGCAACATCGAATCCCCAGGCTATTCCTCCAGCGGCACGACCCGCGAACGCGCCCTCTTCAGCGCCGAACTGCGCTTGGGAATTGACGCCCAGGGCCGCCTGCTCGTCGGGGACCGCACGAACGGACGGCTGCGCCGCGTTGGCGCAGTCGTCGACTCCCTCGCCGGCACCGATCTTCTCTTCACCGGCGAAGCCGGCCCGGCCAGCGCGGCCAACTTCCAGGCGCCCGTCTACGTTGCCCAGAGCCGCGCGGGAACCTACTATTTCTCTGACAGCGCCGCCCGTCTGGTGTTCAGTATCGACACCAAGGGCACCCTGCGGCGATTTGCCGGCAGCGGGCTCTTAAACGGTGGCTTCTCCGACGGAAAGCTGGCGCTTGAGGGTAACTTCGGCACTCCGTACGGTGTCGCCGTCGACGGGGCGGGCGTGGTCTACGTGGCCGATGACGACTGTTCGATTCGCCGGATCGGACCCGATGGCGTGATGCGCCTGCACGCCGGTTTGCCGAACTTGTGCGGTACCTCCCGGGATGGCTTGACGTTCGCCGCAGCCCGCTTCGGCCGGTTGCGAGGATTGACTTTCGATGGCGCCGGAAATTTGTATGTCACGGACGTGACCAACCACAAGGTATGGCGCCTAGGCACCGATGGCGTCGTGCGCACCTTCGCCGGGACAGGAACGGCCGGAAATTCGACGACCTCGCTGGCTGCCGCGCAAACACCGCTCAATACGCCGCTGGCCGTGGCATCAGCCGCGGATGGGACCGTTTATATCAGCGATCACTTAAATAATCGTGTGCTTCGCATTGGAACGGATGGCCGTTCGACGACCTTCGTCGGCGTGGGCCAGCGGGCTTCGACGGGCGATAATGGCGCGTCGACTGCCGCCGCGGTCAACCAGCCATCCGGGTTGGCCCTGGATGCGGCGGGAAATCTATATATCGCCGAGCTCAGCGGCCACCGCGTACGGCGCGTCAGCACGTCAGGTGTGATCACCACCTATGCCGGAACGGGATCGTCGGGCTTCCGCGGGGACGGGGGCTTTGCCGTTTCGGCGTTGCTGGCTTCTCCCAGTGGCTTGCTGGTGAATGCAGCCGGAGAACTGGTAATTGCCGACCGCGACAACGGCCGGTTGCGTCTGGTCCTCAACGGCGCTCCCGCCGTTCGTATTTCTACCGCGCCGATCACCGTGACGCCTGCCGCCGGCAATTTCACCCAACGCGGCACGATTGCCCTGCCTTCGCCCGTTCCCGGACTGGCCTTTGAAGCCAGTGTGCGGACTTCGGTCCCCGGGGCTTCGTGGCTAACCGTATCGCCGGCGCGTGGGACGTTGCCGGCCGTGCTGAGTTATGAAACGAATATGGCCGGGCTGGCCGCGGGCGACTATACAGCGCAGATCGTGATCACCGTCGCCTCGGCGAGTCCTCGGGAGACCGTGATTCCGATTACGCTGCGCGCGCCCGCGCCGCCCTCTCAGCCGTTTCTGCTGTCCGGAAATGCGCGGGTGACAATGTCGGCCGTGCGCGGGGAGACGGCTCAGCAGCCCGTACCTGTTTCCAACCCGGGCGCCCGGCCGCTGGTGATTCGTGGCGCGGCGACGCGGGGCACTTTTTTGACCGTCACTCCCGCCGAGCTGACCATTGCCCCCGGCCAGACGGGTAGTTTCACCGTCTCCGCCGCGGCGGGGACGCTGGCGGCCGGCACCTACCCCGGCGCGGTGGCATTTACGGCCGGTGCTACCAGCTCCACAGTCAACGTAGCGTTCAACGTCAACAGCCGGGCGCGCCGTCTGACGCTTTCACAGACCGGGCTCTCCTTCAGCGCCGTCGCAGCGGGCGCGACGCCTGGGCCGCAGTTCGTGTATGTGGCGGGCGTGGACCGTTTGAGCGTGGTAACGCGGACGGTGAGCGGCACCCCGTGGCTGTCGGCAACGGTGGATGGATCGCGCGTGATCGTCACCGTGAACCCGCAGGGGCTGGCTGTCGGGGATCACTTCGGGCGGATCGAGGTGTCTGGCGGTCTGCCGGGGCTGGCTAGCCAGGCGGCTACCGTGCTTTTGCAGGTTCTGCCACCCGGTAGCGACCCGGGACCCGAGGTGTCTCCCAGCGCATTGCTCTACACGGCGACGGTGGGCGGCGAGGTGGCTGGACAGGATGTGGAACTCGTCCTTCCCACCAACCGAAGCGGGTCGTTTTCGACCACGGGCGCGACGTTTGAAGGGCTGCCGTGGCTGCAGTTTGCGCCGGCTGGCGGCAGTGTCAGCGGCGGGTCGCCGGCCCGCGTTACCGTGCAACCGGATCTCACGGGCCTACCCGCAGGGGTCTTCCGGGGCAGCGTGACGCTGACTCTCGATGACGGGCAGACGCGGGATGTGGCGATCCTGGCCGTGATCAGTGCCGGCGCTTCGGCCGCCAGCAAGGGCGGCGAGCGGGAGGCGTCCAGTTGCTCCAACACCGGGCTGTTTCCGCAGGTGCTGGCGCCAGCGGCGAACTTCCGGGTGACAACGGGTGAGCCGGTGCGGCTGGCGGCGCGCGTCGTCGATGGCTGCGGCAACCTGCACCAGCCGGAGAGCGGTGGCAATGCGGCGGTGGCGGTCACCGGTTTCGGTTCGCAAGTGGTTAACCTGACGCATATTGGCGGCGGCGTCTGGGAGAGTACCGTCACGCCGAACACGTTGCAAAACACAACGCTGACCTTTTTGGGGCTGTTCAGCCGCGGGACCTTTCTGCAGGCGGGCGCGGAGAAGATCAATGGCGCCGTTGTGAGCGCGCAGCGGCCGTTCGTCTTTGCCGACAGTCTGGCCGACGCCGCCAGCTTCCAGTTTGGGGTCCCGGTGGCGCCTGGGACGTTGGTCTCACTGTTCGGCCAGAACCTGAGTGCGACCAACGCGGTACCCAGCTCGCTACCGTTGCCGTCCGCTCTGGGGGACGTGGAGGTCCGGTTGAACGATCAGCCGATCCCGTTGCTGTTCGCTGGTCCCGGCCAGGTAAACGCCCAGATTCCCTATACTTTGCTGGGGGACGGTGAGTATCAACTTGAGGTGCGCCGCGGCTCTTCCTTGACCACGCCGCAGCCTTTGGTGATCGCCCAGGCGCGGCCCGGGGTGTTCTCCGTGGACCTCTCCGGCCAAGGTCAGGGGCATATCTACCGTGCGCTCTCCGATGGCAGCCAGCGGCTGGCCGATGCCGCCGGGCCGGCCACGGCCGGGGACGTCGTGGTGATCTATTGCAACGGATTGGGGCCGACGACTCCGGCGGTAACCGCCGGCACCGGCGCTCCGCTTTCGCCGCTCGCGGTGACGGCCAATCCGGTTTCCGTCAACATCGGCGGGCGGGAGGCGGCCATCCTGTTTGCCGGCTTGGCACCCGGTTTCACCGGGTTGTACCAGATCAACGCGCAGATCCCACCGGGCATTCCGCCGGGGGGCGCGATAGCGGTGGTTTTGACCGTTGCCGGGCAGGCCAGCGTACCGGTGACAATGGGAATTCAGTAATTCTGAATTATTTGTCACTAAATTCCCCGCGTTCACGCTATTGAGAGTAAGGGCCCGGTCTGGGGCGTCGCCTCTACGACGTCTCTCTTGGCGACCGGGCCCGTCTCCCCTCAGAAGCGGGCGATCTCTCCAGTTGTCCCCTGGACGGCCCGCAGGTAATCGGCCGGCGCCACAAACAGTTGGATTCCCCTCTGGCCGGCCGATACGGAGATTACATCCCAGAGTTCGACGGTGAAGTCGACGTAGACCGGATACTCCTTTTTGGCGCCCAAAACGGTGACGCCACCGCGGATGTAGCCCGTGAGCGGCGTCACCTCTTTCAGCGGAACCATCTCCACCTTCCGGTCCCCGCTGACCTTCGCCAGGGCCTTAAAGTCCAGTTCCATGTTGCCGGGGATGACGACGAAGCAGCAGCCGTTGCGGTCACCGCGGACGAGCAGGGTCTTAAAGACCTGTTCGGGCGGGAGACCGACCTTGCCGGCCACGGTGACGGCGTCCAGGTGTTCTTCATCGACTTCGTATTCACGAACCTGGAAGGGGATCTGCATCCCCTCCAGGATTCTCATTGCATTGGTCTTAGTAAGGGCCAAGCTGTCATTTTACTACCGGGCGGCGATGTAGACCCGTTCGGCGGGACTGCTCCGGGCTTGCTCCACCTGCTTGCGGGTGGGGCTGAGGTTGTAGGTAAGGGCGGTCCGGGCGTCCACAATGGCCCGGAAGGAGTAGCCGCCGCCGGCCTTCTCAAACAGCAGCCCATTGGCGGCATCGCGAACCTGATTGGTGTAGGACGCGATGATCTGGACGGTTTCTCCGGTGGTCAAGTTCCGGACGATCAAGGTGTTTGCCACCGGGGTGCGGATGACTTCGTACCGGCCGGCGGCCATGGCCTTGTCCTGCAAATCGAAGGGAAAGGGGACCGTGGCGGTCAAGCGGGTATTGACGGTCTGCGCGGCCAGTCCGGAGACGGCGGCGAGGGTGAGGAAGAGCATTCTGCGGTTCATGGTGATTCTCCTTTATTCAGCGGCGGTGATGGGGACGGTTACTGTGTTGGTGTTGCTGGCGGTTTCCTTGGCGTTCCGGGTGACGGGCAATTTCCGGAGCGCGCCAGTGGACTTTTCGACGAAGGCGGTGAGGACGTAGCGGCCGCCAATGGCTTTGAACTGCAGGTTGCTGTTGGAGATCGCCACGCCCGAGGTCGGGTCGGTCGCGAACATCACCGTGGGACCGTTGGCGTGCGTGGCCATGGTGTAGCGGCGGTCGGCGGACGGGCGAATCTGGTACTTGCCGGCCGGCATGGCTTTGCCGTTGAACTCGAACGGAAAGGGGACGTTGGCGGTAATGTCGCCGGGGGCGGCCGAGAGTGCGCAGGCGGCGATAAGGGTGAGGAAGCTGAATTTGGTGTTCATGATGGGGCTCCTTATTCGGACAGGGTGACGGCCAGAGTGGCGGTGGGAGGGGTGCTCATTGCGAGTTCGGCGGCGCCGGCGGACATCGGGACCTTGATATCGCCGCCGTTGTTGCTGACCGAGGTCAGAATGAAGCGGTCGCCATAGCGTTTGAAGTTGAGCATGGTTTTCGCGCTGACTTTGGCGAGGGCGCTGGTGACGTAGAAGCTCTTGCCGGTACCGGTCTCCACAATACGGAGGGAATGCTGGGAGCCCGCGCTGCGGACCTCGTACTTCCCGGCGGGCATCTTCTTCCCGTTCACTTGGAATGGGAAGGCGATCGTTTCGGCTGCCAGCCCGGAGAGGGTGGCGGCGGCGAGGATGAGAAAGGTGGTTTTCATGGTGTTGCTCCTTGCCCTTTCTAATGGCACGGGGTGTGCCAAAGGGCTAGTGCTACGTATGTTGTTGAAAAGAAATGGTCAGCCGTTGTGGCGATGGGCGGGGGACTCACTCTTCGGTGAGGGTCGGGATGAGGCGGACTATCCGAACGGATAGGTGTGCTATTCTCGGCATGGCGTGGGAGAGAATCCGGTTCAATTGATCTGTATTGCGGGCCCCCGGCAGGGGGAGTCGTTCGCTATCGGGACGGAGGAAATGGTGCTGGGGCGGGACCGGGCGTGCACGGTGTCGCTGTTGGATTCGGGGGTGTCGCGCCGTCATGCATCGGTCTGGCAGGATGCCTTGGGCCAGTGGAATCTGCGGGACTTGGAATCCCGGAATGGCTCCTTTGTGAACGGGCTGCCGGTGCGAGAGGCCGTGCTGGCGTTGGGTGATGAAGTTCGTCTGGGCGGCTCGGTGTTCGTATTGGGATGTGGCGGAGTGGCGATGGGAGCGCCGACGACGGGGCGGACGATTGCCCCGTCCGGCGTCACGCGGTGGCTGAGCCGGGCGCAGCGTGAGAAAGCCGAGCATCAGGGCCGAACGGCGCGGGAGTTGGAGGCGCTGTTGGCCATCAGCACGGCGCTGCAAGGGGAGCGCGGTGTGGCGCCGGTGGCGCGAAAACTGTTGGAGGCGATGCAGCGCGCGCTGCCCGGGCGGGCGTTTGCGATTTCGCTGTTTTTCGATGGGCTGGGCGAGGCGCCATGGGCGATGGCGCTCGACGGGGATGCGCCGGAGTTTGACGGGGCGCTGCTGGAGAAGGTGATTGGCGGGGAGCAGGCCGCGACGTGGGAAACGGTGCTGGCGGCGCCGGTGGTGGCGGCCGGCAAGCCATTCGGAATTTTGTGGGCAGAGGGGGCGGCCTATGACGACGCCCATCTGCGACTGGCGGCGGCGGCGGGGGTGATGGCCGGGTTGGCACTGCGGGCGGCGCGGAGTGGGGAAGAGGCCGAGGCGGAGACGGCGCGGCTGCGGCAGCAATTGGTGGCGCGGCACGACATGGTGGGGGACAGCGAACCGATGCAGTCCGTTTACCGGTTTGTGGCGCGGGTATCGCCGTTACCGACGACGGTGCTAATCCTGGGCGAGAGCGGCACGGGCAAGGAGTTGGTGGCGCAGGCGATCCACCGGAACAGCCCGCGGGCGAACCAGCCATTTGTGGCGATCAACTGCGCGTCGCTGTCCGACAACCTATTAGAAAGCGAGCTGTTCGGGCACGAGAAGGGCGCCTTTACCGGGGCGGTGGCGCAGAAGCGCGGGAAGCTGGAAGTGGCCAACGGCGGGACGGTGTTTCTCGACGAGTTGGGCGAGATGCCGATTACCACGCAGGCGAAGCTGCTGCGGGTGCTGCAGCAGCGGGAGATGGAGCGGCTGGGTGGAACGCGGGTGATCCCGCTGGACATCCGTGTGATCGCGGCGACCAACGTGGACCTGCCGGCTGCGGTGAAGGAGCGGCGATTCCGGGAGGACCTGTACTACCGGCTGAATGTGGTGAGCGTGGAGATGCCGCCGCTGCGGAAGCGGCTGGCGGATGTACCGCTGCTGGCGGCGTATTTTGTGACACGGTTCGCCCAGCAGATGGGGCGGCGGATGGACGGTGTTTCGCCGGAAGCGCGGGCGTGTCTGCTTCGTTACGACTGGCCGGGTAATGTCCGGGAGTTGCAGAACGCGCTGGAGCGGGCGGTTGTAATGGGCGTGAGCGAGCAGGTGCTGCCGGAAGACCTGCCGGAGGCGCTGTTGGAGCGGGCCGGACCCGTGGCGGGCGGCGAGGTGGCCGGGTATCACGCGGCGCTGAACGAAAAGAAGAAACAGCTGATATTGGAAGCGCTGGCGGCGAGCGGCGGCAGCGTGACGGGGGCGGCGCAGCTGCTGGACCTGCACCCGAACTACTTACACCGATTGATGAGTAACTTGGAGTTGCGATGATACAGGCGATTTTGATTGGTTTGCTGTTTGCGCAGGCGCCGGTGGATTACCAGCGGCAGGGGGAGGAGGCGTTCCGGAAGGGCGACTTCGCGGCGTCGGTGGCGGCGTTTGATAAGGTCATCGCGGTATTGCCGGACCAGGCGCCGCAACACTGGCAGCGGGGAATTTCGTTGTATTATGCCGGGCGGTTTGCCGACTGCAAGGCGCAGTTTGAGTTACACCGGACGGTGAACCCGGAGGACTTTGAGAACGCGGCGTGGCATATGTTGTGCGCGGCGCGGATTGACGGATTCAAGGATGCGCAGAAGAAGCTGATTCCGATCAAGGAAGATACCCGGATTCCCATGCGGGAGTTACACGCGTTGTGGAAGGGGGAGGGGAGTGTGGAGCGTGTGATCGCCGCGGCGGGAAATTCGCGGGGCGGGAACTTCTACGGGAATCTGTATCTGGCGTTATTCGAGGAGACGCGGGGGAAGCGGGAAGCGTCGAAGGTGTATGCACGGCGGGCGGCGGAGCTGGCCCCGCAGGATTACATGGGGGATGTGGCGCGGATCCACTGGCAGATGTTGAGCGGGAAGAAGCTGCCGTAGGGCGGCTTTAGGCGAGTTTGGTGAGCCAGATTTCGCAGTCGCGATCGATGTAGGCCCATTCGGGGTTTCGTTTGGGGTCGCGGAGAGCCTGGCAGAGTTGGCGGAAGGCGGGTTCGTCCTTGGCGCGGAACTCGAAGTAGGTAAGGAAGTCGTAGTCCTTGGTGAAGGCTCCGCAGTGGAACAGGCGGCGGTGGATGGTGGGGATGAAGGGGATGCCGGCGTCGACGTGGGCGGGGAGTAGGGCCTTGCGCTGCTCGAAGGACAGGGCGTGCCAGGCGGCTGACTTGCGGAGTGGGATGATGACGGCCAGCACGGGATCGGCGTTGGCGGGGAGCGAGGGGAGACCGTTGGCGGCGGCGTAGGGCGCCTTGGGATCGGTGTACTGGGCGGTGCCGGTTTCGCCTTGCATGCGAACGATTGTGGAGGCCGCCGTGGGGGTGGCGGCCTCGATCCGGTGGAGTTCCCAGCCGGGTTGGGGAAGTACGGGTGGCGGGCCTTGGATCACCTCGACAGCGTTGACCCGGTACCGATTTCGAAAGGCGCCGGTTGGCGTTGGAATCGTAATCAGTTCCGGGCTGCTGGCGAAGAGGCAGAACATGGCTATGCGGCCTGGAAGGCGGCGATTTCGGCCAGTTCTTCGGCGCTAAGGCGGAACGTGGCCGCGCCTTTGACGCCTTCCAGCTGGGCGGGGGAGCGGAGGCCGACGATGGCGGCGGTGACTTCGGGGCGGCGGAGGGTCCAGGCGATGGCGACTTCGCCAGGGGTACGGCCGTGGCGGGCGCCGATGGCGCGGAGCAATTCAACCAGGGCGAGGTTCTTTGTGAGCAGCGGCTCCTGGAAATTGGGCGTGCGCTGGCGGAAGTCGTCGGCGGGCATGGCGGCGATGCGTTCGCGAGTCATGGAGCCGCTGAGCAGGCCGGACTTCATGGGAGAGTAGACCAGCGTTCCGATGTTGTTTGCGCCGCAGTAGGGGAGCACTTCGGCTTCAATCTCGGGGCTGACGAGGGAGTAGGGCGGCTGGAGGGAGGTAATGGGCGCGATCGGTGCGGCGCGCTCCAGTTGGGCCTTGGAAAAGTTGGAGACGCCGATCCAGCGGACTTTGCCTTCCGCTTTGAGTTCGGCGAGGGCCTGCCAGCCCTCTTCGACGTCTTCGTCGGGTTCGGGCCAGTGGATCTGGTAGAGGTCGATCGCCTCCATTTGGAGGCGGCGGAGGGAGTCCTCGCACTCCTTCTTCACGGAAGCGGCTTTGAGGCGTTTGCCGATCTGGCGATTTTCGTCCCAGACGCGGGCGCATTTGGTGAAGACGTAGGGCTTTGTGGCGCGTTCTTTCACGGCCTGGCCGACGACGGTTTCGGCGTGGCCGAGGCCGTAGACGGCGGCGGTGTCGATCCAGTTCCAGCCTGCGTCGAGTGCGGCGTGGACGGCGGCGACGGAGTCCGCATCGTCCTGCGGGCCCCAACCGAAGGCCCAACCGCCGCCACCCATAGCCCAGGCGCCAACACCGAGGGGCGTGATATGAAGATCGCTGTTACCGAGTTGTCGAGTTTGCATTTCCAGTGGACACTATTGTCGCGCAATCCATGTATGCTGAGGGTAGATCCAGCAGAACAGCAGTATGTTTTCGCCCATGTCGACGATAAGACAGGAGGGGCTGCGCGCGAGCTTTGCGAATAACGATGATCCGGGGTCCACGCCGGTTGCCCGTTTGGGTGATATCGGCGGCTGCTGTGACGTTGCTCACGGCGGGCGTACTTTGGAGTTGGAGCGAATACCGGCGAGCGAACCAGTTTCGCGGGGCGTCTGTGCGGATTGGGGTGGAACACAATCCGCCGATGTACGACTGGTCGGAGCAAAAGGGCGCGACCGGGTTCGCGGTGGACGTGATGAACGAGGCGGCGCGGCGCGCCGGGATGACGCTGCAGTGGGTCTATTGTGAGCGCGGATCGCGCGCGGCGCTGGAGAGCCGGTTCATTGACCTATGGCCTGCCGGATTCTACCGGCCGGGAGAGTATCCGTCCTTGCATCAGACGCGGCCGTGGAGCCAGGACCAGCACGCGTTTGTGTTTGATAAGGGGCGTTTGGCCGAGGCGCCGGAGCAGTTGGAAGGGGTGCGGGTGGCGGTGGTGAATCGAATGGCGCCATTGGCGCTGGCGGGGCGATTGTTTCCGAAGTCGCGGATCGTGCCGGCTCCATCGCGGCGGGACGTGTTGCGCACGATGTGTGTAGGGGCGGCGGATGTCTCTTTCATGGATATGCGGACGGTGGAGGGCATGCTGCTCGACCGGCCGGAGCAGTGCCGGGATAAAATTCTGCAGGTGAAGCCGTTGCCGGAGTTTACCGACCCGACGAGTATCTTTGCATGGAAGGACCATGGGGCAGTGGCCGACGTGATGCGGGATCGGATCGACGACATGGTGGCAGATGGCACATTGATGCGTTTTGCCGATCATTGGCTGTCGTTCGCCAGTTCGGATGTGCGCCACGTATTGGGGTTACAGGAGCAGGCGCGGCAGTTGCGGTGGTTGGGGGGCGTTTGTGTGGTGATGGGGGTGGCGATCGGATTGCTGACTTGGCTGATTGGAAAGTTGCGGAGTGCGCGGGCAAGCGCGGACCGGGCGCGGCACTTGCAGTCAGAGTTTCTGGCCAACGTGAGTCACGAGATCCGGACGCCGATGAACGGCGTGTTGGGAACGGCGGACCTGCTGCTGGAGACAGTGGAGAATGCCGAGATGCGAGAGCAGGTGGAGACGATCCGGGAGTCGGCGTATGGGCAGTTGGAGCTGTTGAACCAGATTCTGGATCAGTCGAAGATCGATTCGGGGCTGTTGCTGTTGGAGACGACGCCGTTTTCCCCGCGAAAGCTGTTGGAGCAGGTGGAGAAGACGTTCCTTCCGATGGCGCGGCGGAAGGGGGTGGCGTTGCGGGCGGTGGTGGACGGGGATGTCCCGGCGCTGGTGCAGGGCGACGGGTTACGCATCCGGCAGGTGTTGACGAATCTGGTGAATAACGCGATCAAGTTTACGAAAGACGGGTCGGTGGAAATTGGGCTGCGGGCGGAGGGGAGCGGAGCGCTGGTGCGGCTTGGATTCAGCGTGCGGGATACGGGTATTGGGATTCCCCGGGAGTTGCAGGGCGGCATTTTCGAGAAGTTTCGTCAGGTGGATGCGTCGACAACGCGGAAGTATGGCGGGACGGGGTTGGGGCTATCGATTTCCCGCCAGTTGGTGCGCTTGATGGGGGGCGATTTGACGCTGGAAAGTGAACCGGGGCAGGGAAGCCGATTCGGGTTTCAGGTTGAACTCCCGATGGCGCGCGTCCCGGCGGGAGAGTCGCGCGCTGGGGTGGTGAAGGGGCAGATGTTAACGGGGTTGGTAGTGCTGGTGGTGGAAGATAACGTCGTGAACCAGAAGGTGGCGGCGGGGTTGTTGAAACGGTTGGGCGCGACGGTGGAACTGGCGGCAAACGGCGTGGAGGCGGTGGCGAAGTGCCGGGAGAAGGAGTACGACGTGGTGCTGATGGACTGCCACATGCCGGAGATGGATGGGTATGCGGCGACGATGGAGATCCGGAAGATGGATGGGGCTGTGCGGCATTTGCCGATCGTGGCGCTGACGGCCGGGGTGAGCGGGGAGGAACGGCTGAAGGCGTTGCAGGCGGGGATGGACGGTTTCCTGGCCAAGCCGGTGAACCGGGATGAGTTGGCGTCGACGCTGGCGGCGTTTCCGCGAAGGGACGTGCCGGCGGAGTAGGGGGGCGGGGCCCTACTCGGTGACCTGTTTCCAGTCGCCCCGGATGATGGATGCCCGGATCTCCTTCGCGGTCAGGCCCATGCGGGTCATGCGGTCGGCTAAGAGGACTTCCTTGCGGCAGACGGCGCAGCCGGCGCTGTGATTGTCGCGCTGGCAGTCGAGCAGGCTGCGATGCCCGTGACCACGGTCGCAGTAACAGTAGCAGGGCTGTTGGGCGAGAACGGCGGGGATGCGCTGGGCGATTTCATAGATCTTGGCCAGCTTGGGATCGGAGAAGACGCTGGCGGCGAGCGTGGGGGGGAGCGGTTGGGCGTCGCGCTCGTTTTCGTAGTGGGCGGGAATGGGGGCGTCGTTGGGATTGTTTTCGGCGGCGGGCTTGGTGGGGTTCTCCGAAGTGCAGGAGAGGAGAGTGAGCGTGGCCAGGATCAGGACGAAAAGACGCATTCCTTAGCAGTAGCACGAAACACGGGCGCGCGCTTCCGGATACACTGGAAAGACGTGATTGGCGCCCAGTTTTTACGCAATCTGATTGAACGACGGAACCTGTTGTTCCAACTGGCCAAGCGCGATTTCCGGCAGCGGTATATCGGCTCGGCGGCGGGATGGCTGTGGGGGCTTGTGCATCCGCTGGTGATGCTGACCAGCTGGACGTTCGTGTTTCAGTACTGCATGAAGTCGGAGATGCCGCCGGGGGCGCTGACGAGCAACTACACGATTTTCCTGTTGTGCGGGTACTTGCCGTGGATGCTGTTTCAGGAGACGGTGACGCGGTCGGCCAACTCGCTGCTGGAACACTCCAATCTGATTACGAAGACTCTGTTTCCTTCGGAAATGCTGCCGATCAGCGTGTTCTTTTCCTCGCTGGCGAATCACTTGTTGGCGCTCGCGTTATCGCTGGTGGCGGTGGCGTATTTTGAGGGCGGAATCGGCCCTTATGCGCTACTTTTACCGCTCTATATGGCGCTTATTGGGCTGTTGGGAGTGGGAATCGGGTGGGTTTTTGCGAGTTTGCAGGTGTACGTGCGGGAT
>JBIKOG010000414.1:0-4275 GCA_044358225.1 Bryobacteraceae bacterium | reverse complement strand
GGTGTTAGGGATGGTTTACCAACGCGGGCGGGGTGGGGCGCGTTGAAGGGTATAGGAGGTTTCATACACCACATGAAACGACGTTCTATGTTCGTAACGATGGCCCTGCTGGCGGCGCTGCCTGTGCTCGCTGACGACTTCCGCGTGCCGGGGGCCAACCGGCTGGACTTCCTGACCGGGTACCTGGGGTTGACCGAGCAGCAGAAGGCGCTGGCCAAGACCATTTTCGACGCGGCGGCGACCGCGACGACCACCGCCGAGGGGCAATCGACCGCGGCTCACGATGCGCTGACGGCGGCGATTAAGGCCAATCGGCCAGATGCCGATTTGGACCGGTTGGCGGAGGCGGTGGGCGTGATTGAAGGGCAGTTGTTGGCGATTCGGGCGAAGGCGGAGACGAAGTTCTATGCCTTGCTGACGGCCGACCAGAAGACTAAGTACGACGCGTTTAAGGAGCGGTCGGGGGGTGGGCCGGGGCGGCGGTAGGAACCGTGGGAGGAGCCAGTTCCTGGGTGACGATTCGCCCAGGAATTGGCTTAGGCGAAGCGGTAGCCTTTGCCGCGGATGGTGTGGATGTGTTTCGGGGTTTGCTGGTTTTCTTCCAGCTTTTGGCGGAGCCAGGCGACGTGGACGTCGATCGTCCGCGAGCTTACTTCACTTTGGTATTCCCACACGTTTTGGAGCAGCTCTTCGCGGGTGACTACTTTGCCTCGGCGGTCGACGAGGTAACGCAGGAGTTGGAGTTCTTTCGCCGCCATCGGGACCGGGGCGCCGGCGCGGGTGACCTGGCCGCTTTCGAAGTCGACTTGCACGTCGTCGAATTCGAACGTGCGGACTTGGGTGCGCCCTTCCTTCTTCACGCGGCGGAGGAGGGCTTCGACGCGGGCCAGGAGTTCAGATGGGTCGAAGGGTTTGTTGAGATAGTCGTCGGCACCGAGCTTCAGGCCGACGACGCGGTCGTGGACTTGGGTCTTGGCGGTGAGCATCAGAATGGCGGTGTCGTAGCCGCGCTGGCGGAGGTCGCGGCAGACGTCGAGTCCGTTGCGCTTGGGCATCATGACGTCGAGGATGATGAGGTCGTATTGTTCCGTCGTGGCTTTGAGGAGGCCGGCTTCGCCGTCCATGGCGCTGTCGACGTCGTAGCCTTCGTTCATCAACAAGTCCGAGACGGTAAGGACGAGACCGGGTTCGTCCTCAACCAGCAGTATTCGCGAATTCATCCTGTAGCTCCGCCGGCGCAGCCGGAATTCTTAGTATGAACGAGGTGCCGTGGCCGGGTTCGCTTTCGACGCGAATGGTGCCGCCGTGGGCCTCGATGATCTTCTTGACCAGGTTCAGGCCGAGGCCGGTGCCGTGGATCTGATCCTGCTGGGCGCGGCGGCCTCGGAAGAAGGGGTTGAAGATTTCGGACTGTTCTTCCTTGGGGATGCCGGGGCCGCGGTCGGAGATGCGGACTTCGACGCTGTCCCCGTTGGCGTCCGCGATTTTACGGGCCGCGACGCCGATCCAGTCGCTGTTTTCGGTGCCGTATTTGACGGCGTTATCGAGCAGGTTTTGAATGGCGTGTTTGAGGGCCATTTCGTCGGCCATGACGAGGGGGAGGGCGGTTTGGAGATCCCTCTCGATTGTGATTTTGGCGCCGGGGGTGCCGAGGCGACGGGAGTGGAGGGCCTCTTCGATGACGGATTCGACGGCGACGGGGGCCTTTTCTCCAACGGCGTGGCCGGCGCGGGCGCTGGAGAAGCGGAGGACCTGTTCGACCAGGGCTGTCAGCTTTTCGCTTTCGTCCTGGATGAGGGTGCCGTAGCGTTCGACCTGGGCTGGATTGGCGGCGACGCGGCCGCGGAGGTTGTAGGCGGCGGTGCGGATGACGGTTAGCGGGGTGCGGAGTTCGTGGGAGACGCCGGCGACGAAGTTCATCTGCAGTTCGGCCAGTTGTTGCTGCTGGCGGGAGAAGCGGACGAGCATGACGGCGGTGAGGAGCATGAGGCCGAGGATGGCGGCGGAGATGCCGAGGTTGCGCCAGCGGATGCGGTTGACGATGGAGTCGAGGGAGCCTTCGGCATAGCGAACGTCGAGTTGCCAGCGGCCTCGGTTGAAGTCCTGGGGCGGGCCGCCTTTGCGGAAGAAGGGGTTGTTGCCGGGGCCGCGCTTGGCGCGGTCGCCTTTTTCGGCACGGTCGCCGGGCGGGCGTGGAGGGCCGCCGCCACCGGGACCGAAGCGGTTGTATTCGAGGAAGCTGATGGATGCTTCGGGGGTGAAGTCGGGATCGTTGTGGGACTGGAAGATGACTTTGGCGGGGTCGAAGCGGTCGACGACACGGAAGCTTAGAGGGATGCCTGTGCCGATGTGGCGGGAGATGAGTTGGGGAAGCCAGGTGGACTGGATGAAGTCGGGATCGACGTCGAGGATGAGCCATTCCTGTTCGCGGCCCGGGCCGTCGCCTCGGGAGGCGAAGCGGGGGATTTCGAGGAGGGTAGGGAGGGTGGAAAAGTTGGGACCGCCGCGGCGTTCGGTAAGGCGCTGAAGGAGAGAGTCATGGAGGGCGGTCCAGTGTTTGGGCCATTCGGCGGGGAGGAAGGTCTCCTTGGCTTCGTCGAAGGGGAGGAGGGCGATTGCTTCGCCTTGGGGGACGGCGAGGGCGATTTTGCGGAAGAGAGCGGGGTTAGCGGCGGCGTCGCGCCAGCGGAGATAGAGTTGGGCGTAGGCGGTTTCGCGGCCGGATTCTTCGATGAGAGTCGCGGGAGGGCGAAGGGCGGAGACGGCGGTGGCGAGTTCGTCGTTGAAGTCGCGGGAGAGACGTTGGAGGGAGCTTTGGAGGCCGTCCTGGAGGCGGGTGCGTTCGGCGCGGGAGAGTTCGCCGATCCAGACGTATTGCAGGCCGGCGAGGACGAGGCAGAGCAGGGCGAGGAGGCCGACGGTGGCCCAGGAGCGGAGAGCGCGGGTTTTGAGATTCTCCAGATTCATGTCTACTTGGGGGCTACTTACACATTACCCGGCGGGGCGGCAAGATACTGCAATTTTCCGGTAAAAGGGACGTTAAGAACGTTAAGGCGGAATATGACACAATCGCAGACACCATGATTACCCGGAGAGCGATTTGGATGGCGCCCACGATGGCGGCGACGTGGGGCGCGGAGAAGCCGATGGCAGTGGATTTGCGGAGCGGGGGGCCTTATTCGTTTCCTCCTTCGGGCAAGGCGTATCGGGAGAATGCCGCGGCGCACCGGGTGTGGCGGCGGGTGTTGATTGAAGCGCCGCGGGCGATTGTGGCGGCGGGCGGGGAGGACCATGGATTGATTGCGGCGGCGGGGCTGGCGGCGCGGCATGAGGAGCAGCGTCGCCGGTTGGCACGGGCGCCGAAAGAGTGGATGGGGCAGTTGGCGGGGCAGTATGGGCAGGAGTTGAAGGAGATGGTTTATACGCTGAGTTTCAGCGTTTGGGGGCGGATTCGGGCGGGGCAGATTGAGGGTGTGCGGCCGGTGTTGGAGCCGTTTTTGGATGGGCGGATTGATTCGTTGGCCAAGCCGACGGCGAGCCATTATTCGGGGCATTTGACGTTGGCGGCTTGGTTTGAGAAGACCGGCGATGCGCGGGCGCGGGACCGGGTGATGGCGGCGGCGCGGATGGCGCGGGAGAACCCGCTGCATAACGAGATGAGTGATTCGGTCTTTATGGTTTGCCCGTTGTTGGCGAAGGTGGGGAAGCTGTCGGGGGATGCGGCGTGGTTTGACGCGGCGTTGCGGCATTTTGAGGTGATGAAGGGGTTCTGTTTGCGGGCGGATGGGTTGTATCGGCATTCGCCTTTGGATGAGGCGGCGTGGGGGCGTGGGAATGCGTTTCCGCTATTGGGGTTGGCGCTGGCTTTGAGTGATATTCCTTCTTCGCATGCTGCTTTTCCGGTTTTGTTGGGGGCTTATCGGGCTCATGCGGCGCGGTTGTTGACGTTTCAGAGTGTTGGTGGGTGCTGGCGGCAGGTGGTGGATAAGGAAGAGGCTTGGGAGGAGTATACGGCTACGGCGATGATTGGGTGGGCGTTGCAGCGGGGGTTGGCGAAGGGGTGGTTGAAGGGGCGGGGGTATGTTGGGGCGGTGGCGGGGGCTTGGTTGGGGGTGAGGAAGCGGACTTTTTCTGATGGGGTGTTGGTGGATGTTTGTGAGTCTACGGGGAAGCAGGTTAGTTTGGCGGATTATTTGGGACGGGTGGCTATTTTGGGGAAGGATCCAAGGGGTGGGGCGATGGGGTTGCAGATTGCGGCGGAGGTTGGTGGGGGGT
>JBIKOG010000413.1:0-4302 GCA_044358225.1 Bryobacteraceae bacterium | reverse complement strand
ATCCACCAACTGCCGCCGTAGATGTCGTTATCGTTGGAGCCGTCCTGGAGGAAGACGCGGAGGGGTTTGGGTTCGTACTTGCGGATGAGCGAGGGCAGGTTGTTGGCGCCGCGGAGGTTGACGAAGCTGCCGATGAAGGAGAGAACGCGGCGGAATTTATCGGGGCGGCTCCAGGCGGCGTTGAAGGCGGCGATGCCACCGCTGGAGGAGCCGGCGAGGCCCCAATGATCGGGATTCTGCGAGAGGTTGTGGGACTTGGCGATTTCGGGCAGGATCTCTTCGATGAGGAAGCGGGCGTAGCGGTCGCCGAGGCCGTCGTATTCGAGGCTGCGGTTGTAGCGGCCCTGGGCGTTGGCGTTGGCGGCGGGGAGGATGCCGGGGTTGATGAAGATGGCGACCATGGGCGGGATGTCGCGTTTGTGGATGAGGTTGTCGAGCACGACGGGGACTTTGTAGCCGTTCCCGTCTTCGCGGATCATGCCGCCGCCGTCCTGGAAAATCATGACGGGGGCGGGGGTGGCGCGATCGAGTTGGGCGGGGGTGTAGACCCAGTAGTCGCGGACGGTGCCGGGGTAGAGCTTGCTTGTGGCTTTATGGGCGGTGATGGTGCCTTTGGGCACGCCGTCCTGGCGGAAGGAATCGGGGCCCTGTTTGTATTCTTCCTGGGCGAAGAGGGGCGCGGCGGCGGCGAGCACGGAGACAAAGTTGCGACGATGCATGACTTGGGTCATGCTATCGCAATGACGCGAAGAGAGCTACTTGGAACGGCGGCGATGTTGCCGATACAGGCGCAGGCGAAGCGGCCGAATGTGCTGCTGGTGTTGAGCGACGACCACAGCTACCCGTACCTGGGTTGTTACGGGTATCCGATGCGCACGCCAGTGCTGGACCAGTTCGCCAAAGACGGGCTGCGCTGCGACCGGATGTTCACGGCGGCGCCGCAGTGCGTGCCTTCGCGGTCCGCGATTATGTCGGGCCGGATGCCGGTGGCGATCCGGATGGGGCGCTTCTCTTCCCCGCTGCCGCCGGACGTGGTGACGTTTCCGGAGTTGATGAAGCAGGCGGGTTATTTCACGGGTGTGTGCCGGCGTTATTACCACCTGGACGGACCGGGGCAGGCGCCGAACTCGCAGCCCACCTTTGACAAGTACGGGATGCAGACGTTTGCGCCGCGGATGGATTGGGTGGACAAGAATTCGCCACGCGCGCAGACGGCGGCGAAGATGAATGAGTTCTTCGACAAGAAGCCGGCGGAGAAACCGTTCTTTTTGTGGGTGAACTTCAACGATCCGCACCATGTGTGGGACGCCAAGGCGATTGCGGAGCCGTACGACCCGAAGACGCTGCCGCTGCCGAAACACTTCCCGGACGTGCCGGGGTTGCGGGAGGATTTCGCGAAGTATCTGGGCGAGATTTCGCGGGCCGACGATGAGTTTAAGACGGTGCTGGATGTGTTGACGCGGCGCGGGTTCCGGGAGAATACGATCGTCCTGTTTATGGGCGATAACGGGATGGCGTTGCCGCATGGGAAGGGCTCGCTTTATGACCCTGGCTTGAACGTGCCGTTCCTGGTGCAGTGGCCGGGCGTGGTGCGCGGCGGGCGGGCGACGACGGAATTGTTGTCCGGTGAAGATATTGCGCCGACGGTGTTGGAGGCTGTGGGGATTACGCCGCCGAAGCAGATGTCGGGGCGGAGCTTTGTGCCGCTGTTGAAGGGCGAGCGGTATGAAGGGCGACGCTATATTTTTGGGCAGCGGGGGCCGCATGGGAACGCGCCGATGACGGCGACGACGAAGTCATCCACGTTCGATCTGGCGCGCTGTGTGCGGACGCCGCGTTGGAAGCTGATCTACAACTGCACGCCGCATATGGAGTATTCGCCGGTGGATTCGGCGAACGATCCGGGGTGGAAGCAGGTGAAGGCGGCGCACGCGGCGGGGACGCTGCCGGCGGAGTTGGACCGCGCGTATTTCACGCTGCCGCGACCGGTGATGGAGTTGTTCGACCTGGACAACGATCCGTCGGAACTGAACAACCTGATTGGCAAGCCGGAGCATGCGGCGATTCAGGATGAGCTGCTGCGGGCCCTGCAGGAGAAGATGATTCTGGACTACGATTTCCTGCCGCTGCCGTTGCCGGGCTAACGCTGGCCGAAGACGTCCTTGAGGATGGCGGTGACGCGGGCGGCGGGGTCGCGGCGGATCTTGGTTTCTTCCTGGCCGAGGACGTGGAAGAGACCGAAGAGGGAGCGGTCGACGACGTAGGCTTCGAGGTCGAGCTTCTCCATTTTCATGAAGGGGAGCTTGGAGACCTGCGTGAAGAACTGCTGGAATTGCTGGGTGACGCCGACTTCGCCCATGACTTTGGCGACGGGCGGGCGGAAGAGTGTCGTGAGTTGCGGGGTGGTTTTTTCGCGGAAGTAATCGGTGGCGGCGGTGTCGGACCCTTTGAAGATTTTCTGGGCGTCGGCGAAGGTCATTTGGCGAATGGCGTCGCCGAAGATGTCTTTGGCGAAGGGCGCGGCAGCTTCGGCGGCGCGGTTCATGCCGAGGACGAGATCGTCCAGTTTTCGGCCAAATCCGGCGATTCTGAGAGCTTTTTCGATCTTGCGGATCGGCTCGGGCAGGAGGATTTTGATGACTTCGTTGGCGAAGTAGCCATCGAGTCGTCCGGTGAGGGAGACGGCGTTGTTGGTGCCGATGCGGAGTGCTTCTTTGAGGCCGTCGGCAACTTTGGGATTTGCTTTCAGTTTGGAGAAGATGCCGCCGGGGAATTGGGCCATTAACGGGACTGGGGTGAAAAGAAGAATTCGGCGGCGGATCATGGGACCACGATACACTGCTTGCCTATGGGGCGGAAGCAGCTACTGGGGTGGATGGTGGGCTCGATCACCATCAACTACATTGGGCGATCGGCGATGAGTATCGCCGGGCCGGATATCGCCAAGCAATACGGATTCAGCGAGGCGGAGCTGGGCCAGATTTTCGCTGCTTTCTGGCTGGGGTATGCGGTGATGATGTGGCCGTCGGGATGGCTGGCGGACCGGTTCGGCGCGGCACGGGTTTTGGGGATTTGCGGGCTGGTGACGGCGGCGGCGCTGGCGGGGAATGCGGGGGTGTCGGTGCTGTTTGGGTTCCTGGCGCTGCGGTTGGCATTTGGCGTTTTTTCGGCCGTTTTCTATCCGGCGTGCGGCAGCCTGACGCTGGCGTTTCCGAGTGAACAGTTCGCGAGCGTGCAGGGCCTGGTTGGCGCGGGATCGAATCTTGGCGCGGCGGTGGCGCCGATGTTGGTATTGGGGTTGAGCCGCTGGTGGGGCTGGCAGGGGGCGTTCCTGGCCGTGGCGGGGCTGACGCTTGTGTTCTTCGTGTTGTGGGTTTGGCGGATGCCGACGGCACCTACGGCGGCGCCGGAGCGGCGGGAGTTTTTGCGGTTGAGCAGGCCGCTGGTGCTGCTATCGCTGCAATACTTCTGCATCAGCTACTTCTACAGTTTTGGCGATTCGTGGAGCTTCTACTATTTCCGAGAAATCCGCCATTTTCCTGAGGAACAGAGCGCATTGTTCGCGACTTTGCTGCAGGTGGCGGGTGGTGTGATGATGCCGTTGGGCGGATGGCTGACGGACGTGATGGCGCCGCGATGGGGGCGCGTGCGGCCGATATTCTTGGGGCTGGCGGCGAGCGGTGTGATGCTGGCGGCGTCGACGTGGATGGTGAGCCCGGTGGCGGTGTTGACGCTGATCACGGCGGCGTATGGACTGGTGGTGGCGTGCGAGGGCGCGTTCTGGTGGGCGGTGTTGACGAACTCCGCCGATAGCCCGGGTTCGGGCTATGGGCTGGCGAATGGGATCGGGAACCTGGCGCAGTTTGCGGCGCCGTTGTTGATGCCGTGGATTGCGGCGCGGTGGGGATGGGACGCGGCGGTGTGGTCCGTGGCGCTGGCGCTGGCCGGGGCCGCCGCGTTCTGGGTTAGTACTTACAGCGCGCGTTGGCGGCCTTTACGAAGTAGCTCTTGAAGTTCTTCGCCTTGGTGTCCATGCAGCCTTCGAGGTCGAGGAGTTCGACCTTGCGGAAGTCGACGGGGTGGCTTTCGCTTTGTAATGAAATGGAACCGCCGGTGAGGATTTTGCCTTCCTGGAAGACGCCGGGGGTGAGGTTGTTGACGGCGCCGCCGCCCATTTGGGGCTTCTCATAAGAGAGCACCACTTCGCCGTCGATGATGTGTTCGACCTTCTCGCTCCCTAGCACTTTTACTTCGACGCGGACCCACTGGTCGCCATCGTAGGTCTTGGATTTGGAGTTGAGG
>JBIKOG010000412.1:0-4318 GCA_044358225.1 Bryobacteraceae bacterium | reverse complement strand
CGAAGGAGTCGTAGAGGAAGTCGATTTTGGGCTTGTACTGCGCGAGGTCGGTGACAGTTTGGCCGTTGACTTTGTTCAGGACGGCGGAAACTTTCACGTAAACTTTTGGCCGGGAGGCCAGAGTGCGAACCGCGGCGGTGTAGGCGGCTTTGCTTTTCGCGTCGCCGGGAACGACGATTTTGGGCAGGTGATCGATGACGATTTTGAGATCGGGCACCTTGTCACCGACCTGGATAAGGTCTTCGAGCAGTTCGACGGTGGGGTTGGCGGTATCGAGCGTGAGGCCACCGGCGGCCATCCGTTTTAAGCCGGCGATGAACTCCGGCTTCTTCAGTTCGGCGTGGATGCCGGGGCGTTCCCAGAGGTTGCCGTACCGAATGCCGCGGAAGAGAGGGTTCTTGGAAAAGCGGTCGAGCTGTTTGTTGAAGTCCGGCTTGCTGGGTTCGAGGTTGCCGATCATGCCGACGACGATGGTGTCTTTGGCGGCGATGTCTAGCACCCACTGGTTGTCTTCCAGCCACGGGCTGCATTCCACTTCAATGGCGCCGACGACGTTGTGGGCTTTGGTCAGTTTCCGGTAGCCATCGGGGAGAGCGGGCCAGTACATGGGCGCGTTCTTCGGGGGCCATGGAATGCCTTCGGGACGGCGCGGGTCGTACAGATGGATGTGGGTATCGATGACGGGGATCGAAGTGGCGGCGGCGGCGAGGGGCGCAGCGGCGGCGGCGGCGAGGAAGTCTCTACGTTGCACTCGGGTATTCTACTATTTCGCGGTGCGCAACGCGGTGATGGCGGCCTCGACACCTTTGTCGGCGGGATTGGCGCGGAGATAGGCTTCCAATTGCGCGATGGCCTCGGCATTGCGGCCGAGGTTTCCGAGCGCGATTCCGGCGTTTTTGCGGGCGGCCCAGTTTTCGGGGTCGAGACGGATGGCTTCGGCGAAAGAGGTGAGAGCGGCGTTGTCGTCCTTGCGGATGTAGGCGACTAGACCGATTTGCATTTGAAGGGACGACGCCATACCGGGGGTGGTGGCGAGCGGGAGAGCCTGACGGGCCTCGGCGACGGCCTCGTCCATACGTCCGGCATCGAGCAGAGCGCGGCTGTAGTGATACCGGGGCACGGGATTATTGGGCTGCAGTTCCCGGGCACGAAGGAGGGGCGCGAGAGCCTCAGCCGGGCGGCCGCTCTGCAGGTAGGCGAGGCCGATATTGAGATGAGGCGCGAATTGCTTCTCGTTCATCTGCAGGGCTAGGTTGTAGTTCTTTATCGCCTCGTTAAATTTCTGCTGCTTTTCCAGGGCAACGCCCAGGTTCTGGTAGACGATGCTGGCTCCCGGCGCCACGGCGATGGCGTGGCGGTACAGAGTAAAGTCATTGCGCCAGGTGCCGATTTGCACCCAACTGAGAATGGACAGAATGAAGGCGACGCCGAAGCCCGCGAGCCGGAGGACTTTTTCGCCAATTGCGCCGGAAAGCGAGATGGCAACGGCGACGAGCGGGAGCAGCGACGGCAGGTAGGTATAGCGGTCGGCGTAGGGCTGGGGGCCGACCTGAATGAACCCGATGGTTGGTGACGCAGCAATGAGGTACCAGAGCCAGGCGGCCAGCAGCCAGGGAGAGCTGAGGCGGCGTTGCCAGACGAGATAGGAGATGCCAGCGAGAACGGCGAGCGCGCCTACGACCTCAATGGCGGGGTAGCTTTCCGGAAACGGGTAGACGATGGCCAGGCCGGACGGCCAGATGGTCATCCAAATATAGACGGCGTAGGAACGCACGATATTGGCGGCGCGCAGGCCGAAGGGAAGATCATTGACGGTCGCCATGGCGCCGGCGGCCTGCTGGCCGATGATGGTGAGGATTGCGACCACCATGGCGAGGACGGCGAGCGGGACCTTTTCGAGGATTAACTGGCGCAGCGGCGTAGCCGTAAAGCGGCGAAGGGGCCAGAAATCCAGGATGAGCAGGCAGACCGGCAAAGTGACAAGAATGGGTTTGGCCATCAGGCCGAGCACAAAAAACAGGACAGTCAACAGGTAGCGGCGCCGGTCCGCGGGCCTCTCCGTGTAGCGCACGTAGGCCCACATGGTGAGCAACCAGAACACCGCGCTCAGCACGTCTTTGCGCTCCGTTACCCAGGCCACGGATTCGACGCGCAAAGGGTGGACGGCGAAGATGGCGGCAGCTACGGCGGACGACCAGAGCGGCAATTTCAGACGCCGGAAGACGACGAAGACCAAAGCCGCATTGACGGCGTGAAGAAGGGCGTTGACCAGATGGTGCGCCGTCGGATCCAGGCCGAAAACGGTGACGACGGCCATATGGGAGAGGAAGACCAGCGGCTGCCAGTTGATGTAGTTGGTGGTCAGCGCCCAGAGGATGCTGGCCCCGGTGAGTCCGGCGCGCACGTGCGGGTTTTCGGTGATGAAATCGGGGTCATCGAGATTGATGAAGTCGAAAACGGAGGTCTGCCAGTAGAGGAACAGCGTTAAGAGGAACAGCCCCCAGGCAATTTGGCGATCCCGCGTCCCGGCGGGTTGAATATTCTCGGTACGAGCCACTCTTGAGAGGGTAGCAAAGCAGCGCTGAACTGCGAGCGGAACCGCTTACCATGGGAAGCAGCGCGTGAAAACAATCTTCCATATCGACATGGACGCCTTCTTCGTCTCGGTGGAAGAACTCTATGACCCGTCGCTGAAGGGCAAGCCGGTGGTGGTGGGCGGCAAGGGACACGAGCGGGGCGTGGTTTCGGCGGCGTCCTACGCGGCGCGCAAGTTCGGCGTGCACTCGGCGATGCCGTTGCGGACAGCGGCGGCACTGTGTCCGCAGGCGATCTTTGTCGATGGACAGCGGGACCGCTATGAACTTTATTCGGGTAAGGTTCGCGGGGTAATTGAGTCGTTCACGCCCCGGTTTGAGATGGCGTCTATCGACGAAGCATACCTGGACATGACGGGTACTGAGCGGTTGCATGGCCCACCACTCCGGGCCGCGCATAAGCTGCATGAGGCGATCCGGGCCGCCACCGGGCTGAACAACTCGATCGGCGCGTCTTCGGCGCGGCTGGTTTCGAAAGTAGCGTCGGACCAGGCCAAGCCCAACGGGGTATTGTGGATTCCGCCCGGGGCGGAGGCGGCGTTTCTGGCGCCACTGGATATCCGTAAGATCCCCGGCGTGGGCAAAGTGGCGGAAAAGGGTTTGCACGACCTGGGGATTTACAAAGTGGGTGACCTGGCGCTGCTCGACGACCGGATCCTGGTGGAGCGTTTCGGGAAGATGGGATTGGCGCTGGCGGGCAAGGCCAAGGGGTTCGATTGCGGTTCGTGGTTTGAAAAAGAGATGAGCTCGGACGACGATCCGAAATCGATCAGCCACGAACACACGTTTTCAGAGGACACGGCGGACCTAGCGGTGCTGGAGTCCACGCTGGCGCACATGAGCGAGAAAGTGGGACGCCGGTTGCGCGAGCATGGCTTCCACGCGCGTACCGTACAGATCAAGTTCCGGTATTCGGATTTCACAACGTTTACGCGGGCGCAATCGCTGGATCATGCGACGCAACTGGATACGGAGATTTTCCAGACCGCGCGCGAACTGTTCCACCGCAACTGGCAGAAGGGGCGGCCCATCCGTTTGATTGGCGTGCACACGGCGGGGTTCGCGGAAGCGGAAGGGCAGTTGGACCTTTTGGGCGGGGATAAAAACGAAAAGCTGAAGCGGGTGTTTAGCGCGGCGGATTCGCTGCGGGATAAGTTCGGGGACAGTTCGGTAAATCTGGCGGGAGCAATGCGGGGCCGGTTCCGGGAGCGAATCCACGATGCCTTGCCGAAAAAACCAGAGCCGTCGTGAAACTTTTTTGATGCGAGAATGAGGGTGGATTTCGCGTAACACACTATGCCGCTCCTTCTTTTTCTCGCACTTGCTACCGCCGCCTTTGCTCAGCGTGGCGGGGTTCCGCCCGCGGTTTTCCATGCGCCGCAGAAGATGACGCAGGCGGCCCCGGGCCAGCGATTGGAGCTACGCGCCGCGCCCGAGCGGTGGATGGCGCCGTTGACGGCCGAGGAACGGACGGGGCGGCGAGTGCGGGCGGGACTGACGCAGGTCGGCGTGCACCGGTCCGTGAGTGCGGCGGAAGGAGAAGGCTCCTGGCAGACGGCGCGGGATGGATCGTCGGTGTGGCGACTGGTTCTTCGTTCTCCGAGCGCGGTGGCACTGCGGCTGCACCTGGAGAACTTCCACGCCGGAGACGGCCAGTTGTGGATTACCGAACTGCTGGCGGACCGGCCGCAGACATACGGGCCCTACGAAGGCGACGGGATTCA
>JBIKOG010000197.1:0-14637 GCA_044358225.1 Bryobacteraceae bacterium | reverse complement strand
CGCTCACACTCATCTACTTCCGCGAAAGCGCCAACTTCACCCCCACCTCCCTCACCATCCTGGCCCTCCTAACCGCCCTACTCGCCGCCCTCCAACTCCGCGCCCTCCCCAATCCCCGCCTCGCCCACATCGCCGCAACAATCACCACCGCCGGCATCGCCCATATCACCAACGCGCCCCAATTTCTGACAGCCGCCACCCTCCTCGGCGGTTCCCTCGCAACTCTCCAACGAAAGAGAACCAACCCATGAAATGGCTGAAATACGGGGCCCTCGGCCTCCTCGGAATCGTCGCCCTTGCCGCATTGACCCTGTTAATCATGGGCCGCCGAGAAGGCGCCGGCAAAACCGTCTCCACCATCGAAATCAACCGCCCGCCCGCCGATGTCTGGACCTGGGTCGACGACAAGGACAAGTATAAACAGTGGGTCAGTTGGACCGTTGACGTCAAAGACGAGGGCCCCAAAGGCGTCGGCGGCAAACGCCGCGTCAGCATGCGCGACCCCAACATGGACAATCAACTCGTCTCTTTCGACGCCGCCACCACCGAATACACCAGCCCCACCCATATGAAGGTCCACATCACCTCGCCCCTGGGCTTCGAAGGCGACGCCACCTACGACTTGGTCGATCTCGGCGGCCGCACCCGCTTCACCGCCACCGGAGCCTTCAAATACAGCGACTGGTTCGCCGCCCTCCTCGAACCCATCATCACCCCGCAAGCCAAGGCCAAGGAAGACGCCGATCTCGCCACCCTCAAACGCCTCGCCGAATCAGCTCAATAACTCCCGGATAACATGCCCATGCACATCGGTCAGCCGCCGGTTAATCCCGTTGTGATACCAGGTCAACCGTTCATGATTCAGCCCCAGTAAGTGCAACACCGTCGCCCAGTAGTCATCAACGGTGGTAACATCGCTGACAACGCGCCGCCCGAAATCATCGTTCCGCCCATGCGTCGGCATCCAGCCGAACTCCGTGGTCCACAAACCAGCGTATAGTCCAATCACCCCCGCCACTTCAGTTCCGCCAGCAACCACGCCGTTGGCGTATCCAGGATCGGGACATGCTGCGAATAACCAGCCTCCAACGCCTTGTGCGCGTCCCAGGTCAACTGCACCTCCCCACCCTCAAACGCCTCGCCGAATCAGCTCAGTAACTCCCGGATAACATGCCCATGCACATCGGTCAGCCGCCGGTTAATCCCGTTGTGATACCAGGTCAACCGTTCATGATTCAGCCCCAGTAAGTGCAACACCGTCGCCCAGTAGTCATGAACGGTAGTAACATCGCTGACAACGCGCCGCCCGAAATCATCGGTCCGGCCGTGCGTCGCGCCCCCCTTCACCCCGGCGCCCGCCATCCACACAGAGTAGGCGTCGGGGTTATGATCCCGCCCCAACGTCCCCTCCTGGTGCGTCGGCATCCGCCCAAACTCTGTCGTCCACAAAATCAGCGTATCGTCCAACAATCCCCGCCCTTTCAAGTCCGCCAACAACCCCGCCGTCGGCTTGTCCAGAATCGGGAAATGCCGCGAATAATCGGCTTGCAGCGTCTTATGCGCGTCCCAGTTCAACAGTCCGTCCACGCCCGACGCCCGGGACGCGCAGTACAACTGCACATACCGCACGCCCCGCTCCACCAGCCGCCGCGTCAGCAAACAGTTCCGCGCATACGCCGCCAGCAACGGATTCGTGTCCCCCGTCCCGTATAGCTCGTGCGTCGCCTTCGTCTCACTCGCTAAATTAGAAACCTCCGGCGCCGATAACTGCATCCGCCCCGCCAGCTCATACGAAGCAATCCGCGCCCGCAAATCCGAATCCCCCGCATGTAACTCCGCATGTTTATCATTCAGCGCCCGCGCATATCCCCGTGTAGCTAAATCCGCCTCCGCCGAAATCGCCCCCGGCCGGTCCAAATTCCGGATCGGCTCCAACGCCGTGAACGAAATCCCCTGGTGCTCCGCCGGCAAAAATCCATTCGTCCAGTTCGCCGGCCCCGACGGCGGAATCCCCCGCACATCCGGAATCGCCACATACGCCGGCAGGTTCTCGTTCATCGATCCCAACGCGTACGAAGCCCACGCCCCCGCCGACGGAAATCCCTCGAAAACGAACCCCGTATTCATCGCCACACACGCCGGCCCATGCGTATTCGTCCGCGACGTCATCGAGTGAATAAACGCCATATCGTCCGCAAACGCGCCCAAATGCGGCAACATCTCCGTCATCCAACGCCCCGTTTGCCCCCGCTGCACAAACTTCCACGGGCTCTTCATGAGGTTCCCATTCGCCCCCTGGAACGACACCTCCTTCTCACCCCCCGGCATCGGCTGCCCGCTCCGCTTTTCCAACTCCGGCTTATAGTCAAAGGTGTCCAGATGCGACACCCCGCCCGGACACATGATCTGAATCACGCGCTTGGCCTTCGGCGCGAAATGCGGCGCCCCGCCGCGCAACAAATCCGCCAGCGCCACCGCGCCTAACGAGTGAATCAACTGCCGCCGATTAACGGACATAGACAAACTCATTCGTGTTAAAAATCGCCCGCGCCAACGCGGCCATCCCATACTGACTTACTAACTGATCCGCCCCCGCCCGTTCCGACGCCGTCGGCCCCCGCCCACAGGCCAAAGCGAAGCCCCGCCCCACCGGGTCCTTGTCCAACGCCATTCGCGCCCCCAGTGCCTTCGCCATGTCCAAAACAAACGAATTGTTCAGCAAAGCCAGCGCCTGGAGCGGGGAAGTGGTCACCACCCGCCTAGGCTCCGGCAGCGAAGAATCCGGACAATCATACACACTCAACAACTCCGTCCGGATCGACCGTGCCGACTGCGCATACACCGACCGCCTGTAAGTCTCCGGTCCAAACTCCTCCCGTGGAAAGTAAGTGGCCACGTTATCCACCGTATACTTATACAGCTGATAACTCGGTCCCCCCACCGTCTTATCCAACACCCCCGCCACGGCCAGCATATTGTCCCGAATCGCCTCCGCCTGCAACCGCTGCGGCGGATACCGCCACAACAACCGCGAATCCGCGTCCGCCTTCGCCGCGGTTTCATTCCAAGTGCTCGCCTGCCGGTATGCTGCCGACATCACAATCTCCCGGTGCAACGGCTTCAACCGCCACCCGTTGTCCATCAACCGCTGCGCCAGATAGTCCAGCAACTCCGGATGACTCGGCCGCTCCCCGTTGAACCCGAAGTCCGACGGCGTCGCCACCAGCCCATGCCCGAAATGGTAGTGCCACAGCCGGTTCGCCATCACACGCGGCGTCAGCGGATTCGCGTCCGACGCAATCCACTTCGCCAACGCCATTCGCCTCTCGCCTTCTGGTGCATCCAGCGCCAACTCAAACCCCGGCAGCGCCCGCAAACTCCCCGGCCGCATCTCCTCCCCGCGCTGCATCACGTTTCCGCCCTTCAACAAATACACCGGCTCCGGCTTCGCAAACGTCCCCGCATACACCCGAGGCAACTTCGGCAGCGCCTTCAGCTCCGCCTCCACCGCCGCCAGTTCCTTCTCGGCCGCCACAAACTCGCGCTCACTCCCCAGCGCCTCCAATACAAACAACCGCTCCTGGGCCTCCTTCCGCGCCGGCAGCCGCCCGGCATCCGTCGCCACCTCCCGCCACGCCACTCCATCCAGCGAAACCGACAACACATACCGCCCCGGCGCCTGCACCGCGAACCGGCCCTGCAGCCCCAGCTTCCGGTCCGCCGACCAAACCACCCGCGCTACCTCAACCTCCGCCCCCAAATCCACCGTCAACGCCGGCCCGGCCCCCACCCCCGCGAACCACCGTTTATCGAAGGATCCATCGGTCAAAAACCGCGGCGAATACGCATCCGGATTCCCATCCGCCACCCGCGTCGAGGTCGACGAAACCTTCGCCCCCAACGCGACATTCTTCCCGCCAACCGTAAACACCTCAATCTCATCCAACCCGCCCGGCGCCCCGGCCGGCAGCGCCAATCGCACAAACCGCGCCCGCAAAGCCCCAAAACTCTCCACCGTCCCCGCTGCCGACACCGCTTCTCGCATCCTCCCCCGCACCCGCGCCTCCGCCGCCGCCAGCCCCGGCTTCGCCTTCTCCCGCAACCCCGCCAACACCCCGTTCAACGCCGCCACCCGCGCCTCCAGCGGCCCCGCTTTTGCCCGGTAAGCGGCCTTTTCCTCGGCCGTTCCCACCTCCCGCTCCCCGTGCACCACCCCGGCGAACACCGCCGCCAGCCGGTAATAATCGGACTGCAAAATCGGATCAAACTTATGGTCATGACACTTGGCGCAATTCACCGTCAGCCCCAAAAACGCCGAAGCCGTCGCGTTCACCATGTCGTCCAGGTCATCGGCTCGCTGCTGCCGCTTCGGACCCTCCGCCTGGTTCCCGACCGTGTCATGTGGCCCAGCCACCAAAAAACCGGTGCCAATTTCGACATTTGGGGTGTCTTTTGCCACCAAATCACCCGCTAAATGGTGCAAAATCATGTCCCGAAAGGGTACATCTTCGTTAAACGACCGTATGAAATAGTCCCGTACCGGCCACGCTCCGGGCCGCACATGGTTCTGCTCATACCCATTGCTCTCCCCGAACCGGATCACGTCCATCCAGTGCCGGCCCCACCGTTCGCCGTACGCCGGTGACGCCAACAACCGGTCCACCAACGCGCCGTAATCCCCGCCCTTCACAAACGCCTCCACCTCCTCCGGCGCGGGCGGCAGACCGGTCAAATCAAAGGTGATCCGCCGGATCAGCGTCCGCCGGTCCGCCTCCCCGGACATCGCCAGCCCCTTCTCGCGCAGTTTCTCCCGCAAAAAACTATCAATTGATCCACTTTTCGCCCGCACCGGCTCGAGCGACCACAACCCCTTCCCCGTCCCCAATCGCCCGGGCCACACCGCCCCCGCGTCCAACCACGCCAGCACCTCCGCCTGCTCCCCGGCCGCCAGCCCGCCCCCCGGCGGCATCTGCCCCGCTTCGACGCGCGCCCGCAGGCGGCCCGTCAAAACGGCGCCCGCCTCCGCCCGCGTCTCCAGGCTCAACCCGCCCACCCGCGCCTTCGCGTTATGGCAGGAAACACAACGTTTTTGCAGCACTTCCGGCCCTCCGGCAAACACAGCCGCAGCGCCGCATAATAGGAAAACAACGCGAGTCATCCCCAACATGGTATCTGACCCCAAGCCCGAACTTTTCCTCCCTCTTCGCACCCCCGGCCCTTGGACCGAGGACCGCTACCAGTTGGATCCGATCCCGATCGATCTCAACCTCCCCGACCAACGCGTCGCTCTCATCGGCCCGAAGGGCTCCGGCAAGTCCACCCTTCTCCGCATTCTGGCGGCGGACGTCATCACCATGGATGACACCACCCCCACGGCCGCCGCCAAGGTCGCTAAAGCCAACCCCAAAGCCCGGATCTTCGCCTCCGCCGGCGGCCCCATCCGCGGCTTCACCACCCGCGAAATCCTCCCTCTCTCCGATCGCAACATCGACGATTATCTCCACCACCATAGCCCCGACCCCTATCGCCTGCACCACCTGCTCCGTTCCGACGCCCAGCTCTACGAACTCCTGAGATCCCCCGCCATCCTCGCCGCCTGCGTTCGCCTCGCCAACAACGGTATCGTCTTCCCCCGACAACGCGCCGAACTCTACGCCTGGGTCCTCGAAAACCTCGGCCCCCTGACCCATCCCGCCATCCGCGCCTACCGCGAAGGCACCGACTTCCGCCTCCTCGCCGCCCGTAAGTTCCGCGAGTCCGGCCCCGCCCCGGTCGACGGCCTCGTCAACAGAATCCTCGACTCGAACGGCGGCCCCGCCGCCATCGCCCTGCTCTACAAAATGGAAACGGACCTGATCCCGTATGGCTACCGGATTAACAATCCCCGCCACCGCGAACAGGTCCTCGCCATGACGGCCCTGTTCGAAGACACGCCCGAATCCGCCGCCGTCGTACTTGCCGACAAAGTCGCCGCCGCCGAAGCTCTCGGTCGCCTCGGCGACCCCCGTCTTCGCCTCCCCGCGGACCCTGCCTATTGGGCCCCTGTAGGGCAGGGAATCGAACTCGGCCGCTTCCCCGTCACGGTCTACGAGTTCGAACCCTTCGTCCAGGCCACCGGCTACGTCCCCTACAACTGGACCGAGCAACAACAACATCCCAACCGCCCTGTCACCGGCGTTGGCTGGCACAGCGCGGTCAGATACTGCCTTTGGGCCGGTGGCCATCTGCCCACCGCCGCTGAATGGGAAAGTGCCCTTGCCGGCAAGTACCCGTGGGGCGACCAGGAGCCGGATAGCACCTTTGCCAACACGAACGAACTGCAACTGTGTCACCCAACGCCGGTCGGTCTATTTCCGCGCGGGAACACGCCGGAGACGGGCATCGCCGATCTTTATGGCAATGTCTTTGAGTGGGTGGACGAAGATGTCACCCGAGCCGGTGAAATTCCGATGCGTGGCACGCGGGGCGCTTCGTCCCGAACATACCTGTCCTCCCCGAATGGACGCTGGGACACGGGCGAAGGCGGGCATGAAAACATCGGCTTCCGTTGCGCCCGAAAGACACCCAGTCTACTCTCTCCCCCGCTTCACACCTGACAACTCGAACGAACGGATGCCCGGGCCCCCGGAACTTCTGGAGAGGCCGCTCTCCGGCGGCGACATCCGCAGCTTTCTGAACCGCTGGCACGAGTGGCAGCGGCAGTGGGCACAGGACTACAGCTTCCCCATGGAAGTGAGGAACTCCACGCCTGGGTCCACGATCTCGGCGCCCGGGAGCGTTAATCGCTCTTGGTGGAAGTGGACGGAGCCGCGGCTGGTGCCGCCGGTTTCGATTCCGTCTTCGATTCCGACTTCGTTTCCGTCTTCGCGCCGGGGGTGGCGGGCTTAATCGCGCCGCTGCCGCCCTTGCCGTAATCGGTGATGTAGAATCCGGAACCTTTGAAGTGTAGCTGCGGAGCGGAAAGCATGCGCTTTCCTTCTCCGCCGCATTTGGCATGTGTCGCTACTGGCTCGTCGGAGAACTTCTGCCGGACCTCGAAGGTCTCATCGCATTTCAGGCAGCGGTACTCGTAAAGGGGCATATGCAGTTCGTCGTTTTCTCGTACTTAGGGTTTGGGAATGTTCAACGGACCCATGCTCGGATCCTTGGTGGTTTCGGCCGCTTTTTTCGCGGCATCGCGCATCGCCTGCGCCGCCTTCACCTCTTCAGGGCTCAGGCCTTTCATCGAAATCTCAATCGCCTTTTTCAGGATCAGATCTTCCGTCGACTTCGGCTTCTCTTCCTTCTTGACGGGCGGCACCGGAGCGTCTTCCTCGTTCAGTTCCTGCGGTTCCAAATCGGCCACAGGCACCGATGGCATCACGCCGACATCCTGCAACGCCTTGCCGTTGCTGTTGTGGAACTTGGCTACCGAGAGAATCACGGCCGCGCCGTCGTCCATCACCACCGGTTTGCGAATGGCCGCGTCGCCGTAGGTGCGTTCGCCGACGACTTCGGCGCGCTTCAGATCGTACAGCGCGTTGGCCGCGATCTCCGCCGCGCCCGCCGTTCCGCGATTCGTCGCCACCGTCAGCGGTAGCTTCGTAATCGCCTTGGCGGCGACAGCGTCAAAATCCTGGCGCGACACCTTCTGGCCTACCGCGAAGGCCAGCTTGCCTTCCGCGGCAAACAGGTTCGCCAGCGCGACGCCCTCTTCCGGGGCACCGGTGGAGCAGCTGCGCACGTCCAAAATCAATTTCTTCGCGCCCTGTTTCTCCAGCGCCTGCACCGCGGCCGCCACGTCGGCGACCCGCTTGGCTTCGAGCGTCGGAACAGTGATCAGGCCGATGTTATCCGGCAACATTTTCGACGTCACCGCCGGCCACACGATGGGGCCGCGGACGATGGCCATCTTGCTCGGCTCCGGATTGCGGAAGCGCATGACGCCCAGTTCAATGCTCGTGCCCGGTTCGCCGAGCAGCATCATTTCCGCGTACGCCAGCGGCATGTCGCGCGTGTTCACGCCCTGGATCGTTTCCAGCATGTCGCCGGTGGAGAGCCCGGCCTTATCGGCAGGCGATCCGGGAACCGAATCCACAATGGCGATGTAGCCGAAGCGCTTGGCCAGGATCAGCCCGGTCCAGCCCTTGGCTTCGGTCTTCGTTTTCTGCCACTGCTTGTACTGGTCAGCCGAGAGATAGCTGGCATAGGGATCCAGCGATTCCAGCAAGCCGTTGAGCGCGCCGAGCGTGACATTCTTCATGTCCGGCTCTTCGACGTACTCACTCTTGATCTTCGAGAGCACTTCGGTGAAGACGCCGATATGCCGGTACGTCTCTTCCGGAGAAGAAGTCGACTTGTTCACTGCGCCAAGCAGCAACACGCCGACCAGGCCCAACGAAAACGCGGTGATCACGAATTGCAGCTTACGGTTCATCCGGCTGGCTCCTATTCCAGTAATAAGTATACGATGCGCGGGACCGCCAAAAGGTTAGCGCGAATCTGGTTTCTGCGTCTTCAAACGATGGTATTCGTTCAATACCTTCTCCACATACGCTCGGGTTTCGGCGTAGGGCGGAATTCCGTTGTACTTTGCCACCGCTCCGGGCCCGGCGTTGTAGGCGCTGAGCGCGCGGTAGACCTGGTCCGGGTACTGCTCGTACTTCACCAAGAGGTCGCGCAGGAGCCGGGCTCCGCCTTCAATATTCTCGCGCGTGTCGTGCGGATTGACGTTCAACGCGCGGGCCGTCTCCGGCATCAGTTGCATGACGCCAATGGCGCCTTTCGGGGAGCGGGCATTCGTCTGAAATGCGGACTCTACCTTGGCGATCGACAATAGGATCTCCGGCGGCAGTCCGGTGAGATCGGCGGCATCGCGCAGATGTTCTTTCGCCGATTTCGGGGCCACGGGGGCAACCGGCGCCGGGGCTGGGGTGGCGACCGGCGGCACGCCAACGGGGGCAACGGGTTTCTGGACCTGCTCCAAAACCTCAATTCCGGCCACCGAACTGCGCGGAATCTCCATCGTTCCATTCGCCGTGTGCAGCCGCAGATTCTCGCCCACGACCTCGTGCCGGTCGGCCTCAATCCGAAAACCGGTATGGAGCACAATCTCTTCGGCGGCCAGCAAAAACAGGGCGAAAACGGGTGTCACTTCGCCCTCCGGTAGTGCCGTTTCAACGCCATACCGAGCGCCAGAAACAGCGCCGCCGCCACTTCCATGACAATTGCCCCGGGCGCCATGCCGCTGACGTAGAAATAGATTCCCGTGACCGAAAGGATCCCGGCGCCAATGAAAAACGGAAAGGTGTTCGACTCGTGGGCCACTGCTAAAAAGTATGACGCACCGGCACCCCAAAGCGTGCAAAGCGATATCATGAGGGCTGCTTTCCGATGACTACCGTTACCCACCTGGAATGTTCCGTAACCGGCGAACGCTACGAAGCCGGCGCCATCCAAAACCTCTCCCGCACCGGGATGCCGCTGCTGGTCCGCTACGACCTGAAGACGGCCCGCGAGAACTGGAACCGCGACTGGCTGGCCAACGGCCCCCGTTCCATGTGGCGCTACGCCCCGGTGCTTCCGGTTACCCAGCCGAAATCGATCGTCTCCCTGGGCGAAGGCTGGACGCCGCTGATGAAGCTGAAGCGCTACGGCGGCTTCAAGAATTTGTGGTTGAAGGACGAAGGGATTAACCCGACCGGCTCCTTCAAGGCGCGCGGGCTTTCGTGCGCGGTCTCCATGTGCGTCGAGCTTGGGATTAAGAAAGTGGCGATCCCGTCGGCCGGCAACGCCGCCAGCGCCATGGCCGCCTACGCCGCCGCGGCCGGGATTGAAGCCCACATCTTCATGCCGAAGGACGTCCCGCAGTCCAACTACATTGAGTGCAAAGCCTTTGGCGCCAACGTCACGCTGATCGACGGTCTGATCTCCGACTGCGCCAAGATCGTCGCCGACCGGCGCGAAAGCGAAGGCTGGTTTGACGTCTCGACGCTGAAAGAGCCGTACCGCATTGAAGGCAAGAAGACGATGGGCTACGAGCTGGCCGAGCAGATGCAGTGGCGTTTGCCGGAGGTGATCTTCTACCCCACCGGCGGCGGCGTGGGGCTGATCGGCATGTGGAAGGCGTTTGCGGAGATGGAAGAGCTGGGCTGGATTGGCCCGGAACGGCCGAAGATGATCGCGGTGCAGGTGGAAGGGTGCCAACCGGTTGTGCGCGCGTACCAGCTGGGCACTGAGCGGAGCGAGTTCTGGCAGAACGCCCACACGGTGGCCAGCGGCTTGCGTGTTCCCAAGCCGCTGGGTGACTTCCTGGTGCTGGACGCGGTACGCAAATCCGGCGGGACGGCGATTGCGGTTTCCGACGACGACATGATGCAGGCCGGTGTGAAGCTGGCGACGGATGAAGGCATCTTTGTTGCTCCGGAAGGTGCGGCGTGTATGGCGGCCATGGACCAACTGGTGGCCAACGGCACCCTGGACCCGGCCAGCCGGATGGTGATCTACAACACCGGGTCCGGCCTGAAGTACCTGGAAGCCTACTCCGCGCTGTTTCCGCGGTAGGCGGCTTCATCCGTCGCCGCCGCCTACTTGAGGGAGGCGGTGGCGGTGGCGTTGCCGCCGAGGCTGCTCTTCACCGTGACGCGGGGCGTGGCGCCGAGGTTGGCGGTGAAGGTGCCGGAGTAGCGGCCGCCATTGTTGGACAGGGTGCCCAGTAGCGCGCCGGTGATGGCGTTGTAGGCCGTTAGTGTCGCGGTGGCGTTGGTGCCGGTGACGTCCAGTTTGATCTGGAGGCTCTTGGCGGTATAGATGGCCTTGGTGATGGTGACCGCGTCCAGGGGACGGAGGACGGTGAGGGTGGCCACCTGGGTGATGCCGTCGAGCGAGGCGGAGAGGTTGACGGCGGTGTTGGCGGCGACGGCGGCGAGCGTGATGGGGAAGCTGACCGTGGTGGCGCCGGCGGGCACGTTGACGAAGGCGGGCACGGCGGCGATGGCCGGGTTGCCACTGATGAGGGTGACGACGGTGGCCGAGGCGGCGGGGCTGTTTAACGTGACGGTGCCGGTGGCGGTGAGGTTGCCGTACTGGCTGCCGGGGTTGACGGAGAAGCCGGTGAGCACGAAGCCGGGAACCACGTCGAGCCGGGCGGACTGCGTGACGCCGGCGAGGGTGGCGGTGATGTTGGCGGCCGTTGGCGCGGCGACGGCGGCGGTGGCGATGTTGACGGACATCGTCGCGATGCCGGCGGGGATGGTGACGGTGTTGCCGGTGGGGAAGAAGGCGGCCGGGTCCGAACTCGCGAGGGACACGGTGACGGGGGTGGAGGCGGCGTTGCCGAGCGAGATGGTGGCCGTGGATGCGGCGGCGCCGCCGATGACCGAGGGCGGGTTCAGCGTGAGCTGGGCGAGCAATGGCGGGTTGCCGCGGGGATTGCGGAAGACGTTGCATTCGGAGTAGGAGGAGATGACGAGATCCTTGGAGCCGTTGGCGTCGACGTCGGTGGCGAGGAGCGAGAATGGGCCGTTGGCGACGGGGGCTTCGAAGAGCACGGGGCCGAGGACGCCGTTGTTGTTGTTGAAGACCGTCAGTTTGCCGGTGGTGTTGAGGAAGCTGGCGACTTCGGGGCGGCCGTCGTTGTTGAAGTCGGCGACGATGATGTCGCGGAAGGGGGCGGAGAAGATGTAGTTGGAGTAGCCCTGGAAGCTGCCGTTGCCGAGGCCGAGGGCGATGGAGATGCCGTAGTTGGAACCGTCCTGGCGGGCCTGGGCGGTTTGGTGGATGATGTCGAGTTTGCCGTCGTTGTTGAGGTCGACGAGCTGGGCGCCGAAGGCGAGGGGGAGGGTGAGGAGGTAGGGCTGGAAGGTGCCGTCGCCGTTGCCGAGGAAGACGTTGGCGGGGCTGGTGGAGGAGATGGTGACGAGGGCGTCGAGGTTGCCGTCGTTATTGACGTCGCCGGTGGTGACCCAGGCCGATTGGAGGGAGGTGGGGAAGAGCGTGGCGGCGCGGAAGGTGCCGTTGCCGTTGCCGAGGGCAACGGCGAGGCTGGTGACGCCGGGGACGAGGATGTCCTGGAAGCCGTCTTTATTGAGGTCGGCGGCGGTGACGTTGGCGCCGGCGGTGTAGGCGAAGTTGAAGGGCATGGCGACGGGTGCGGGAGCGGAGAAGGTGCCGTTGCCGTTGGAGATGAGTACGGTGGTGGCGGTGCCGCTGGCGACGATGTCGGCGCGGCCGTCGTTGTTGAAGTCGGCGGCGGCGACGTTGGCGGTGTAGGTGCCGGCGCTGAAGAACGCGGGGGCGGCGTAGCCGTTGGGGGTGGAGAGGGAGACGGTGAAGCCGTTGGCGTTGTTGAAGACGCGATTGTCGGGGGCGATGAGATCGGGGCGGCCGTCGCCATTGAGGTCGGCGGCGACGTTGAAGTAGGTGGAGGGGCCGGTGACGCTACTGCCGTTTGTCGAGTAGGTGACGGGGGAGATAAAGATGGGTGTCTGGGAGGCGGCGATCATCGCCGTGAGGAGGAAGAGAAACGGTCTCATGCAGGGTGAGACACGGCCGGGGTGGGGGCGGAACAGGAATTTTCGGGTTTGATGGCTGTTCGGGTTGGCTGAACGGGAGGTTGACAGGGTGGCTCCGGCGGTAGATACTTGCCTGCGAAACGTGAATCAAACAGGCCAGCCAGAGCGTTCAGAGGGGCTGAACAAACGGAAATACGCGGTTTCGTCGGTGGAGAAGGCGTTGCGGCTGTTGTCGGCGTTTTCGATGGCGCGGCCGCACTGGACGGTGTCGGAACTGGGGCGGGAGTTCGGGCTGCCGAAGAGCACGGCGCACAATCTGTTGCAGACGTTGCAGGCGTTCGATCTGATCCGGCAGGACCCGGAGGAGCGGGGCTACCGGTTGGGCCCGCGGGCGATGGAGATGGGGCTGGTGTTTGCGCGGAGTTCGGAGGTATTTGCGCAGGCGCGGCCGGTGTTGCGGCGGCTGGCGGAGCGATCGCGGGAGACGGTGAAGCTGGGGATGCTGTCCGACGATCAGGTGTTGATTGTGGCGGCGGTGGAATCGACGCACCAGTTGCATACGCGGGGAGATGCGGGGACGCGGTGGCCGCTGCATTCGACGAGTTTGGGGAAGGCGATTCTGAGCGCGTTGCCGATTGGGGAGGCCGAGGGGCTGGCGGCGCAGCGGGGATTGCGGCGATATACTGACCGGACGGTGACGGATTGGAGTGCATTGCGGGCGGAGTTGGGTTTGATCCGGGAGCGGGGGTATGCGATGGACCTGGAAGAGAACGAGGCCGGGGTGCGGTGTGTGGCGGCGCCGTTTGTGGATCCGCTGCGGGGCGGGGTGGGGGCGGTGAGTTTATCGGGGCCGAGTGTGCGGATTGGCGATGGGGACCTGGACGGATTTGCAAAAGACGTGATGGCGGCGGCGCGGGCGATCCGGCCGCAGGCGTATTTGGAGGAACAATGAGCAATGAACAGATTCGCGGGATTATCCCGCCGCTGGTGACGCCGTTTCGGGCGGACGGGACGATTGACGAGGCCGCGCATCGCGCCGAGGTTCGGCGGATGGTGGATGTGGCGCGGGTGCACGGGCTGGCCGTTTGCGGGAGCACCGGGGAGGGCCACACGCTGACGACGGAGGAGACGCGGCGTATTGTGGGCTGGACGGTGGAGGAGGTTGGGGGGCGGATTCCGGTGATTGCCGGGATCATCGCCGATAGCACGCAGGCGACGATTGAGCGGGGGCGCGCGGTGGCGGATCTGGGTGTGGCGGCGCTGCAGGTGACGCCGGTGCACTATGTGTTCCGGCCGGACGATGATTCGATGGTGAAGCATTTCGGGGCGATTGCGGATGGCACCGGGGTGCCGGTGATTATCTACAACGTGGTGCCGTGGTCGTACCTACTGCCGCCGCTGCTGGTGCGGATTTTGCGGGATGTGGAGGGGGTGATCGGGGTGAAGCAGAGCGCGAGTGATATGAAGGCGCTGGCGGATTTGCTGTTGCTGAGTGAGGAGGCGGGGATTCGGGATCGGGTGCGGATTCTGTCGGCGGTGGATGCGCTGTTGTATCCGTCGTTCACGCTGGGATCGGACGGGGCGGTGGCGGCGATTTTGAGCGCGGCGCCGGAGGCGTGCGTGGCGTTATGGGACGCGGTGGGACGGGGCGACGACGCGACGGCGTTGGATCTACATAAGAAGTTATTGCGGTTGTGGAATGCGATTGACGCGCCGAACCTGCCGGCGAATGTGCGGGCGGCGATGCGGACGCAGGGGCGGGCGGGGGGCGTGCCGAGGCCGCCGATGCCGGTGAGCAGCGAGGCGCAAGAGGCGAAGATTGGCTTGGCGATGGCGGAGCTTGTTTAGAATGGCGTGGACTCGGCGAGGGTTTCTGGGGGCGATGGCGATGTGGGGCGAGGAGGCGCCGTATGGGTTGTGGAACCCGGCGGCGCCGGTGCCGAAGGCGGCGGAACTGACGGAGGCGCGGGGTGTGCGGATCTACTCGATCAAGGCGCACGAGCCGGCGGTGGACGGGGGCTATGGGTTTCTGCACGGCGTGGGGTTGGCGTGGCACAAGGGGAAGTTGTATGCCTCCTTTGGGCACAACAAGGGGATTGAGAATACGGCGGGGGAGGAGGCGCGGGGGCGGGTGAGCGCGGATGGG
>JBIKOG010000208.1:0-13746 GCA_044358225.1 Bryobacteraceae bacterium | reverse complement strand
GGCCGCTGACTTTGAGGGGCCATTTTTTGGGGGGGTGTCGGGGGTGGGGGCGTTTTTGTAGGCTGTGGAAAACCGAGTAAGTCATTGTTTTGTCAATGGCTTGCGATGAAAGCATGTGCAATACGGTGGATAACAGTGAGTGGCACCTATTTGGTGGCGATTTTACCTGTCTGGGGGCTGTTGGGAGGCTATTGGGGCAGGGTGACGGTTTTGCCGGTGCGGGCGGATTCGCGGGCGGCTTCGAGGATTTCGGTGACGATGACGTTGTTTTCGAGGGAGCTCAGGCCGGTGGGCTTTTGCTTGCTGCGGACGATGGTGACCAGATATGAGATGGAATCGGCTTCGGTGGGTTTGAGGTCCGCCGGGGTGCGGGCGTCCTCGGTTTTGGCCGTGCCGAGGCGGGTGCGGAGGCTGTTGCCGCCGGTGGCGATGGCATAGCCCGTCGCGCCGTAGACCTCGAAATCCTTGCGGCTGTAGGGCCAGTTCCAACTTGCCTGGATGATGCCTTGGGTTTGGGGGTAGTCGAGGAGGATTGTCGCTTCGTCGTCCACCTTGGTGTAGATTTGGGGTTTGGTGGTGTGGGTGATGGCGGTGACTTTGGTGGGACGCTGGTTATCGAGGAGCCAGGTCATGAGATTGGCGCCGTAGCAGCCGAAGTCGAAGAGGGCGCCGCCGCCGTTCTTTTTCGGGTCGTTGAGCCAGTTGAAGAACTCGTCTGGGACGCCGATTTCGCGGGGGCCCTGGTGGCCGTCCATGGCGACCAGGCGGCGGATGGGGCCGGCGGCTTTTTGCTGGTGCATGAGGTTCCAGATTTCGCCGTGGGAGCGGTACCAGGTGGTTTCGTAGTTGACGAAGACGGGGGTGTTGTTGGCCTGGGACAGCTTCTGGATAGCCCGGGCGTGCTGGGTGCTGACGGCGAGGGGTTTCTCCATCATCACCGGGATGTGGCGGGGGGCGGCGGCCTGGACGATTTGGAGGTGGGCGAAGGTATCGCTGAAGCTGGCGACGGCGTCGGGCTTGGTGGAGTCGAGGAGTTTGTTGAGATCGGTGAAGAGTTGATTGGGCTGGAAGCGGTGGGAGGAGGCGTATTTGGTGAGGAGCGCTTGTTCGGGGTCCCAGATGGCGACGATGGTGATGTCGTTAGGGCGGGCCTGTGCGGCGCGGAGGAATCCGGTGACGTGCCCGTGGTTGAGGCCGGCGATGGCGACGCGGAGGGGTTCGGCGTGGAGGGTGAGGGCGAGGAGGGCGAGGAAAAGCGGGCGCATGGGAGGTTCCTTTGGCTACCGGGTGAGTTGCCAGCCGTTTTCGATTTTGAGGGTTATGGTGGAGGCGGAGGCGCGGGGGAGGAGGAGCGTGAGGGCGCTCCCTTTCTGGACTGTCCCAATGGTCGGTCCGCCAAGGATGCGGACCTTGCCGGCGGGGTCCAGGAAGAGGTTCTCGATGGTGAGCGGGCCGGAAGGCTTTTCGTGGAGGAAGGCGTAGAGGGTCTCGCCTTTGCGGGTGAAGTGGACTTTTTTGCCGCTGGCGGTTTCGCCGATGGGGTTGGCGGCGGGGATCGTGCCGTAGATGGCTTCGCCGTTGACGGCCAGCCAGTCGCCTAGCTTAGATAGGCGGTCCATTTGAATGTCGCTAATGGAGCCATCGGGGCGGGGGCCGATGTTCAGGAGTAAGTTGCCGTTGTTACTTACTATGTCGACGAATAGCGTAATTAACTTCTCGGGCTCCATGACATGTTCGGGGCCTTCGATCTGGTTGTAGCCGAAGCTGAAGCCGAGGCCGCGGCAGGCTTCCCATTTCTTGTTGGCGACGCGGTCGTGGACGGCGTACTCGGGGGTGGTGAAATCGAAGTGGTCCTGGGTGAAGCGGTTGTTGATGAGGCCGTCGGGGAACTTGTTGTAGTAGTCGGAGAAGATTTGCGGGAGTTGGCCCTGCTTGGGGTAGCCGATGTCGTTCCAGAGGATGGAGGGCTGGTAGCGTTCGATGAGTTCGCGCCAATGGGCATCGGCGTATCGGGCGTATTCCGGGGTGTGGATGACGGTGCCGCCGACCTGGTCCATGGTGGCGATTGGCGTGGGGTTGAAGGACCAATCGAGGCCGCCGGAGTAGTAGAGGCCCATGCGGAGGCCTTCGGCGCGGATGGCGTCGGAGAGGTCGCCGACGAGGTCGCGTTTGGAGGTCAAACCGGGGCGATTGGGATTGGGGACGCGGCTGGGCCAGAGGGTGAAGCCGTCGTGGTGTTTGGTGGTGAGGACGGCGTATTTGGCGCCGGCTTTTTTGAAGAGTTTGGCCCAGTTGGCGGGTTGCCATTTGGGTGTTTCTTTATTGAACGTGTCGGCGAAGTTATAGTAATCGAAGTTATCGCCGTAGGTTTTTACGTGATGGGCGTAGGTTTGGGAGTCTTTGAGGCGGATGGAGTTGAGATACCACTCGGCGTAGGGGTTATTGGCGAACCATTTGGAGAAGTCGACTTTGCCGAGTTCGCCGGTGGGCGGGGCCCAGGCGGGGACGGAGTAAAGGCCCCAGTGGATGAAGATGCCGAGTTTGGCATTGAGGAACCAGGCGGGGGGCTGGTGGCGGCGGAGGGAGTTCCAATCGGGGGTGAAGGTGAGCGGACCGGCTTGGGGACGGCCCTGGGAAAATGCGGCGTTGGCGCCGAGGGAGAGGGTGCACAGAAATGCACGGCGGTTGGTCATGTGCCTCGGCTTCAACGTATCACGGATTGAGGGTTGGGGCGGGGGAGTGTTGCGTCCGGGGACACCCGGCCTGCGGCACGCGGGTGTCCCTGCGGGTTGATTGCGGCTAGGGGAGTTGGAGGCCTTTGTCGGGGACGGCGACGTCGAAGACGGTGAAGAAGGCCGGGTTAAGCGGGTTGACGAGGCTGGCGTGGTTGGTGACGAGAATGCGGTCGTTTTCGTCGTCGAAGGCGATGTTGGCGGGGTTGACCCAGGGGACGTTGGCCGGGGCGGTGTAGCGGCGGTGTTCCTGGCCGTTGGGGAGGAGGACGCTGATTTCGCTGGTGCCGGCGAGGGCGACGTAGAGCTTGCCGTTTTTTGCGAAGGCGATGCCATCGGGGCCGGGGAAGCCCATCTGGGAGGCCGGGTAGACGTGGAACTCGGTGAGCTGGGCGGCGGTGGGTTGGGCGACGAGGGGGAGGCTCAATATGGCGCCGGAGAAATCGTTGCGAACGGTGACGGAGACGTAGAGGCGCTTGCCCTGTTTGTCGACGCGGATGCCGTTGACGCCGAAGGGGAGATTGGGGTTGCCGGCGAGGCGCGGATCGGCGAACCAGAGCTGGGCGGGGCCGCCGCCGGGGGCCACTTTATAGATGGCGCCTTGGAAGGTGTCGGTTACGTAGAGGTTGCCCTTTTCGTCGAAGGCGAGATCGTTGAGCAGGGTGGGCTGGATTTGCGGGAAGGTGGCGTAGACGGACTGGGTGTTGGCGGCGTCGAGCTTCATCTTGATGATGCCGACGAAGGTTTCGATGACATAGAGGTTTTCGTCCTCGCCGAAGGCGATGCAGGAGGCGGCGCGGAAGGGGATGTAGGGGTTGGCGATGGTGATGGGGAGCTGGCGGAGGAGGGTGCCGGATTGGAGGCTGTATTCGAAGATGACGGCGGTGTCCGTAAGGCCGAAGGCGGCGGGGCCGGCGACGTAGAATTTGTGGCCTTTGATGGCGATACCTTCGGGGAGGCCGGGGGCGGGGACTTGGGCGACGACGCGGGAGGCGCCGGCGGGGCGGTGGTCACTATCAGCGAGGGCTGCTGGCGCGGCGGCCAGGGTGATAAGGACTGCGGCGAGGCGCAGTTGGGAATAAGGGGTCATACCCTTAACTGCGAAGTTTATTGGGCCGATCGATCATGGCGGAAAAGAAATTTGTATAGAATACGGGGCGATGAAACCTACATTGTTGGGCTTGGCGCTGGCGCTGGGCGTGGCGGGGCAGCAGGCGCATGTGAACCTGGATTGGAATCCGCAGGCGAACCGGGAGAACCTGAAGCCGTTTGGGGCGGCGGTGATTTCGCCGGAGGTTCATGCCGACCGGCGGGTGACGTTCCGGGTGCCGGCGCCGGGGGCGAGCGAGGTGCTGCTGGCCGGCGGGCCGTTGCAGTTGGGCTATGCGGGCGGGGAGAAGAAGTTTGTGAAGGGCGCCGATGGGGTGTGGACTCTGACGGTGGGGCCGGTGGCGCCGAATATGTATGTCTACAAGCTGGTGATTGACGGGGCGACGGTTCCGGATCCGAATAACACGATTGCGGGCGTGGGGGATCAACCTCCGTATTCGATGTTAGTGGTGGCGGGCGATGGGCCGGCGTATTATGACGCGAAGCCGGTGGCGCATGGGACGGTTACGCGGCATGTGTATCATTCGACCGTTACCGGCGGGGAGCGGGAGATGTATGTGTATTTGCCGCCGGGTTACACGGCGAAGAAGAAGTACCCGGTGTTGTATCTGTTTGGCGGGAGCGGGGAGATGGCGGGGAATTGGGCGATTGAGGGGCGGGCGAATTTCATTTTGGATAACCTGCTGGCCGAGGGGAAGGCGAAGCCGATGATTATTGCGATGCCGAATAATCAGATGGTGCATCGCGGGGATCCGGGGTTCCGGGAGAAGGGGCCGGGGTTGTTGGAGAAAGACTTACGGGAGCATATCATTCCGCTGATGGACAAGACGTATTCGACGGTGCGGAGCCCGAGGGGAAGGGCGATGGCGGGGCTTTCAATGGGTGGCGGGCATACGCAGGCGGTGGGGTTCCGGTCGTTGGATGTGTTTGGGTCGTTTGGTATCTTGAGCGCGGGGAACCGTGAGACGGAGACGGTGAGCGCGGCGTTTTTGAATGACCCGAAGGTGAATGAGAAGGTGGACTATTTACTGGTGGGGCAGGGGACGTTTGAGCCAAAGGGGATGGGGCCGACGGGCGCGGGGACGGCGGCGCTGAAGGCGGCGTTGGAGACGCACAATGTTCGATTTGTCTATTATGAGGGCGGCGGCGGGGCGCACGATTGGGCGACGTGGCGGCACTTGTTGGCGGAGAAGTTGTTGCCGGGGTTGTGGCGGAAGTAGTGTTTTTTTAGCGTCCTGCTTTGTGAGCTTCTGCGGGTGGTGTCGCGTCTTGGGGACACGGCTGTGGTTGGGGTTGCGGGCCGACCCGTGTTGGAGGATCTGCCCGCCGTTTCCCCGGGGGGTAATCGCCTAAATGTAGCGGACGGTGACGGTGGCCGAACTGGTAGCGCCGGTGCGGTCCGTGACGGTTACGGTGAACTGGTGGAGACCGCGGGTGGACATTTGAATCGTGGGCGTCGGGGTGCCGCCGTTGAGGATGGCCGCTTGCGGGTAGCCCTGCGGGACGGACCAGCTGTAGGTGAGGTCTCCGGTGGTGGCCGTGGTGGAGCCGGAGGCATCGAGCGAGACCTGCGGGCTATTCGTTTCGATGACGGAGGGGCCGTTGATGGCCGCTGTGGTGGCGGCGCCGGCGGGCCGATCGGCAACGATCATGAACTCGAACTGGAAGATGTTGCGGCTATTGGGGCGGACGTGGCAGAGGGTCCAATGGACGTCGCCGGAGCCGGGAACTTCGATGCGGGTGAAGTTGAGGACACGGGCGCCGCGGGCGTCGATGGCGGCATCGAAGGGTTTGCAGTCGCCGGTGGCGGCGGTGCAGGCGGGGTAGAGGGCGGTCAACGGTTTGTCGATGCGCATGTAGTGGCTATCGCCGGAGACGAGGACGACTTCGCCGGGGAAGGCGAGGGTTTCGGCGCGGAGGACTTTGAGGAACTCCTCGAAGCCGCTGCGGGTGTTGCCGGTGCCGACTTCAAAGAAAGTCTCGAAGATGTTGGCCTGGAGTCCGATCAGGATGCCGAGGGACTTGTTCTGTTTGGCGGTGGCGAAGATCTTGCGGAGCCATGCGACGTTGGCTTCGTTGCGGCCGGTGAACTCTTTGTCGCCGTCGTAGAACTTATTGGCGACGCCCTGGACGAGTTTGTATTCCAGGTTGTTGTTGCTGCCGATGGCGTGGATGGTGCCGAAGACGACGGGTCCTTTGACGAGCATGGCGTTTTCGACATAGAGGGCGTACTTGGGGTCTTCGCTCTGGCGGGTCAGGGTGACGGGGCGACGGCCGAGGGACTGATTGGTTTGAAAGTAGGTCTTGCGAATGAGGGAGAGGCGGTCGAGGGGGTCGAAGGCGCCGTTATTGGCGCGGAGGCAGTCGGCCCATTCGTTGTCGCCGGGGGTGTAGATGAGGCCGGTGTCGAAGGAGTTGAACCAGTTGAGGACCTTCGTGTAGTGGGAGTTATCGCAACGGGTGGAGCCGTTTTTGGTGTCGCCGATGTGGATGGTGAAATCGACGGCCTGCCGGTTGATGTCGGCGATGACGCGTTCGAACCGCGGTTCGTTGGCGGGGCCGTAGGGGGTGTCGCCGATGAGGGCGATGTCGAAATTCTGGGCGAGGACGGCCGCGGCCGAGAGGACGAGTAGAGATATGCGCATAGAGGGTCACCACATTCTCTGACCGCGGTGTTTCGGCGGGATGAATTTTGGGTTAGGGTTTTATGTCGGACTGGTTTTACGGGTCAAGTGGGTCGATGGGATCGACGAGGAGCGATTGGGGGCGGGGGCGGAATTCGAGGTCGAAGGGAGATGTGCGTTTGAGGCCTTCATAGGGCAGGTAGCCGAGTTCGGATTGGCAACGCTGGGCGAAGGCGGGGGCTTCGATGTAGGCGCTTTGGCCGTGATCGGTGGTGATGAGGGCTGGCTTTGCATCGGGGAAGCCGTAGCGATAGAGGAGGCGGGCGGCGTTGCGGAGGTTGGTGGTGGTATGGCGGGCGTGGGGTTCAATGAGGATGGCGGCGGCGGGGATGGCGTATTCGGCGATGAGCGCCTTCTTCATTTCGAGGGCTTCGCAGAAGGGCGTCTGGTTGGGGTGGACGTAGCCGCCGGAGACGATGATGAAGGGCGCCAGACCTGCCTTGAAGCGACGGGCGGCGAGAGTGACGCGGCCTTTGCCCCAGGGGGACATGGCCTGGTTGGGACGGTCCGTGCCGGAGCCGGGGACGACGATGGCGGCGTATTTGAATTGGCTCCAGTTGGTGGCTTTGATGGCGTCGAAGGCTGGTTTGTTTTCGCCTTGCTCCATTGGTTCGAAGCGGCTGGCTTCGTCGCGCCAGTTGGCCCTTAGCAGTTCCAGAGCGAAGCGGAGCGGGGCGTGGAAGAAGAGCGGATGGCCGTCGGGTTCCTCGGCCATTACTGCCTGGATGACGGCCAGCATGCGGGGAAAGGTGGGGGCTTTGACGTCGAAGGAAATGGAATCGATTTCCGGGTAGCGGGGCGGTTTGCCGAGACCGTAGACGTCGTAGATCCGATTCATGGCGGCGGCAGCCTGCTGCCAGGCTTTGACGAGGTTGGGGTTTTCGCCGTACATGCGGCTTTTGCGGAGCGGCTCCTTGGCGGAGGTGACCGGAGCGAGGACTTCGCTGACTGTCGCTATTTCGGCTGGGGTCCAGCGCATGGACTCGACGATGTCCTTTGATTCGCTGAGGGCGGCGCGTTTGGCGGTGGCGATTTGGTTCAGGCGTGCGTCGTTCGGCGCGTGTTGTTCCAGGACGGTGAGGACATAGAAGTTTTTATCGCGGACTGGCTGGGCGGCTGCCGTCAGGGCCAGAGTCAGGACGAGGAGCCACTTCATTTCTTTTGCGGGACGGCTGGGCCGGGAGGGGCGGAGCCGGTGGCGGGGTTGTAATTGGGATTCTTGGGATCGATGGGATTGTTGCCGCGGGTGAAGTTGAAGGGCGTGTCGCTTTCGAGCCAGGCGGTGTAGGTCAAATCCCGGAGCAAGGCGGCGCCGGCGGCGAGGCGTTCGTGGACGAGATCGCTGGCGCGCTTGTGATCCTTGTCGGCCCAGGCGCCGGCTTTGTCGAGGGCGTAGACTTCGTCGACGAAGGTGGCGGCGGTGTCGAGGTGATCGAGGATGGCGACGAAGGGGTCCTTGAGGCGCTTGGGCGCGGCCACCTGCTGGCGGACGTTTTCGGCTTTGAGTTCGATGAGGTCGACGAACTGGGACTCCATGCGGCCGTGGATGCGGGGTTCGCGGGTGAAGTCCTTGGGGTTGGGGCCGGACCAGCCATCGTGGTGGATGGTGTCGTGGAGGGGCTGGGCGCCATCGGCGGTGTAGTGGCCGAGGCGGCCCATATACTGAGCGATTTCGAGTTCAACGAACTTGGTATCCTGGCCACCGGACTTCATGGCGCGGTAGCGGCGCATGGCGGCGCGCATGCGTTCGAAGTTTTCCTGGGCGGCATAGGGGAGCGTTCCGGTCCAGCGTACGTTGGTTTGGCGGCCAGCTTCGGCGGACTGCCTCTTTTGCGCTTCGTAGAGGGCGAGGACGAACTCGTAGCGGGAGCGGGGGATGGCCGGGAGCATGGCGAACTGCTCCTTGAACCAGCCGTGGTTGGGGTCTTCGAGGATTTTGAGGGCCGGTTCGGAGGGGCTGCGCCAGCTATCGGGGATGATGGCGAGATAGGCGATCCAATCCTCGTGGGCCTTCAGGAACACGGGCCCATCGGCGGGGAGGGTTTGGACGGCGGACCGGTTGACGGCGTTGTGGCCGCGGATGCCCCAGCTATAGGCGTTGGCGAGGGCGAGCAGGAGAACGATGACGCGGCGCATTAGAATGAGTACCTCATACCGAACTGGAAGTTGCGGCCGGCGCGGGTGGAGGTGATGCGGCCGAAGTCGGCGGCGCCATCGCGGTTGACGACGGCGCCGGTGCAGCCGGTGATGGAGCAGGCGGCGTTGAGATGGTTGGTGAGGTTTTCCGATTCAGCGATGAGCTCCAGGAAGTGGCGTTCGGCGACTTTGATGCGGCGGGTGAGGCGGAAATCGACTTGGAAGAATGACGGGCCGGTGAAGGAGTTGCGGGAGCGGAAGGGGAGGCGGTCGTTGAGGATGAGGTCGTTATTTAGATCGGTGCCGGAGAGGGGGTTGATCATGTAACCGGAGTTGAAGAAGACGACGGAGGAGAGCTCAAAGCCGTAGAAGTATTTGGGGGCCCAAAGGCCTTGCATGACCCAGTTGTGGCGGACGTCGGCGTTGGCGTTGCCGCGGTCGCGGAGGCGGTTGGTGGGATCGGTGAGGGCGCCGCCTTCGAGGTCGCCTTCGGCGATGGCGTGGGACCAGCTCCAGGTGGTGGAGAGTTGGAGGCCCTGGCTGAAGCGTTTGGTGAGGGTGAGATCGAAGGCGTGATAGTTGTTATTGGCGCCGGATTCGGTGAGGTTGATGGCGCGGAAGCGGGTGTCGGGGCGTCCGGCGGTGCCGCGGAAGACGGGGCGGCCATCGGCGAGGAAGCTGGCTGGGGCGCTCAAGTTGATGTCGCGGGTGTAGGGGGCAAAACGGTGGCCCCAGTAGCCGTATTGGACGTTGACGGCTACGTCCTTGAGCACCTGGCGCTGGAGCTGGAGGCTGGCGTTGTGGCCGTACATGACTTGATAGTCTTTGGCGAAGGCGGTGATGTTGGGCGGGGTTTGGAAGGTGGGGTCGGCGGAGGCGAGGAGGTTGGGGTAGAGGGGGGCGCGAGCGTCGGTTCCGGGGATGGTGTAGCTGAGGACGCGGCGGCCGTTGACGAGGGCGCCATTGGCGGAGGTGCCGAGGCTGGGGTTATCGAAGAAGATGCCGTAGCCGCCGCGGACAACGGTTTTGTTGTCGCGCATGGGGGACCAGGAGAAGCCGAAGCGGGGGGCCCAGTTGTTCATGTCGTTCTGGACGCGGCGGGAGAGTTCGAAGGGGGCTTTGTCGTCGAGGACGGGATTGAGCACGGCTTCGTAGCGGATGCCGAAGTTGAGTGTGAGGCGGGGATGGATGCGGAACTCGTCCTGGAGGAAGAAGTTGACGAAGTGGTAGCGGAGGTTGATGGCATTTTCGCCGAGTTCCTGGGAAAGCTGGGTGTAGGTGTAGGGGCGGCTGGTGGCGGGATCGATGGTGCGGGCGACGGTGCGGAGGTACTGATCGAGCGGGGTGACGGCGGGGCGGCCGGCGGCGGCGGGGAGGCCGCCGAAGGTGAAGAGCCGATTGAGGGCGGCGGTGATCTGGAAGCCGGTGGACTGGTAGTCGACACCGGTCTTGATGGTGTGGCGGCCGCGGGACCAGGTGAGGTTATCGATGATCTGGGTGGAGGTTTCGACGGAGCCGGAGCCGGCGAGGGGATTGACGCCGAAATTGGCGATGCCGGTGATGTTGATTTGGGCGCCGTTGGGCTGGCCGGGGACGTAGGTGTCGCGGGTTTCGGCGCGGCGGTTGATGCCGAAGCGGAGTTCGTTGAGGAGGGTGGGGGAGATGACGGTGGCGACCTGGCCGGCGCCGCCGTTCATGCGGTCCTCGAAGGAGAGAGAGCGGGAGATGGCGGTGAGGGCGCCGCCGCCGCCGGGCTGATCGTTGGTGAAGCGGTTGTAGCGGAGGAAGCCGGAGTTTTTGGGGTTGATGATGAAGTTGAGTTTCGCGCTGGGGGTGTGGAAGGTTTCGCCGAAGGGGGAGTCGACCAGGTCGGAGGCGGGGAGGTTGAGGGCCCGGGCGGCTTCGGGGAGGATGGTGACGGGGGCAGGGGTTTTGAGGGGGTTGTATTCGTCGTTGATGAAGAAGAAGAGGCGGTCTTTTTTGAGCGTGCCGGAGAGGTTGCCGGCGACCATCCACCAGGATTGTTGGGCTTTTCTGGCGGCTAGGGGCGAGCGGGCGGAGGTGGCGAGCGGGCGGAAGAGGCCCATGCCGGAGCCGTGAAGTTCGTTGGAACCGGAGCGGGAGATGACGTTGATGATGCCGCCGGCGGCGCGGCCGAATTCGGCGGAGTAGGCGCCGGAAAGGACCTGCATTTCCTGGACGGATTCGGGGGTGGAGATGACGAGGCGGATCTGGCGGTTGGTACGGCGTTGGGAGTTGTCGAGGCCGTCGACGGTCCAGGTGGAGCGGGAGTGGCCGCCGAAGGTGAACTGGGTGGTGCCGAAGCCGGTGGAGGGGATGCCCTTTACGCCGGGGCCGAGGAGGTGGAAATTGTAGACGTTGCGGGAGGTGATGGGGAGGGTGCGGACGGCCTTTTCGTTGAGGACTTCGCCTTGGGCAACATCGCCGGAGACAGAGACGAGAGCGGCGTCGGCATTGACGGTGACGGAGTCGGCGGCGGTGCCGACTTTGAGGATGATATCGATGCGGGCCTGCTGGCCGACGGCGAGGCGAATGCCGGTCTGTTTGAATTCGGCGAAGCCGGCGGAGGTGGCGCGGAGTTCGTATTCGCCGACGCGGAGGAGGGGGAAGCGGAAGTAGCCGTCCTGGTTGGCGACGGCGGGAATTTCGGTGTTTGTATTGAGGTTGCGGGCGGTGACTTTCGCCGCGGGGATGGAGGCGCCGGATTCATCGCGGATGTAGCCGTTGAGGGCGGCGTCGGAAGCGTTGGACTGGGCGAACAGGGCGAAAGAAGCGAATAAGATAGCGAGAAACTTCATGCTACATAGCGTAGTGATGGTGTGTTTCGGCAAGATATGATTTCAGTGACAGTTTGGTTTGGAAAGGGGAGTGGGGTTGTGAGCGGGTTCAAGAGGCGTGTTGATCAATTCGGTTTGGGGCAGGGCTTGGCGCTGTTGGTAGTGATGTTGGGAGCGACGGTGTCGGTGGTGTCGATGCGGTCCAGTTTCCTGCGGGCGTGGGCGCCTTTGTTGGTGTTGGGCTGGTACTGGGCGTTGGTGGTTTGTGTGAATCGATCGTGGCTGGAAATTGAGGGTGGCGCGGTGCGGTTCCGGCGTGGGCCATTGCCGACGGGGGTATGGGATAAGAGCTTTTCGCGGGCGGAGATTCGGCGTTTGTATGTACGCAGTTATCTGGACCCGGGGCGATGGGGCGGCTATTACAAGGCGATTGGGATTGAAACGGCGAGCGGGATCGCGATTGAGCTGGAGCGGGAGGAGTTGCCGGCGAAGACGATTGGACAGCGGGCGGAGGAGGTGGCGCGCGCGTTGGGGTGGACCGAGCCGGTGGCGGAGTTGGACGGGGCCTTGCCGGGGCGGGACGTGGTGGCGTGGTGGGAGCGAGCGCCGTTTTTCGTGTGGTTGCTGGGTGGCTGGTGGTGGGTCATGGTGGTGTTTGCCCATGAGTGAGTACAGGATACGGCCACACTGGCCGAGGAGGTTAGTGTCGGGTTATCTGGGGGTGCTGCTCGTGATGTGTTGTGGGGCGGTGGCTGGGCAGAAGCGGCAGGTGGACGTGGTTGCGAGTATTCCGGCGATTTTGCTTGGGTGCTATGTGGTGGTGGCGTTGTGGCGGAACAAGGTGGAGGTGACGGCGGGACCGAACGGGATTCGTGTGTGGTTCGGGCCGATGATCTTGGGGGAGAGGGAGCGGTGGATCGGGCGGGAGGAGATTGCGGAAGTCTGCGTGCGGGATTTTACGACGCACGGGAAGAATGGGGGGCGGTTCCGGACGGCAGGGGTGGTGTTGCGGGATGGGGATACGTTTGATTTGTATGTGTCGTGTCCGCCGCATCCGGAGACGGAGGGGGAGGCGGCGGAAATTGCCGCGGCGTTGGGGGTGGCTGGGGCGATTTCGCACTCTGACAAGGCAGGGAAGCGGCGGTTGCGGCGGGCGAAGGCGTTGGTGTATTTGCGGGGCTTTGCGGCGGTGGCGGTGTGCTTGGCGTGGGCGATTTGGTGGGAGCGGTGAGGGTTCCGCCGTTGGAGTACGTCCATCGGCGGAAATAGGGCGCCACTAATGGGCTTCGAAGAGGTGGGAGATGTCCTGGTAGCCGTTCATGGCGAGGCGGGCGGAGTTGCCCATGCCGCCGAAGCGGGGACTGTGCCAGTGCATGCGCGGGGCGTAGACGATGTCGCCTTCGGTGGCGTAGATCATGCCGGCGCCTTCCATTTTGTATTCGATGGTGCCGAGGAGGACGACCCAGAATTCGGCGCATTCGGGATGGAAGTGGCCTTTGTCGGCGTCCTTGGCGGGCGGGAGTTTGGCAACGTCGCCGAAGATGATGTTGGACACGGCGCGGTCGTCGGCGATGAAGCGACGTTGGGATTCGGTGCCGTTGACGACGTTGGCGAAATCGATGAAGGGGCGGTTGCCGCCTTCGTATCGGCCCTGGCCGCCGACGGCGGTTTTCAGGAACTCGTAGCCGGGGACGTCGGGCGGCTTTTCGTCGGAGGGGTATTGGGATGTGGCTTTGGCGATGTTGACTTCGCAGCGGAGAGAGGGTTCGGTGCCGACGGTTTCCATCTTGTAGAGCGTTCTGTAGGGAACCTGGACGAGGTAGCCCTTTTTTTGCGACGGAGGGCTCCTGGCCATCGATGGGGAAGCGGATCTGGCCGGACTGGATGACCCACCATTCGCGGGTGTCCGGGTGCATGCGGCGGCGGGTGGATTGGCCGGGGGCCCTTTGGATGTATTGGGCGTTGAGGTGTTCGTCGTCGACGACGAGGTGGGACCAGTTGGCCTGGCCTTCGTGGGCGGCGAGGACTTCGGCTAGTTTGGTGTGGGGCTTGTGCGGGCCGGTCCAGCCGGTGGGTTGAGGGCTTTGGGTGACCAGACGGTTTGGGAGATTGTGTCTGTTTATTTCTGGGCGTTGACGGTGAAGATCACCAGCGCGGCGAGTGCGACAGCTTTGTTGATACGGGGTCCTTTGCTTAGGCTTCGTCTTCCCAGCCCTGGATCTTGCGGCCGGTGATTTGTTCGAGACTTTTCGGGGTGCGTTTGGCGGTGAGTTCGCTTTCCAGGCG
>JBIKOG010000196.1:0-14714 GCA_044358225.1 Bryobacteraceae bacterium | reverse complement strand
CTGCTACCGCGAGTGCTGGAAAGAAAACAGCTGCGCAGTTAATCATCGAAAAATACGAACGCGAAGAGCAAGAGGAGGCCAGGCGCCATGCCAATTAAGACATCAATTGCAGCCGCACAGGTTGTTAAGCTTTCGAGCCTGCCTTTCTACCCGGCCAACCAACCGGAAGCCATTGACCAACTCGTTAAGGCGCTGGCCGATGAGGCAGACACACCTGCGCAGGCCGTTGCAGCCATTGAGGCGATTCTGTCCGATGTGACGCGAGCAGCGAATGCAGCGAACAACCGCTCACCTTCGCCTGGTGAGCTTCGCGGATGGGTGCAAGCCCAGAAAGAACACACGAGCCGCTATTGGCAGTCACCCGAGCCGCCCCCGTTTTGCCGTCGCTGCGGTGGTAGCGGCGAGCAAGGCATCTACGGCCTCACGTTCAAGCAGATCGAAGAGCACCCCAATGGCGGGCGGGAAACTTGCGAATGGTGTGGAGGAACTGGAACCTCGAAAACCAGTGACGCAACATCACCAAAGTGCAACCCGCCGTTCTCGCCAATAGGGGCTCGTATCCTGCCTGCTGTCATCCACACCAATATTTCGAAGAGGGTCCAATGAGTAAATTCGAACAGTTTCTGACCGGCCTTCGTGCCGATGCGCGCCTGGGCCGCTACCTCCCCGCCCCGACGCAGTACCAGACCCCGGAGACGGTCATACTCGCCCTGACGATTGCCCTGGCCAATGCCGTCGAGGGTGAGGCGCTGCACCCGGCACACCGGACACTAGAAGAGCTCGACAACCCCGCACCGCGCCCGCTACGGCCGCCCATGGCGCAACGTGGGCCCGTCGGTCTTGTGATCGGGGCGGAATAGCCGACCGCGGCCGGCGCGCTGTATTCGTATCGGTCACCACGCCTACACCACCCGTTGCGTCGCACGCATCCCGCCCCGAAATCCATAACGGAAAATGATTCGTACACAACCTGGCGCCTACACCGCCCGTGCCGTCACGCGCGAAACTCTCCCAAGTTCTCGGTTTTTTGCCGGGGCCGAAAAAACCTGAAAATAGTGCTTGCAACCGACGATGATTTTATTTTATTATCGTACCTGTAGGGCAAAGTCCTTGGAAACAAGGCACGCGCGGACTTAGTGGGCCGCAACCACGGAGCCTAAAGGGCTCCCTAGGAAAGCCACGCCATGAAATTTCAATACACATTCGACAATCTCCGGGAAGAAGCCTACTCTGCTGCGGATGTCGTGAAAGCAACGGGCATCGAACCCACCGACCTTCAGATTCTTTGCAACCGGAAGCTGATCGGCTTCAAGTCTGTCAAATTTGGGGAGCGGACTTTCCGCCGGTTTTGCCTGATCGAAATATTCACGATCAAGGCGATAGAGACGATGAGTCCGTTTGGTGTGGACTATGCGAAGGCCACCGAAGTGGTACAGCAAATCCGGCTTGCCGTGATCGAGTTTTTTGATTCATGGCGCGGTCACACTTCGCGGCCGTATCTGGTGATCTTCAATCAGGAGACCGACGAAGGCAGGACCGCCTTTTGCTCTGGAGACCGGCAGATTGCAACTATCGCCGAAGGCTTAGTAGCAGGAGCAATTGTGTTGAACCTAAACACCGTTATTTCGATGGCCATGGGAGCGCTGTTTACACACGAGCCCGGCGGGGGCGATCCGCCAAACCCTCAGCGAGAGGCGGAATAATGGTCACCCAAACGAAGCGCGTCCCAGTCTTTCGCGGCAAACACAAAATCCATATCCTCGAACCCGGCACCGTTGCCGGGTTTCTTGATTCTACGGAGTCTGAACAGGTGTATCGGGTTTTTAGATCCGAAGGCCAGGTGTTCAAAATCCTACTGGCAGAAAAGCACTACCGCAACACCGCCAGCGAGACGACATTCTCGTTTCGCACCGGCACCGGCAAAGAGTTTCAACACGCCAAACGATGCCATCGGTGGATAGATCCGGCCTGATACGCCGGCGCCACCGCTACCAACAAACCACCCCAATCCCAAACAATCGCCGCAAGGCGAGAGGAATTCCTATGATTGCATCCGTATATGACCAACTGGTGACCAAGCAGGCCACCCTTACCGGAATCGTGGCGAAGATCGCCGCCGAAGGCCGCGTCGCGACCGACGAAGAGAAGTCCCAACTGGACACCCTGAAGGCCGACGTTGACGCCATCCAAAAGAGCTGGACCGACAACGGCCGCCGCGCCTTCCTGGCGGGCCTCCAGAAGCCGGAGAAAAGCAACCTGGTGCTGAAGGCGAATGATTCGTTCGCCGATCAGTTCAAGGGCCAGTACCCGAGCGAACTGGAAGGGCTGAACCTGGGCCTGCTGGTCCGCGGCGTCGTCACCGGCGAGTGGAGCGGCGCCGAACTGGAACGGAAGGCGACGTTGTCGACGAACCTATCCAGCGCGGGCGGCTTCCTGGTCCCCGAGCCGCTTTCGAACCGCGTAATTGATTTGGCGCGCAATCGCAGCTACGTTGTCGCCGCGGGCGCCGGCACGGTGCCGATGACCTCCTCCACGCTGGACATCGCCAAGCTGTTGAGCGATCCCACGGTAGCCTGGACGGCCGAGAACGCTCTCATCGGGGAGAGCGACGTTACCTTTGGCCGCGCGTCTTTCCGCGCCAATAAGCTCGCTTGCATCGTGCGCATGAGCTCCGAGTTGCTGGAAGACGCCGCCAATGTTCAGACCGTCGTGGAAAACTCCCTTGCCTCTGCCATCGCACTCGAAATTGACCGCGCCTCCCTGTCGGGCACCGGCGCCGGTCAGTTCCTGGGAATCGTCAACGGCACCAACGTGAACACGGTCACCAGCGTGGGCACCCTGGCCGATTACGACGAGTTCCTGGACGCGATCTACGCCATCCGCGGCTACAACTTCGAACCCAACGCCGCCTTGTACAGTCCCACGACTGGCAAGAAATTGGCGAAGATGGTCACCGGGCTGGCGTCGGACCTCACCAAGCTGGTCCCCCCGGCCGACTTCGCCAACCTGCAGAAGTACGTGACGGCGCAATTGGGCGACACCGTCGCCGTCGTCGGCGATTTCTCGCAGTACCTCATCGGCCTGCGCTCTGAGATCCGGATCGAAATTTCGCGGGAGGCTGACACCGCATTTATGCGCGATCAGGTCCTCATCAAAGCCACCTACCGCGGCGACGGTATGCCGGTCAACGGGCGCGCCTTCGCGGTCCTCTCCGGCATCTCCTAACCTCGACCCTTCCAGCCACCTGAACAACTGGGGGCGGCGAGGGCCGCCCCACCTGGAGCCACCATGAGCTTATCCCTTCCCGAAGTTTTCAAGATCGTCGAAGCAATGCCTAACGCCACTGATGCCGCGGGCCGCACCGGGGACTATGTGTCCCTCAAGAATGCCAAGCGCGCCTACGTCTTTGTGGACATCACCCAAGGCCACGCCGCCACCATCGCGCTGACCATTGAGCAAGCCACCGCGGTTGCCGGAACCGGGACGAAGGTCATCACCAACACCGTCCCGATCTGGTCGAACCTGGACACGGCCGCCAGCGATACGCTGGTGCGGCGCACGGATGCCGTGAACTACACGACCGATGCCGGCGTCAAAAACAAGCACGTCATTTTCCAGATCGATCCGGCCTCCTTGGACGTTGCCGGCGGCTTCGATTGCATCACGGTTAAGACGGGCGCCTCCAACGTCGCCAACTTGACCAGCGCGACCTACTTCCTCGAATCCCGCTATCCGCAGGCCACCCCGCCCGCGGCTATCACCGACTAATTGACCTTCGAGCCGGGGAGCCGCGCCCCATTCCAAACGGCTCGAATGTGCGGCGGCCAGGATTGCTCCCCGGGCCGCCGCGCTGAAAGATCACACATGATTCGCAAATTGATAAACCGATTCATTCAGAAATCCGGCGTTGCAACTCCGGACAAGTGGCTGAAAGGCGCGCTGGGCGCCGAAGAGTCCTGGGCCGGAGTCGAGATCACCAGCGAAGGCGCGCTTGCGTCCAGCACCGTCACCGCGTGCGTTCGCCTACTAAGTGAGAGCGTTGCTTCTTTGCCGCTCCATGTGTATCGTCGGACCGCCAGCGGCAAAGAGCGCGCGACGGATCATCCGTTGTACAAGCTCCTGCACACGCGCCCCAATAAGTTTCAGACAAGCTATGCCTGGCGCGCCCACCTAGTAACCTCGCTCCTGCTCCACGGCAACGCCTACGCCTACGTCGAGCGCGACCCGCGCGGCGTCATTGTCGCGCTGTGGCCGCTCGATTCCTCCCGCGTCACCATCAAGGCCGAAGGCGGCGAACTCTTCTACGAGACCCGCATCGGCGGAGAACCGCGCCGGTATGGGTACGAAGAAATCCTGCATGTCCGCGGGCCTTCGATGGACGGAATTGTTGGCCTCAGCATCGTCAAGCTCGCCAAGCAGGGCATTGGGCTTGATCTGTCGATGGCGCAACACGGCAGTTCCTACTTCAAAAACAACACCACCCCTAAGGCGTATTTGACCTCTCCAAACGCCATCAGTGATAAAGCGAGGTTCAATTTGCTGGAGTACTTTGTGCAGCAGTTTGGCGGCCCGAAGAACGCCGGCAAGATGCCTATCTTGGATGTCGGGATGGAGATCAAGACGGTGTCTTTCTCCCCGGAGGACAGCCAGTTTTTGCAGAGTCGCCAGTTCTCCGTTCAGGACGTATGCCGTTGGTTCAAGGTGAGTCCGCATCTAGTTGGCGACCCGTCGCGCCTGGCCTACGCCAGTTCTGAAGCCGAATTCAACGCCTACCTCGTACACTCGCTTTCGCCGCACCTGGTCAACATCCAGTCCGAGATCAACTGCACGCTGTTGGGCGACGATGCCGAATACCTGGCCGAATTCGACCCCAACGGGATGGCGCGCGGATCGCAGGTTGAACGCTACGCCGCCTATGAAAAGGGCCTGGGCGGGCCGAACCCGTGGTTGACCGTGGCGGATGTGCGGGCCGCGGAGAACCTTCCATTCCTCCCCGGCACCGATCAGATACCCCAGAAACGAGATCCCAATGCAATTGCAGCTTGATACCCCGCTCGAACTGAAAAGCCTGGACGACGCCACCGGAGAATTCGAAGGCCTGGCGGCCGTCTACGGCAACGTCGACACGCAGGGCGACCGCATCGAGCCCGGCGCCTTCGCCGCGGATGACGGGCTGGAAGTTCCCATACTCTGGAACCACAAGTCCGACCAACCGATTGGCGTCGGCAAGCTCACCAACACCCCGGCCGGCGTCGTCATCAAAGGGCGGCTGCTGCTGGATACGGAAGGCGGGCGCGAGGCGTATGCAAGACTCCGCGCCGGCGCGGCGAAGGGCCTGTCCGTTGGCTTCAAGCTCCTGGATGCCGTGGCGGGCGCTGTGCGGCGCATTGTGAGCGGCGCTATCAAGGAGGTGTCACTTACCCCTTGGCCGGCCAATCCCGCCGCGCTGGTGACGTCTGTGAAGGCCACGCCGAACCCGTACGCCGAACTCACCAAGTATCTGTAACGACTTTCGCCGGGGTCTTTTCTTCTTTTTCTCCCCCGGCGATGCTGGGGGGCCGTCCGTTAGCGGCCCCCTCTCAAATCAGCTGGCTGCCATCCCGCCCGGGCAACTGAGCGGCATTTTTGGCTTGTGACCATCTGCGACCATTAGCCATCAAAACGAAGGGCCAGCGGTTAAGCTAGCCCTTGTGTTTTCAATATCTTGCGCCAGAATTCTAGTGGCGGAGAGAGAGGGATTCGAACCCTCGGTAAGATTTCTCCTACACACGCTTTCCAAGCGTGCGCCTTAAACCGCTCGGCCATCTCTCCACTCGGGACGTTACTGCAAAACGATGCCGCCTGGAATCGGCGGCAACTCTTTCAGTTTAGCACGAGTTGGTGTGGTATTCGTTGAGGTTGCGGAACGAAAAGGCGATTGCGGTCGGGATTACGGCGGTGGCGCTGGCGGTGCGGCTGTACTTCGCCTACACGCTCTACCTGAACCCGGATGAGTGCATGCATCTGATTGCGGCGTCGGCTGGCGACTGGGCGGGCGTGCACCACCCGCCGCTGCTGTTGTGGTGGTTCTGGGCGGCGACTCTGGTAAGCGAACAGGTAGGGTGGTTGCGGTTATTGCCGGTGGTGGCCGGCGCATTGACGGTACCGGCCGTGGGGCTTTGGCTGCGGCGTTTCCTGTCGCCGGGAACGGCGTGGGGGCTCGCGGCATTTGTGGCGGTATCCCCGAATCTGGTTCTGCTCTCCATCCAGTTGCGTGGCTATGCGATGGCGATGCTGGGAACGGTGCTGGCGCTGTACGCACTCGACCGCGCGATTGCGGAGCGGTCCCGCCGGATGCTGGTCTGGCACTTCTCAGCGCTCCTGCTGGCGATACTTTCGGAGTTCGGCGCGGTCTGGGTATTGCTGGCGGCGGGACTCTACGGCGTGGCCGTGATGGCACGGCGGCAGGAGTGCCGCGTGCTCCTGCCGCTGTGGGTGGCGGGCCAATGCGCGCTCGCCGGGGTGATGGGGATGCTGTACCTGTTCATCCTGCGCGTTGTGACCGAAGAGTTCCCGGTCAATCGACTTCTGACAGGGTACCTGCACGCCAGTGTCCCGGCGGCGGGACAGAACCCCTTGGCGTTCGTGGCCATTGGGAGTTGGAAGCAGTTCGCCTATTTGAGCAGCAGTTGGGCGGCTGGGCTGGCGGCGGGCGCCTTGGCGGCGGCGGGATTATGGGTGTGGTGGCGAAGAGCCGACGAGCGATTCGTGCTGGTTACGGCCGTGTTCCTGCCGGCGGTGGCGGCACTGGCCATGCTGTACCCCTTTGGGCGGTCGCGGCACACGGTTCTGACTGGCCTGGTGGCACTGGCCGCCATGGGAGCGGGAATCGAACTCCTGGGCCGGTACCGTGTGTGGCTGGCAGCGGCCGCGGCGGTTACGCTGTGCGTGTTGCCGACGCCGGACACCATGAATATTACGCTGCCCTACTGGGAGCGCGCGGGGTGGGAACGAGCGCTGGCCGAGATGACTGTCGCCATCCCGGATGGCGCGACGGTGCTGACGGACCGCGAGACGGCCCTCATGCTGCAGACTCAGTTGGTGCCGCGAGGGGAGCGGCGATTGAAAAGCATGGGGCTCCGGTACAAGGGGTGGAGGGTGGTCAATCCCAAGGCATTTGACTGGAAGGCATTGCGGACGGAGCAGATCCTGGCGATGGCTCCGGCCGGCCCGGTGTGGGTGATCGATATGGGGTTCAGTGTGGACAACCTGAAGGGGAGGGCGCAGTTGTTGGGGTTGACGCCGGTTATCGACGTGCAGGGCGTTCTCTACGCAGGCCGACTGCGGTAGGCTGTTGGCATGGCGATGCGACGACGGGATATTTTTCCTTTGCTGGGTGCCCCTCTTTTGGCGCAGACGAAGCGGAGGCCGCGGCTGGCGGCGGTGGTCACCAGCTACTACTTCTATTCCCATGCTGACGTCATTCTGGGGCGGCTGATGGCGGGCTGCTCGCCGAACGGGAAGTGGCACGCGTCGCGGTGCGACGTGGTGTCGCTGTACGTGCACCAGATTCACGAGCGCGACATGAGCGCGGACCTGGCGGCGCGGCATGGGTTCACGATCTATGACTCGATCGAGAAGGCCATCACGCTGGGCACGGGGAAGATCGCGGTGGATGGGGTGGTCTTCGTTGGCGAGCATGGCAACTTCCCGACCAACGACGTGGGACAGAAGCTCTATCCGCGGCACGAGCTGTTCATGCAGATCCTGGACGTGTATGAGAAGAACGGGCGCGCGGTGCCGACGTTCTTCGACAAGCACCTGTCGTATTCCTGGCCGAAGGCGAAAGAGATGCACGAACGGGCGAAGCGGCTGAAGGTCCCGTGGTTCGCCGGGTCGTCAATCCCGTTGAGCTTGCGGATCCCGATGCTGGTTCCGCCGATGGAGACGAAGTTCGATCGGGCGGTGTCGATCGGCTACGGCGACCTGGACGCGTACGGTTTCCACACGCTGGAGGCATTGCAGTGCATGGTGGAGCGGCGGGCGGGCGGCGAGACGGGCGTGCGCGCGGTGGAGACGCTGCAGGGCGAGGCGGCGTGGGCGTTCCTCGATCAGGGTTGGAACCCTCTGATCCAGGCGGCCTACGACACGTTCCCGAAGAAGAGCCCGGCGCCGTTACGGGAGCTGGTGAAGAAGCCGGTGGTGTATTCGGTGGAGTACCGGGACGGGCTGCGGGCGGCGGCGGTGCTGCTGAACGGGGCCGTTACCGATTGGGGCTTCGCGGGCACGGCGGGCGGCAAGACGATGGCGTGCAAGTATGGGCCTGTTGCCAAGGCGCGGCCGCTGCCGCACTTCGACGGGCTGGCGCATAACATAGAAGAGATGTTCCTCTCCGGGCGGCCGCCGTATCCGGTGGAACGGACCGTGTTGACGACGGGCACGCTGGCGCACTTGTTTGACTCCGTACGGACGGGCAAGCGGGTGGAGACGCCGGAGCTCGATATCCGCTACCGGGCGGTGAATCCGGCCTTCGTACAAACCGCATGAAACTTCTACCGCTCCTTTTCGCCCTGCCGCTGATCGCCGACGACCTGCATCAGAAGGCCTTCGTATTTGACGCCCACATCCACATGATCAACCGCCAGTTTTCCAAGGGCGGCGACATTGGCGAACGGGTGACCGACGGCCAGGTGGACCTGCCGCGGGCGAAGGAAGGCGGCGTGGACGCGATGTTCTTCACGCTATTCGTGGAGGAGCAGTACTACCCGGCGCGGCACGAGACGCGGCACACGCTGCGGCTGTTGGACCTGGCGCGGCGGCAGGTGGCGGCGAACAAGGACAAGATCGAGTTCGCCTATTCGGCGGCCGATGTGACGCGGATTGCGAAGACGGGCAAGATCGCCGCGGTGTTGGATCTGGAGGGTGGCTATGACCTGGACGGCGACCTGGGCGTGCTGCGCGAGCTGTACCGGTCCGGGTTCCGGGTGATGATGCTGCCGGCGCATAACTGGGCGAACAACTTCGCCGAGTCGTGCTGTTCGAAAGGGCCGTTTGGCGGGCTGACCGAGCACGGCAAGGACGTGGTGCGGGAGATGAACCGGCTGGGCATGTTGATCAACGTGGCGCACGCTTCGGAGCGGACGGTGCGGGACGTGCTGGCGGTGTCGACACGGCCGATCATGGCCACGCATTCGGGCTTGAAGCGGTTCAATAATCTGCCGCGGACGATGTCCGATGAGCTGGTGAAGGAGCTGGCGGCGAAGGGTGGGGTGATCGGGTTCCACAGCGGATGCGAGTTCCACTACCGGCCGATGTTCGACTACCGTACGGCGCAGGCTGGGAAGGCGTTTTGGGATACGACGGCGGTGGCCAAGCAGCCGAAGGACATGTCGATTTTGGAAGTGGACGGGCTGGTGAAGAACCATCATCCGATGATGGGGATCACGGCTCCGGATTCGGCGCGGTGCACGATTGACCAGTGGCTGGAGCCGGTGGAAGCGGTGATCAAGATGGCTGGGGAGGACCACGTGGCGTTGGGGTCGGACCTGGATGGCGGGCCGACGTTTCCGTTGGGGATGCGCGATGTGCGGGACTTCCCGAAGTTGACCGAGACGATGCAGAAGCGCGGGTGGAGCGAGACGCGGATCCGCAAGTTTCTGGGTGGGAATGTGCTGCGGGTGTTTGGCGCGGCGACGGATCCGGTGAAGGGGAAGTAGGGGCGGGGGTGGCCGCGATTGACGTTCCGCGGGTGGTCTTGCGTTTGGGGGACAGGCCTGTTGTTTGAGTCGGCCGAACTGGTTGGGTGAGGGCCCGGACTGTCCCCGGGGGTGCCAGGCACTCATCGCGATTGGCTGCCGGCGTGGGCCTCCATGACTTCGTGGAGTTCGCGGCGGGGAGTGACGGGTAGGCGATCATCGATGTAGCCCAGGCGGATGACCATTTGCGGGAAGCCGACGGCTCCGATGAGGTTCTGGAGTTTGGGGCGGAGGGCGGGAATCTCGATCGGCTGATTGAGGAACGAAGCCTGGACTTTGTGGCGGCAGGCCTGGAGGAGCAGACGGGAGAGGGCCTGGCCAGCGAGGAGCCAATCGGCTTGGACATCGCCGGAGGTGGTGAGGACGGCGAGGACGGGAGACTCGTCGGCAATCTGGCGATCCTTGGCGCCTTGGCCTTCGCCCATGTCAAACGTCCGGACAACGAGCTGCGTGAGGGGGCCGGTGAGCCAGGGGACGGTGAGTCCATCGCCGCGGCGGCGGGGGTGCATCCAGGCGGCAAGTTCCCGGCGCCAACTGGGATTGGCCCAGAGGGCCGCATCGCCTTCGGCGACGAGTTGGGCGACTTGATGGCGGAGGTCCTCGGTGGACATCAAATGGAGCATGGCACCTTCGGCTTTGGCGGCGAACACCAACTCGGCGAGTACGGATTCAGGAATCTGGCGGGGCTCGAAGCGCTTGCGGTAGGTGTGGCGGTGATCGATGAACTCGGCGAGGGAGGCGTCGGGGTCGGCGGCGTCACCGGCGGGGAGGAAGGAGACGGTGGCGAGGAGGTCTTCGTCGGCTGGATCGGGGGAGAGGTGGACGTTGGGGGCGAGGCCGTTGGCGGCGGCGGCGACGCGGAGATGGAACAGCGCGCAGCCGCAGCTGATGGCGAGTTCGCGGTCGTGGGGATCGTTGACGGGGAGGGCGCGGGTGCGGTCGGCGTAGAGGTGGACGACGCCGTCATCGACACGGAAGCGCCAGGGCTGGGTGTTGTGGCTGGAAGGGGCGCGCATGGCGGCCTCGAGGATGGGCACGATGGCGTTGTCGAGATCTACTGGGAGGTTCATTTATGACGGCCTTTCGAACTCGAAGTCGATGTGGGTGAGGTGGCCGCGCCAGTAGGGAAAGGGGCCATCGGGGAGGAGCCAGGAGACCTCGCCATCGGCGGGAATGCGGATGCCGTTGTGGAGCTCGTAGTTCCAGAAGCGACCTTCCCAGGGGGTTGGGGTTGCAACGCCGTCGACGACGCGGGGGCGGGAGGCGGCGTGGACGGTGTCGATGAGGCCATCGGCATTGAAATGGAATGTCAGGGCGACGGTGGTTTCGCCGTCGTGGAGAGTGGCTTGGGCGGCGTTGGCGTCGATGGGTTGCCAGGGGAGATCGCGGAGGCGGGTGGGGTACCAGGCGGCCTCGGCGAGGAAGCGCTGGAGTTCGCCCTGGGCGACGTCGTGGGTGTCGCGGAGATCGACCATGGGGAGGACGGCGAGGGCTTCGACCTGGAGGATGCCGACGCCATCGACATAGGCGTCATGGACGTAGGCGTCGACACCGGGAGCCATGTGGATGCGGGCATCCCAATCGAAGCCGGGGCGATTGGTGACGACGCGCTGGGTGGAGGTGAAGGGGACCCAGTGGGGGGTGGTTGCGCCGAGGTTGAAGGTGCCGGTGTGGGTGAGGTTGACGGCGGCGATGGGGGGCTGACCGGGCGGGAGGGCGAGGGCCAGATAGCGGGCGACGGGAGCGGGGAGGGCGGGCGCGGCGGGGACCACTTTTTGGCGGGCCGCTTCGAGTTGGGCGCGGAGCTCGCGAGTACCGGCGCGCCAGCGGAATGTTCCGTAGACGAGGGCGGCGATGCCGATGAGGACGAGGAAGATGAGGGCGCGGAGCCACATGGGCGGCCTCCTTCTGTTGGCCTCAGTATGCGCCTAATTTTAGGTGGGGTAAAGGGGCGTTTTCCTGGGTGCTTACCGGGGGGCGGGTGCCCGATTTGGTTGGTGGCGCGGGCAGGTTTCGGGGCGGGATCGCGGCATTGCGGGGACACCCGGCCTACGGCCCGCGGGTGTCCCCGGGTGGTGTCGCGGGGATGGGTGGGGGTTACTGGAGCACGGCGTGGCTCGGGCAGGTTTCGGGCGGGATGGCGGAGGGCCTATAGAGTTCGGCGTTGGGGGGACACCCGGCCTACGGCCCGCGGGTGTCCCCGATGGTGTTGCGTTATGGCTTGAGGCCGAAGAGGTCCTTGGGCACCAGCTTGAAGGTGAAGTGGCCGGGGTTGACGGCGGTGGCGCCGGGGGTGTCGACGAGGACGATTTCGGCGGAGACCGGTTCGTAGGCCGCGCGGGGGGCGATGGTGCCTTTGGCGACGAGGATCTTCTGACGTTCGGGGTAGATGCCGAGGTGGACGATCTGGTGGATGGAGTTGGGGGAAGAGCGGCGCTTGGTTAGGACGAGGTAGTTCTTCATCGTCGGCGTGGAGCCTTCGGCTTCGATGACGGCGGTGAGGCCCATTTTGTAGAACGTATTGCCGCCGTGGCGGACGGCGGTTTCGATGTAGTCGCCATCGTCGAAGGAGCGGACGCGGCCTTTGACGCGGACGGGCTGGCCGTGTTGGCTATCCGACTTGCCGCCGACGGGCATGTCAAAGTTGCCGCCGATACCGGCTTTGAGGGCAGCGTCGACGGCGGCGGGATCGTACATGACGACGACCCAGCCATCGGCTTTTTGCTTGAGGAGTTCGGCGAGGAGGAACGTCGAATCGCCAGCGGATCCGCCGCCGATGTTGTCGCCGGTGTCCATAAGGGCGACGGGGAATTTGGCGGCGCGCATGGCGTTTTTGATGGCGTTTTCGGCGTTAGGGGCGTTCACTTTCAGCTCGTCGCGGACGGCCCAGAGGCGGTCGGAGAGGCGCTTGGCTTCGCGTTCGGCGAGGTTGCGATCGCCGTCGGCGACGATGACGGCGGCGGGGCCCATGAAGGGGACGTCGGCATATTGATAGCCGGCGAGGACGGAGGCGGAGAGGATTTTGGGGTTCGAGTTTTCGAGCTGAATGGAGTCCTGGGTGATGGGGTGGAGGACGCCGGCGAAGGTGTTGTGATACAGGATATTGAACACCATGGGGGGCTTGACCATGGACTGGACGGGGTGGATTTCACCTTTGAGGGTGCGGACGAGGATGCTGGCGGCGCGCTGGCCGCGGGCGCGGGTGTCGATGTGGGGCGTCTGTTGGTAGACGATGAGCGCGGTGCAGTAGTTGAGGGTTTGGGGGGAGATGTTGGCGTGGAAGTCGTGGGTGACGACGATGGGGATTTTTGGGAAGGCTTCGCGGACGCGGCGGAGGGTTTCTTCGTCGGCTTGGGGGAAGTGCTCGGCGACCATGGCGCCGTGGAGGGCGAGGAGGATGCCGTCGAGGGGGCCCTGAGATTTGAGGGATTTTATGAGGTCGTCGGTGAGGGATTCGTAGGCGGCTTTGGCGACGGCGCCTTTGGGGGTGGCAGAGGCGTAGAGGCCTTGGACGATTTTGATTTTGGGGTCCTTGGTGACGACGTCGAGGAAGCCGGTGACCTCGTTTTTCTGGGCGTCGAAGAAGGGGCGCCAGTTGGGGGCGTTGCCGGCGACGACGGTGAAATCGGTGCGCTGGGTGGGGTTGGCGTTGAACGAGTTGGACTCGTGCATGAGCATGGCGATGCCGATGGTTTGGGTGTACATGGGGAGGGCGGCGGCGGCGAGGAGGAGGAGACGCATGGTTTTTATCATACTGGGGCGGGGCGGTTTGAGCGCGGGTGGGGTGTCGCCGAGTACGCCCCCCTTCGCCCGCTGGGCTTCCGCCTTCCCCCCGCGGGCCTCGGTGGACAAGTCGGGGGGGCAAGCCCGGTTGCTGGTGAGAGTAGATATTGAGTTATCAAAGAACTGGTTGGGTCCGGCGACGATGGACGATTCCAAGATCGCGGCTCCAGGGTTTCGGGTTACCGGTAACGATGTTCTCGCGCGCGATGGTCACTCCCGGCGGGCGGGATGCTGGTGACGCGGCCGGTCATTTGTTTTCAGCGACTTCTGGGACGGTCCGCTTGTCCAGCCGCATTTTCCGGGGCCGTCCCCGTGGACGGTGCCCTGCACGGTGACGGCGGGGGCCGTTTCGGGTTGGACGAGCGCGGCGTAGGGCTGGCTGTTTATTTTCAACACTTTCTGGGACGGTGCGCTTGTGGGCGGCTGTTTTTCGAGGCGGAGGAGTTGCCGAACGATCCGGTCCCGGGTGCGGAAGCAGGCGCCGAGGCGGGCCTGGAACCGGGCGATAGTTCCGCCGTCGATTTTGAGCGCGAGTTTCGTGGCTTCGATGGTGAGCTTGACCGGGTCGCCGGCGTGCGGGGACGTGGCGGCGAGGGTTTCGACGAGTTCGCTCATGTAGATTGTGTAGCCGTTCTGGAGGAGCCGGAGGTCCCAGAGCACGGTGATGAGCTGGTTGACGAGGAGCTCGGCCTGGGCTGTTTTGGGGTTCCAGTGGGCGAGGAGCTTTGCGTGGAAGGGGAGGAAGGCCTCGTTTGACTCGGGGCAGATTCCAGAGACACTGGTGGTGTAGAGGCCGGACCTTATGCTGGCGGTGCGGGCGCGGTGGAGGCCGGCGGCGGTTTTGGGGCCGCGGCTTTTGGCGCCGTTGGCGCGGGCGCGCTGGGCGCGTTCGGTGCGCTGTTGGGCGGTTGGCATGGGTGTGTCTCCTTTCTTTGGGTTGTGAAATGCGAAAAGCCCTCGTTTGGGCGAGGGCTTTTCGTGGGCTAGGTATTCCTGCCCGCTTCCAAGCTAGCATGGCGGTCAAGCGGTTTGAGGGGTGGATTTTTTCAGGTTGTTGATATGGCGGGGAATACAAATTTTCTACTTCTGTGACTGCTTAAGGTTTGGTCAGCCAGGCGGCGGGGAAAGCACGGGAAGGAGGGGGCATCCGGGCCGCCGGCTGAGTAAACCGCGCGGTGAGCTAAACCGCGGCTTTAC
>JBIKOG010000463.1:0-2849 GCA_044358225.1 Bryobacteraceae bacterium | reverse complement strand
AACATCGGGAACAATTTTGCGCGTTCCAGTTTCTGGCTTTCGGGTGCATTGGTTCTCCCAAACGATGCTGCCCATTGCAGTAGTCGATCTTTGGCGATTGGAATGACGAATCCGTATCTTGCTCATCTTTATGATCGGGGCGGTGGACAGCGACTGGATGATCACCTTCTGGGCGTATCGGCGCTCTGCGAAATGAATACATCCAAGGTTGGATTGGGCCAAGCTGGTGCCCTGATCGGATTACTCCACGACCTCGGTAAGTATTCAAATCAGTTTCAGGACTATCTCGGGCGGATGGCTGTAGAGACCAATCCGGCGTTGCGGGATGCGGAGCGTGGAAGCGTTGATCATGCAAGTGCCGGGGCTCAAGTTATCTGGGGTGCCTGGCGGCAGCGTGGGCCGGTGGCCGCCATCTTCGCGGAAATGCTGTCCGTTTGTGTTGCTTCCCACCATTCGGGGATCATTGATTGTCTGGCACCGAACGGGACGGACAAGCTAACCGTCCGAATGGAGAAGGAGGACGGTAAGACCCACAAAGTTGAAGTTTGGAACCGCATTGATCCGATTGTGCGTGAGCGTGCGGAGGCGTTGTTGAATGATCCCGAGATGATCTCCTCGTTCCGCGAGAAAGCTTCGAAGATTACTCAATCAGATTCCGAAGAGGCGCTACGCCGATTCCATCTCGGTCTATTGTTGCGTTTCGTTTTCAGCGGTTTAATCGATGCTGATCGTTCGGATACCGCAGACTCTTGTGAACCGGAGTTCGGCGCGTCAAGGCAGCGAGGACGATACGTTGGCTGGGACGTGCTTGTCGGACGCGTCGAAGCGGAACTGGATCGAATTGGGAGTGCGACGGCGATTGGAAGGGTAAGGAGCCGTATCGCGGACTATTGTTTGGAGGCAGCGGGAAGACCGCGTGGCGTCTATACGTTGACGGTGCCGACAGGCGGTGGGAAGACGCTGTCGAGCCTTCGGTTTGCGCTGCATCACGCTGAGCGATGGAAGATGGACCGGATCATTTACGTCAGTCCATACACGTCGATTATTGATCAGAATGCGGCAGTCGTCAGGGACATACTGGAATCGGAAGACGACGTTGCCGGGAGTATTGTGCTGGAGCACCATGGCAGTTTGGATCCGCTCAAGGAAACAAGCCGAAGCAAACTGCTGTCGGAGAATTGGGATGCGCCGGTTGTGTTTACTACTTCGGTGCAGTTTCTGGAATCGCTGTTCGGCGCGGGGACCCGCGGCGTCCGCCGTATGCACCAACTCGCGAACGCCGTCCTCATCTTTGATGAGGCGCAAACGCTACCGATTCGGTGTGTCCACCTGTTCAACAATGCCGTCAATTTCCTAGTGCGTTACTGCGGCGCGACCGTGGTTCTATGTACGGCGACTCAACCCCTGCTTCACAGGGTGGACCCGCGGAAGGGACATATTCGGCTCGAACCCGACGCGGAGATTGTGCCCGACGTCGAGGAGCTGTTTGATGTTCTTCGCCGGACAGAGATTGTGGATAGCCGGAAGGACGGCGGGTGGGAATGCGGCGAGCTTGCTGATTTGGCTGCCGCCAACGCTGAGGAGTCAGGCAGTTGCCTGATTGTGGTGAACACCAAAAAGGAGGCGTTGGAGATCTTTGCCGAGTGTCGGGCTCGGCTCGGGGCTGAGGGTGTCTACCACCTGAGCACCGGGATGTGTCCGGTGCATCGTTTAGAAGCGCTTAAGGAAATCCGTCAGGGGTTGCTGGAACGGAGGCGCATCGTCTGTGTGAGCACCCAGTTGATTGAGGCAGGTGTGGATATCAGCTTCGGTTCGGCTATTCGAGCGCTGGCTGGCTTGGATTCGATCGCGCAGACAGCCGGGCGCTGCAACCGCCATGGGGAAGCAGCCAAGGGTAAGGTTTTCGTTGTGAAAATGGCCACGGACCTGCCGAAGCGACTCACTGACATGCGGCGAGCGCGTGAGGCGTGTGAACGGGTTTTGGACGAGGCGAAGGCAGACGTAGGGGACGGCGAAAAAAAACTGTGTGATCCGAAACGGATGGAGGCTTTCTTTCACTATTACTTTACCGACCGCAGAAATGAAATGGATTATCCAGTTGGGCCTGCGATGGCTGAGCGGGACGATACTTTATTGAACATGCTTGCTGAAAATCGACTCGCGTGGCCGGCCGGGGGTGCTCCCAGGAATTACTTTCGCCAGGCGTTCATGTCGGCCGCGGCGGCTTTTGAGGTCATTGATTCCCACACGCAGTCCATCCTTGTTCCGTATGGACAGGAAGGAAAGGCGATTATCTCGGACTTGTGTGCCGCGTTTGAGCCACGCCGGAATTTTGATTTACTGCGAAGAGCGCAGCGGTTTAGTATCAATGTCTTTCCGTATCAGCTGGAGGCGCTCAAAGATGCGAACGCGGTCTACGAGACCGGCGATGGCACTGGGATCCTGTACCTGAATGAAAAATACTACAGTCCGGAGATCGGCTTAAATGTTGCCGGGACGGAACAGATGGAGTTCACGATTGCATAGCACGCCGCTTAACACAATTGAGTTCAAGGTCTTTGGGCGATACGCGATGTTCACGGATCCAATCACGCGGGTGGGTGGTGAGAAGTGTTCGTACCACATTCCGACCTACGAGGGGCTGAAGGGAATTGCGAAGTCGATTTATTGGAAACCGACGTTGGTTTGGGTGATTGACTCCGTACGGGTTATGAAACGAATCCGGACGCAAACTAAAGGGACAAAGCCGCTCAACTATAGCGGCGGGAACACTCTGGCGATCTACACGTTTCTGACTGGCGACCCTGATCCGGGGACGGGCGTTCCGCAGGTTGAGTACCAAGTGCGAG
>JBIKOG010000195.1:0-14727 GCA_044358225.1 Bryobacteraceae bacterium | reverse complement strand
TGATACTGCCGGAGTTTGTCGGCTTCTTTGGAGTGGTGGGATACGTCGTGATGACCGGCGCTGACGCCTTCCAGAAAACGGAAACTTACATTGGAGACGGCGTTGCCGAACATGAACGTGGCGACGCGGGTCGTGTCCGTTTGGAAGGCCGTGGCGATCATGTCCATCATGAGCCGAACGTGTTCGGCATGGTCGGACGGCTTCTCCGGCGGCGTAGCCTTTGGGTCCATATTGGCGAGGGCTTTCCAGGTTCGCTGCGTGCCGGCGGAGGCGCGTTGCACACGTTGTTCGAGCGACCGCATCAGCGACATGTACTCGTCGATGCGAATGCGATCGGCGGCACCGACCTGCCCGCGCAGGCGATTGGCGTCGCCGAGTACGCGATCGAGAAGGAGCGTGTCCATTTTGGCGCTGTTGTTGGACTGGCCGGAGGCGGCACGGAAGAGCCGTTCATAGACCGAACGCGGGTTGATCTCGCGGGCGAGCGGGGTGGTCGCGTTGGACCAGGCAATATGGGAGCCGTAGACGCGGGTGTAGCCGACGACCGCGTCAACGCCAATGGCGACAGGGGTTACGCCGAGTTCGAGTGAGGGAAGAGGCGTCTGGTCGGCCACCGATCGGGCGGCCATCTGATCAACGGAGACGCCGTTGCCGATGTCGGCACCCGGGGTCTTCTTAATGGTGGTGCAGGTGAGGATGGCGGCCTCTTTGACGTAGTGGCCATCGCCGCCTTTCGAGTTGGCGTTCCAGAGATTGCTGAGAACGGTGACCTGATTCTTCAGCGGTTCCAACGGAGAGAGCGTCTTCGAGAGCTCCCAATCGCGGCCTTTCCCCTTGGGCGTCCAGAAATCCACGTTGACGCCGTTGGGCATGTACAACGCAGCCAGGCGCACAGGCGGTTTGGCGGAGGGCGTAGCAGCCATCGCCTCCAGCCACGGGAGGCTGAGGCCGACACCGGCGCCTTTCAAAATGCTGCGGCGGGAGAGAGCGGGCTTCATTTCTTTGCGGGCTCCTTGGCCGGGGGCGTACCGGCTTGCTGACGGAAGGGAACGCTTAAGACGATTTCTTCGAGCAAGGTCTGGGCGCTATAGTTATTTTGCTTCACCTTGGCGACGATTGCATCCACGGTGCAGGAATCTTTGATATTGAGACCACGGCCAAGGGCGTAGCCGAGCATTTTATTGGTGAGGTTCCGGACGAAAAGATCCTTCCTTTCCAGGAGAACCTTTCGCATCTCGGCTGGGCCGTCGAACTTCGTGCCGTCCAGTAGCTCCGCACTGGCGTCGATGGGCTTGCCACCGTCCTCGGACCGCCACTTTCCGGTGACGTCGTAATTCTCGAGCGCGAAGCCAAAGGGGTCGATACGGCTATGGCAACTGGCGCAGACGGCGTTGTTGCGGTGCTGCGCGAGGCGTTCCTTCATCGTGCCGGGCGCTTTGCCCGCCGGTGCCTCTTCGAGCGGAGGGACGTTGGCGGGCGGGGGCGGGGGCGGGGTGCCGAGGATGGATTCCAGCACCCACGCGCCGCGAAGGACGGGGCTGGTTCGGTAGGGGTACGAAGAGACGCTGAGAACGGCGGGCATGCCAAGCAGGCCGCCGCGATTTGAGTTCTCGGGGAGCTCGATCCAGTGCGGCTGCGACGTTTGGTTGGGGCGGAGCGCGAGCTTCAGCCCGAAGTGGGTGGCTAGCTTCCGGGTGCCGATGGAGTGTTTGGAATCGAGGAAATTCGTCAGAGACAGGTTCTGCAGAAATACTTCGCGGAAGAAGAGAATCGGCTGGTAGCGAATGTCGGAGCGAAGGTCTTCGTCCTTGGTGAAATCGGGGAAGAGTTTGGCGTCGGGGGCTTTGTCGCCGCTGAGTTCGCGGGTGTGCAGCCACTGTTCGACGAAGGACTGAGCGAAGTCGACCGAACGATCATTGCGGAGCATGATGCGGACCATCTGGCGAAGAACTTCCGGGTCCTGCAATTTCCCTTTGGCGGCGAGGTCGGTGAGGAGTTCGTCCGGCATGCTGCCCCAAAGGAAGTACGACAGGCGGCTGGCAAGAGCGTAGTTATCGATGGGCCGGGGTTCGGCGGACAGGTTGGGTGATTCCACGCGGAAGAGGAAGTTGGGGGAAACGAGGACACCGCGCAGCGCGAAAAGAATGGCGCTGTCGAACGTCTCGCCTTGCTTCTGCGCCGCGCGGAAAAGATCGATGTACGGCGTGATATCCGCGTCGTTGACCGGGCGGCGGAAGGCTCGCGGCAGGAAGGTTTCCAGGATCTTGCGGGCGGCTTGATCGGACGTGACGCCGGGGCCGGGTTTTGCGACGAAGATGCGGGCCCGGGACTTATACTCCTTGGCAGCAAACTCCATGGCAAACTTGGCAACTTCCAGATACTTTTCGGAGTGGAGCGGAGAAAGGAAAAGGGTCTCCGCCGCATTGTCGAAGCCCTCGCCGCCGGCGCCATCGGTGGGGAAGGCCTTCGCCATATCCATGTGCATGTCGAGCAGATCGCGCACGGTGGCGGCATACTCATTGCGGTTCAAGCGCCGGATGAGACTGCGGCCCGGCGCGACGCCGGTGGCGCAGGCGGCGGTGTGGACGGCTTCGTGGACGAAATCCCCGAACTTTTCTTTGGCATCGATGGGAGGAGCGGGCGCGCCTTTGGGGGGCATCTCGCCGTTCTTGACGCGATTGGTCAGGGACAGCCATTTGTTGGCGTCGGAAGTCAGGCTGGCGGGATCGGCAACACGGCTTAGGCGAAAACCGCCAGCGGGTGACTGGTCCTGATGGCACTTTTCACAGTACTGTTTGAGGAACGTTTGGGCCTGCGGAAACGAATACTGAGCGGGGAGCGACGCGGCAGTGAGGAGTGCCGCAACCAGTAAACGTTTTGCCATGATCCGTATCTTATCGCGGCTCGAAGGCGACGAAGGCGAACTGTTTACCGTCCGGCGACCAGGAGTTCACGTTGATGGTTCCCTGCCCACCGAAGAATGTCGTCAACACCTCGTGCTTGCCATTCTTTTTGAAGAGGCGCAAAGCCATGCCGGGCATCTTTCCGTTGTGTCCGGAGGTGCCGGTGGGGAACGAGAGCATCACCATGCGCTTTCCGTTCGGGGAGAAGTGCGGGAACCAATCCTCCCATTCATCGCTGGTAATCCTTTCAGCCTTTGCGTCATTCGCGCCACCGCCGGTCGCCGGGATGCGCCAGATGTCCCAGGTGCCGGAGCGGTTGGAGTTGAAGTAGATCCACTTGCCATCCGGCGAGTATTCGGGGCCGTCGTCATAGGCGCCTTTGCTGGTCAGGCGCTCTTCGGGGCCGCCATTTGCGGGCACGCGGAAGAGTTCGAACTTGCCGTCACGCTGGCCGACGAAGGCGAGCCACTGCGCGTCCGGCGACCATCCATGGAAGTAGCTGGGAGCGGCGGGAGTGAGCAGTTTGACGTTGGAGCCGTTGGCGTCGGCGACATAAACCTGCGATGCGCGCGAAGTTGGGCTGGAGGCGGAAAACGCGATGCGGCGGCCGTCCCTGGAGATGTCGTGATCGTTGTTGCAGCGGTAGTCGCCAAGTTCGATCTTCTCCAGTTTAGGATCCTGCAGAGAGAGTTTGTAGAGATTTCCGGCCGTGTTCACGATCAGGAATTTACCGTCGCGAGACCAGTTGGGCGCTTCGATCACGCCATCGGCCGCATAGATTTCACGTGTCTTCCGGGTTTTGAAATCGTAGACGCTGACGTGGCTGCGATAGGGCTGCTGCCCGACGCTCTGCTCGATACGGACGTTCGAAAACACGGCGGTTTCGAGCACACCCGCGTCGTGGGAGCACATGGCAAGGCCGGCGTAGATGGGACCGTTGAATTCGATGCTTTGCGGGCCGGTGGCCGTGAGCGGCTGATTGGGTTGGCCGGCGTAGACGCGGATCTGATTGCCGCGGCGTTCGATCCGAATGCGCGTCGGCTTGGTAATGGCCGAGCGGTGTTCCTTCGTATCGCCGCCTTTTGTTTCGCGGTATTGCAGTGACGTGAGGCCATCGCCGTGAAGGGCAATATCGGCATACGGAGAGTCCGGCATGAGGTCCTGGCGCAGCATCAGCATCGCTTTGCGATGCGCATTTTTGCCCGTACCTTCGAAGGCCACGTCGGCGGTGATGGTGATGTCGCCCGTGATCTTTTTCCAGGTGAAGAAAAAGGCGTCGGCTTTACCCCAAACATTCGCTCCGCCACCGGTGAGTTTGAAGCTGTCGGTCCCGGGAACGACACCCCCGGACCTCGGCGTCTCGCCCACGTCCCCGCTACCTTCGAACGGCGCCTGCGCAAACACGGCCGCGCTAAGCAGGATTGTGACAAAGATTGCATTCATTGGGGGCCTTGTGTTCGTCGTGACAGTTCATGCAGGAATTCATGTCGATCGGCTTCTCTTTCACCAGGACGTCTTTCGACGCCACATCGCCGTGACACTGCGCGCATTTCGCATTTTTCGTGTGTATTTTGTGCGAAAACCAAACGTATTCGGGCAGTTTATAGACCCGTATCCACGGTACGGCCTTCTTCTCCTCGGCGTACTTGGAGAGCAGCTTGATAGCCGGACTCTCCTTTTTCACCGTGGTATGGCACTGCATGCACGTCGCTTCCGCGGGATAGGTGGCCGCTTCGCCTTTCCCGGGCATGGTGTGACACCCGGCGCATTCCAAGCCCATGGCGACGTGCTTTTTATGGCTGTAGGGAATGGGTTGGTCTGCGGCCATCACGACGAAGAGACTAAGGCAGAGCAAACGCAACGTAGGCATCTCCTGATTTTGTCGCCATCCGCCCGCCGCCGCCACAGGCGATGGCGACGTACTGTTTCCCGTTCACGCTGTAGATAGCCGGCGTGGCGTAGCCCCCGGCTGGCAACTTGTGTTCGAACAGGATGGCTCCGGTGGCCACATCGTAGACGCGGAACATCTCGTCCTTCGTCGCGCCAATGAACAGCAGGCCGCTGGCCGTAACCGCTGGGCCGCCCATGTTTTCGGTGCCCACTTCCTTGGTCGTCGACGGGTCCTTGCCGAAGATTTTCTGCCAGCTGAACTCACCCTTGTTCAAGTTGATGGCAGTCAGCAGGCCCCACGGCGGTTTGGCGCCGGAGTTGCCTTTCTCGTCACGAATCTTGGCGTAGCCTTTCAGGGCGTACGGATAGGGGGAGTTAGGCGCGGCGTCGATCAATTGGTGCACGCTGGCGACGTTCTGCGAATTGACGTAGAGGTTCCCGGCCGGAACAGCCGCGGCGCCGCCCCATAGTCCGCCGCCCAGCGTGCCGGGGAGAACGACAGTTCCCTGCCTCGATGGCGGCGCGAACATGCCGCCATTTTTGAGATCCGCCAGTTGGCGCTTGATCTGTGCTTCCGCTTCGGGCGTGACGTCGCTGGGTTCGAATTTCTGCGAAGAGAACGGCGGCGGCTTCACCGGGAACGGCTGCGTTTTCGACACCACTTCGCCGGGCATGTCGCTCGCCGGCACCGCACGTTCTTCGACTGGGATCAGCGGCTTGCCGGTTTCCCGATCGAGGACGAAGACGAACCCCTGTTTGGTGATCTGGGCCAGCGCGTCCTTGCCGTTCCATTTGATGAGATTCGGGTTGGCCGGAAGATCCCAATCCCACACGTCGTGATGAATGGTTTGATAATGCCAGATCCGCTTGCCAGTCGAGGCTTCCAACGCCACGATGGCGTTGCCGAAGAGGTTGTCGCCCACCCGGTCGCCCCCGTAGAAATCGAACGCCGGCGAACCGAGGCTGACGTAGACAACGCCCCGCTTTTCATCCAGGCTCATCCCGCCCCAGTTGTTCGCTCCGCCAATCGTTTTCCAGACGTCCTTCGGCCACGTCTCGTAGCCCACTTCGCCGGGATGCGGAATCGTGTGGAAGATCCAGCGGCGCTTGCCGGTGCGCGCGTCATAGGCGCGAATGTGGCCGGGGGCGGCGGCCCGGGGGCCTTCGCCAACGCTAGAGCCCATGATGATCAGATCCTTGTAGACGATGCCGGGCGTCGTTGCGCCATTGAACGCGCCCGGAGGGTCGCGGTCAAGCTCTTTCGACATGTCCACACGGCCGCTCACACCAAAGCCCGGAATGACCTTCCCGGTCTTGGCGTCGAGTGCATACAGATAGCTGCCCGCAGAGAACAGAATCCGTTTGTCGGCACCCTCCGCCCAATACATGACGCCGCGATTGACGCCGCGACTGCGCACGTCGACCGGATCAAATCGCCAGATTTCCTTACCCGAAGCAGCGTCGAGCGCAACGGCCATCAGCGTCGGGGTGGTGCCATACAGCACGCCGTCGATCACCGATGGCGTGCATTGAATCATGGTCCGGCCACGCGCATCGGCGTCTCCGGAGTGAAACTCCCACGCCAGTTTCAGGTTCTTGACGTTGGCCTTGGTGATCTGTTTCAGCGGCGAATAACGATTGCCATCGTTGCCGCCCGACCACGTGGGCCAGTTCGTTTGCGCGGAAAGGGTGAGAGCAGTGAAGAAGAGTAGTGTGCGATTTACCACGGCATTGTCCGTTTGGTGAACTTGCGGCCCTTTTCCGCCGCTTCCTGTCCACCGGAACCAATCATGACACCTTCTTTGATCATCTCCTCCACGTCGTTGGGACGAACGGTGTTGAGGAACGCCAGTTTGTTCGCCTTACAAGCCTTCAGGACGCGACTGCGCGCACTCGCCATCTCCGGATCCAGCTCATTGTTCGCGCCGTGACCATCGGGGCGGCGAAGCGAGAGACCCATATCTCCTGGGCCCCATTCGGCAAACCCGATACCGGGTACGGAGGCTACTTTTTCCGCATTGGCAAGGGCAAAGCGGTCCTCAATTTTCAGGCCGAGCAGAAACTCGCCATTGGGATTCAGCGGCCACGGATCAGCCACTTTCTTGTACTCTGCCGCGGTGAGCCCCCAGATGGCCGCCGGGCCGCCCTGACTGCCGTTTCCGAGCATTCCTTCGGGCAGGCCGGGAACGGGTTTCGAATCGACGTAGCGGCACGCTGCGACAAAGGTTTTAATAGCCTCTGGATCGCGGGCGTGGCAAAGGAGGATGCCATGAATCCCGGTCAACAGCGCCTGTTGCACAACCCAGAAATTGGCTTCCATGTGCGCTTTGCTGACGCCGAGCACCGGCAGCGTCGCGATGACGGCTGGCGTGCGATGGCCGCTCTTGGTGGGACCGCCGTCGATGAGCCCGCGCATGAAGGCCTTCAACGCGCTGAAATCGAGCTGGCCGTGTTCCATCTCATAGTTGATGTAATCCGCCCAGGTCTGCGACATCCGCTTCCCTTCCTCATAGCCCGCTCCGCCCGAAGCGCCGGTGTAATAAATCGGCTGGCCTTGAGAGAGCAACTCGATCGCTTTGTTGATCCGTTTTGGCTTGTTTGTCTGCGCGGCGAGCGGCAACGCGAACGGGAGAGAGAGGAGTGTGCGACGGTTCATAGGCAGTTCTATATCAAAGACGGAACCTTGGCACAATAGAGGGAATGCTCCGCCTGCTTCTGTTGCTGCTCCCCTACGCGGTTACCGCGCAAACTTTTGACCTCATCCTGGAGACAATACGGGCTGATCAGGCGTGGACGCTGGAGCAGCAGATCAGCATCTGCCAAATCCCGGCGCCCCCGTTTAAAGAAGTCGAGCGTGGCAAAGAGTATGCCAAGCGGCTGGGTTCGCTCGGCCTCGTCGACATCCGCACGGACAGCGAGGGAAACATCATCAGCCGCTGGCCGGGCTCCCAGGCGCCGAAGCCGCTGATCGTCTTCAGCGCCCACTTGGACACCGTGTTCCCCGAAGGCATGGACGTGACGGTGAAGAAGGAAGGCGCCAAGTTGAAAGGTCTGGGGATGGGCGATGATTGCCGCGGACTGGCGTCGGTGCTGACGGTCGCAAAGGCGTTTCAAAAGCACAAGGCGACGTTCAATGGCACCATCCTTTTCGTCGCCACCGTCGGCGAAGAGGGCCAGGGCGACCTGCGCGGCATGCGGCATCTATTCACGAAAGAGTTGAAGGGGCAGGTTGACGCCTTCATTTCCGTCGACGGCACAGGGACGTCGCTCACCACCCGCGGCGTCGGCAGCAATCGGTATCTGGTGACCTACAAAGGGCGCGGTGGCCACAGCTACGGCGCATTCGGCATGCCCAATCCAGCGCACGCCATGGGCCGCGCCATCGCCCGCATCGCCGATATTCAGGTTCCGACGACACCGAAAACCACGTTTAACATTGGGCGCGTCGAAGGCGGCACGAGCGTGAATTCCATCCCGATTTCGGTGAGCATGGAAGTCGACATCCGAAGCGAATCGGCCAGCGAGTTGAAGACGCTCGACGAGCGACTGCGCGCGGCATTCCAGGCCGGGCTCGACGCCGAAAAACAGCGCTGGCCCAACTCGAAGGCGGCACTCGATCTGGACATCAAAACGATGGGCCTTCGTCCCGCGGCCGAACCGCCGGACTCGCTGCCTATCGTGCAAAAGGCCCTTGCCGCGGCAAAAACGGCGGGCGTTCCGATCTTCGCGACACGCGCCGGCTCCACCGACTCTAACATCCCCATGAGCCTCGGCATTCCCGCCATCACCATCGGCGGAGGCGGCGCGGCGCAAGGGTCGCACTCGATCGACGAGTCCTACGAAGATACACCCGACTCCTACAAAGGCCCGCAATGGGCCGCACTGATTCTCAAGTTACTCACGGAAAAATGATTCACATTCAGAACGAACTCACCCCCGCGGCCCTGTTGCCGCGCATTGGCAAGCTCTGGGCCGCGTCGGCCACCAAGATTCGTGCGCTCGAAGAGGCGTGGGAACCTTCGGCGGGCGCTCCCGTATTCACGGTGAAGGGCCGCTATACCTCCCGCGGCTGGACGGAATGGACGCAGGGCTTCCAATTTGGCGCCGCCATCCTCCAGTTCGACGCCACCGGTGAGCAGTGGTTCCTGGACCAGGGCCGTAAACGAACCGTGGAACTCATGGCGCCGCACATCACCCACGTTGGCGTGCATGATCATGGATTCAACAATGTCTCGACGTACGGAAATCTGCTTCGCCTGATGGACGAAGGGCGCATCCCCGCCAATGATTGGGAGCGAAACTTCTACGTGCTCGCTCTCCAATGCACCGGCGCGGTGCAGGCCGCGCGATGGTCCCCCATCCGTGGCGGCGGCGGTTACATCTATTCGTTCAACGGTCCCCATTCGCTCTTCGTGGATACCATCCGATCACTCCGCGCCCTGGCAGTCAGCCACAAACTCGGCCATGTCCTGATGGGCGAAAACGATCAGAAAATCTCCTTGCTGGAGCGCCTGATTGACCACGCCCGCGCCACCGCGGAACTGAACGTATTCTATGGCACGGGCCGCGATTCCTACGACACGCTGCCGGGCCGCACTGTGCACGAGATTGTCTTCAACCGCAACGACGGCAACGCCCGGTGCCCCAGTTCGCAGCAAGGGTATTCGCCATTCACCACCTGGACCCGCGGGCTGGCGTGGGCAATGCTTGGCTTCGCGGAACAGCTCGAGTTTTTCGCGGCGATGGGATTGGAAGCGCCCGCGTTCATGATGCGCGCCGCCAAAGCCACCTGCGATTTCTACATCGCGCAAACCCCCACCTGCGGCGTTCCGTACTGGGACACGGGCGCACCGGGCCTGGCGAACATGGGCGACTACTTGAACCGCCCGGCCGAGCCGTTCAACGATTTCGAACCCGTCGATTCCTCGGCGGCGGCGATTGGCGCGCAAGGGTTGCTTCGGCTGGGCCGGTTGACGGGCGAGTCGAAGTACACGGCCGCGGGCTTAACCGTAGCCAATACCATTTTCGACGAACCCTACCTCAGCACCGACCCCGGCCACCATGGCCTCCTGCTTCACTCCGTGTACCACCGTCCCAACGGCTGGGATCACATTCCGGAAGGCCGGAAGGTCCCGTGTGGCGAATCCTGCATGTGGGGCGACTACCACGCCCGCGAACTGGCCCTCTACATTCAGCGCCAGGCCGAGTCCAAACCGTATCTCACGTTCTGGAGCTAGGAATTCTGGGGGGTGCACAGCCCCCCAGTACCGCAAAGCCCGTAGTACCGACTTTCCGGGAAGGCTAAAGCGAAAGGATAGAAGCGCCGATTATGGGGAGAGACTCGCCTGTGCCTCTTACCATCGGACAAACCATCAACGGCTATGAGTTGTTGGACTACTTGGATAGTTCCAGCAAACGCATCGCCTATCGGGCTCGGAACGTTGCCAGCAGCCGGATTGAACAACTCCAGATCCTGCCCGAGAGCGTCCAGCACGACCCGGAGCGTTCGGCTCGGTTCGTGCGGGAAAGCCGAATCCTCGCCACGCTCCAACATCCCAACATCCTGACCTGTCACGGAGTTATCGAACTCGGGGGACAACTGGCGATTTCGGTCGAAGCGATTGAAGCGGTGACCCTGGCGGACCGGTTGGAACTTGGGGCAATGGATACTGAAGAGGCCGTTCGTTCCATTCTGCAGGTACTCGCCGCCGCCGATGCCGCCCATGCCTCTGGCGTGGTCCATCGCGAGATATCACCCGCGAATATCCTGATTACACCGGAAAAACTGATCAAACTAACCGGGTTCTCGGCCGCAAAAACGGCTGCTGACCCCAGCGTGACGCGCGCCGGGACAATCGTCGGGAGCGCCACTTATACCGCGCCGGAAGTGTTCCATGGCGTCGCCTCACTGGATCCGCGCATCGACGTCTACTCCATTGGCTGCGTTTTCTATGCGCTCGTCACTGGCCGTCCCCCGTTCAACCAGAAGGCGGAGTACGAGGTGATGATGGCCCACGTGCAACAGTCTCCGGCGCCGCCCAGCCAGTACAATCCCGTCATTAACGGCGTGCTCGACGCAGTAATCCTGAAGGCTCTTTCAAAAAACCCGAGTGAACGGTATCAGTCTGCCCGCGAGTTTTACCACGCCATCTTGAATCCGGGCACAGTCTACGTGCCGCAACAAACGGTAGCAGAGCCCACAGCCCCACTGGCTCCCGCGCCGCCGGTCGACCTCGTGCGCCCGGCCGCAATTTCTCCAGCCATCGTCGCGTTGGCCGCCGGGATGGTATTCCTGGCCATTGCAGTGCTCGTCCTCATCTATGGCGGTGCCTAGGGCCCATGCGATTCCAACCGGGAGATGCCGTTGGTCCATACCGGGTGACCGGAGTCATCGGAGAGGGCGCTTGCGGCGTCGTCTATCAGGTGGTGAACTCGGTGACCGGCCGGCTGGAGGCGATGAAGATTCTGGCCGAGAACTATGGCCATGACCTCGATCAGGCCCAACGTTTTCTTCGCGAAATCCAACTGCAGGCGAAGTTGGATCATCCGAACATCGCACAGGTCCGTACCGCGTTCTGTGAGGGATCGACCATCGTTTTGGTCATGGAACTGGTCGACGGCGAATCGCTCGGTTCCGTCCTCCAACGCGGCCCGTTGACGGTGGAAGCAAGCATTCGCGTCGCCGAACAGGTGCTGAATGCGCTGATTATGGCCCATCATCACGGTGTCGTCCACCGGGATGTGAAGCCGGCGAATATCCTGCTGGATCGCTACGGCACGGTGAAACTCACTGATTTCGGGTTAGCCAAACAGTACGGAGAACCTGGGCAAACCGGCCAGGGAATGGCCGTCGGAACCGTCTACTACATGGCGCCGGAGCAGGTGCGCGGGCTGGCTACCACCGATTGGCGGGCGGACCTTTATGCCGTCGGGGTTGTCCTGTACGAGATGTTGACCGGGCGAAGGCCTTTCGACGGCGTCGAACAATATGCCGTCATGCGGGCGCAGATTGAACTGACCCCGCCCCCAGTCTCCCGATGGGCACCCGATCTTCCGAAGGAGTTTGACGCTCTCGTCGAACGGGCATTGCAGAAGAACCCAGCGGAGCGTTTCCAAAGCGCCAGCGGATTCCTGGCTGCGCTACAGGAACTTCCCAACGCAGCGCGGGCCTCCAGAACGGTTCCATGGCGATATGCGACCTACGCCGCGGGAATCGGGTCCATGTTGCTGGCAGCCTTCGCTGTTCCGCCCAAAACCTGGGATATTCCGGTCGAAACGCTATCACTCCAAATGCCAACCGCGCCTCCGGCGCCGCCAGAGGCCTCACGGCTTCCAACGCCAACCGTCCAGATACCTGCACCGATCGAACCCGCGCCCGTGAGGCGGATTCCCGCCCTGCCCGTCCGCAGGGAAGCGCTCTCCGGAGTGGCCCGCGCGCTGCCAGAGGCGCCACGACCGATCGAAGCGCCCCCCATCAAGGATTCGCCCCTACCCGCACCAGCGACAACCGCCTTGCCACTCCCTCCGAAGGTGGCTCCAATCGAGACTGGTGGCGGCGCGCCGGTCACGAATGTGCCGGACACCGTACTGGTAGACACGCAGGTTCCGGCGGAAAAACGGTCCAATTGGATGAGGCGGGGCATCGGAAAGGTGCCCAAACTGTTCCGCCGGCGCGATCCGCAACCGCAACCACCCAAACCGTAGGCGCGCGGCGGCAATCTAAACCTCCGCGCGGGGTCCCGTTGTAGACTCTCTGGAGATGTCTCTTCTGCTCCGGCGCATTCACCTATATCTCGCACTATTCCTGGCACCCTGGATTCTGATGTACGCGGCCTCCACGTTTGTCATGAACCATCGGGAATTGTTCCGCGGTCCGGAGCCTGTACCGCCGCCCACATTTGAATTGGAGCGGGAAATCACCTACGACGGAGTCATGCCGGACGGTGCGACACCGCAGCAGATTGCGCTGCAACTGATGGCTTCCCTCGACATGGAAGGCGCCTACGGCCTGGCGCGAGGCGCCACAGCGGAAAAGGTCGTCATCAACCGGCAACATCCGGTAAACCCAAGAAGGATCACCTACACAGCGGCCGACAGGAAGATCACCATCGAGAAGATGGTCTTCTCCGGGGCCGGTTTTCTGGAACGGATGCACCGCAGACGGGGCTTTCAGCACGACTTTCTGTTGGAGGACCTGTGGGCAGCTTCGGTGGACCTGACCATTCTGGGCCTGCTGATGCTCGCCTTCAGCGGCATCTGGATGTGGTGGGAACTGCGAGTCACCCGCCGTTTCGGCGCCGTCGCGCTCGGTGCCGGTTTTGCGCTATTCGGGCTGTTTCTGGCGGTGCTCTAATGACATTCCCGCATCTCAATCGCCGAACGCACCTCTACCTTGGACTGTTCTTGACCCCTTGGGTCCTGATGTACGCCTTGTCCTCCATCCCCATCTCTCACAACGACTACTTCGAACAACGCGACAAAGAGAAGGGACTACCCCTCTGGAAGAAGACCTTTGACGGGCCCTACGATCTCGGCCCCATCCCCGACTCGCCGGTGCTGAAACCCCTCGGCGCGAAAGTAGTCCGCGATTTTCATATGGAAGAGGCCACCTACGGCGTTTACCGCCAGAGTCCCACCCAGTTGAACATCTACGTCTACACGTTCTGGCGATCAGTCCAATTCAAGTACTTCATCAACGAAAAGCGCCTGATAGCCGAAGACCGGCGCTTCCGTTGGGAGAGCTTCCTGACTGGCATGCATTCCCGCGGTGGGTTTGCCGATGGCCGGCTATTCCCCGCCCTCTGGGCCATTGTGATCGATCTCGTTTGCCTGGCCTTCCTAATCTGGGTGGCATCCGGCTTATACATGTGGTGGTGCCTGCCGGGCTTGCGGACCTGGGGCTGGGTGGCCGTTGCGAGCGGGCTTTTGTCCTTCGGCTTCTTCCTGTTACGCCTGTAAAAAAAAGAACGGGGTTCTCAAGGAACCCCGTAAAAGGAATGCTACGACTGTTGGAGGAAAACGAAAACGAACCAGACAAAGTTTCGAGAAGGGGGGAGATCCGCTCAACCGCTGTCCTGCTCTGAAACAATCATATGACACTCCGGGGAGACCGCCAATAGCGAGTTTCGCGGCAGACGACTTCGGCCACGAACGCCCTACGACCCAATGATGTCATAGGGTTAGAAGAATTGAGACAAAATGTCCCAGGGCATGTCGGCAGGGGCTGGATGGGCTGCTGGAACGAGTGACGGAATGGCGCAAAACAGTATTTCTGTCCGTTTCCGGGGGGACCTTAGGGAAAAACACCTTAGGCAGCGGTATGCTATCTCGAATGATTACCAGACGAGGGTGGATGGCTGCGTTGCCGCTACTGAGTGGGTGCGGCCGAGGCGGAAAGCAGGTCATCGGCGTGATTCCCAAGGCCGTCGGCGACTTGTTCTTCGCTGCGGTCCATGCTGGCGTCCGCCGGGCGGCGGCCGAATCGGGAGTGGAAATCGTTTGGAATGGTCCGAAGGAAGAGACCGATCACGGCCGGCAGATCCAGATCGTTGACGCGATGGTCACCCAACGCGTCGCGGCCATTGCGATCTCCGCCACCGATGAACGCGCGCTGCGGGCACCGGTCGAACGGGCCATCGCCGCCGGCATTCCCGTCACCGTCTTTGACTCCGGCGTGGAAGCGGAGGGATACCTCACCTTCGTCGCCACCGACAACTATGGGGCCGGTTGCGCGGCAGCCCGCAAGATCGCCGAACTGGTGGGTAAATCGGGGAAAGTCGGAATGGTGATGCACAAACCGGGCGGCACCTGCTTCTGTCAACTCCATTTGGCCCACTTTGATGCTTTGATTTGGCCCACCCTTGGGGTTAGTAGTGCTCCTTGGGGCCTGCCTCTGCCCGGCCCTGCGGCGCCCGGAGGGCGACGCGTTTAGGGC